>JABDFB010000082.1 GCA_013286765.1 Deltaproteobacteria bacterium
CCAAGTAAACCACCCGGAACACCTGGTTCACCCGGTTCACCTGGGAAACCTAATGTTCCCGGCCAGGTTCCACCTCCTCCTGTACCTCCCAAGCCTCCGAGCAAACCGCCCGGAACGCCTGGCAGTCCTGGTAGCCCAGGATCGCCAAATAAACCGGGACAGACCCCTCCTGGTGGCGGAGCAGGTAAGCCGACCATTCCCGGACAATTTCGTAGATAATCAGTAGATTCGCGAAATTCGGGATTTTGAGACTCTCAAAAAGCTGAAGGCGGATTCACCAGACGGTGAGTCCGCCTTCAGTATTTTACGCGACGGAAGAACGGTGGTGCGACGAAAGAAGAGTTGAGATGGCAAAAGAAAAGCGATAAAGAAGTCTGGCTTTCATGTCCCCATCGTCTAGTGGCCTAGGACGGCGCCCTCTCACGGCGCAAACATGGGTTCGACTCCCATTGGGGACGCTCAAAGAGCGTCAATTAAAATGAAAAAGAACGCGAAGCGTTCTGTACTCTACAATGTGAGTCGAATGCCGGACCCGAGCGGGAACCCTGAGCCCCGCAGGCCGAATGGCCGAGGAGCCAGGGTGCGAGGGGAGGCGGGACTGCAGGCGTTTTGCACCGTAGGTGCGAAACGACCGGAAGGGACTCCCATTGGGGACGCTCAAAGAGCGTCAATTAAAATGAAAAAGAACGCGAAGCGTTCTGTACTCTACAATGTGAGTCGAATGCCGGACCCGAGCGGGAACCCTGAGCCCCGCAGGCACCCTATCTGAGGGTAATGCGAAGGTTGATCAACTTCTGAGTCCCTCTATACTGTTTTCATCTATTAAAGATAATCGATTGAGTAAAAATTCTTCAGAGAAGAAATAAATAATTATTGTACTGATATTCAAGAAAGAATAGGTTGAGTGGCATTATGCGATTCGGCCTTATTGCAATAGAGATAGCAGTTCTCGCCGTTGTTGCCAATCTAACGGCGTTCGTGTCGGATTGTAACACTGACAAAAAAAAGGATGTTATGAGGTTGCGAATGAAGTCTTTGAATTCGTTGCTAGTCGGACCTGTTGTGTATCTGGGTATGGCCATTGTAACTATTTGCGGCGGCGTGAGCTTAGTAGCCTATCCCGTTTTAGCGTCGGAAGAAAAAGAATCGCGCGAAACTTCCGTTTCAAGATCCATGACATTTCAAACCTGTTTGTCTAGCTTCAGTACATCTCAGGTAGTGGAGCAACAATCTACCCTATTAGATTTTGCTCGTGAACTTTCTGAAGAGGCAGGTAATAAAAAAAGAATTAATCCACTTATTCTTTCAGAGATTATCAATGTTGGAACTCAGGTCGATGGGTTCACGACTGTGACTTTACAACTACGAGGCCATCAAAAGCCCGAAAAGTTTAAGCTAAAAACCGAAATTCTCTTAGTCTCACCGGCTGAAATGCACGCCAAGAATAGCGAGATCATCGGTCTGCAGCAAGAGAATCGCGACTTGCAACAACAGTTGGCAGAACTCCAGCAACAACATCCTTTGCGGATGAGGGTGTCGAACGCTTCTCTCTCTGCTTTACAGTCTGCTCCGGGATCGGATGCTTCTTCTTCGGTTTCTTCTGCGATTCCTGAAGTATCAGGAAGTTCCGAACGCGACGATAGTACAGAAACTCTGTCCTCTTTCCACAGCGACATAGCTGGGATTGATCCCCTTTATTATTATCCACATCGTTCGCGGCCCGGATTTTTGGAAAGGATCAAAGGGAATAAAGAAGAAGAGGAGAGCCG
This sequence comes from Deltaproteobacteria bacterium, assembly GCA_013286765.1. The sequence continues at coordinate 1,770 of JABDFB010000082.1, forward strand.
GTCACCAAAACTAAGTACCAGAGGAATCGTCACTTCCAAATCTCAAGGTAACCTGCACAGTGCTCACGGTGCGGAAACAGATACAAGATCGCCGAAGAGTGCGCCCACAATAGGGTCGCCGAAGCATATAACTTCAGAGAGCTTGTTCAATCATCCTTCGTTGTCACGCAGGGGTGCGTCGTCCGGAGGGTCGCCAAAGGCTGCACCCACGACAGGCTCGAAAGGGGTGTCAGAACTATCACCGAGACTTGTATCTGCAGCATCATCTCCAAGGGTTATGACCGCAGATGGAACGTCTAGTGGGTCTTTTTCGAAATTTCTGAATTCTAGTGCATATCCATTTAATTTTAAATTAGGGGGGAAGGCAGATGATTCAGAGCCGTCTTCACCGGTATTGGCGAGATCGATGTCCACTACCTCAGTGTCATCTACATCTTCAGGGTCCACGCTTTCTACTAGGTCCAGTACATCTAGTATTTCCGCGAGAGCAGGAGCGCCGGTTGAGCAAGCGAAGAGGCAATCGGATGCAGGTGGATCTAGTTCTGGTTTCTAGTCCTTTAATGATAAATATTCTGCGATCAGGTCGAAAATGGAAACATCAGGAAAAACCCGATTCTGAGTTTTGTACCAGTTTTTTGACCACGTAAGAAGTGCTTCGAGTTGTTGATGAGTAGGGGCCGCTTTACTTCGTGCCTTTCTGACAGCAGCAAAAGCTTGCAGAGGAGTGGAGCCTTGACTTACCAGCACACAACAGGCCAGTAGAACGCTTCTCCCAATTCCATAAGTACAGTGTATTACGACTTTTTGATTCTTGGTGATAACATTATTAATCCAACGGACTGCCTTCCAAAGATCCTCTTGCGATACAGCATCTTGATCGTTAGTCGGCAGATAGAGGAGTTCAATGCCAGACTTTGCAACAAGACTCGCATCATGACGGCCTTCCCAACGGAGATCTACTAAAGCATTTATTTTGAGTTCCTTCGCAAGAAAGTCGAATCCTTTACTATTGCAGGCATCGCTAGCTACGGCAAGCTCTGGCGTTACCCAGTTCAAGTCCAAGAACTCAAGCTCAAACGGTTTCTCCTTCGGATTGTTAGTCATCTTCATGTACTCCTTTTCATGATTTGTGCGGATTATTTAGGTCGGCTTACTTTTATTATACTATATTTTATTTAATTAAGATTTAATTATTTTTACTGTGTCAACGCTGACTGTGTCCTAAAAAACTGCGCTGAAATTCTGTAATAAAATTTGTAATATGACCCAAGCGTGTCTTGCTGGACACGGTATTTAAACTAAAAGAATTTAGAAAAGTAGAAAACGAACGCATAAATGACGTGAAATAGGTATCGAGAGGATCTGAAAGAGGTGCTGGAAGGCTGCAGTGTCGTATTTGCAGGTAATGATTAGTATTTTCATAAATTCTAGGTAAGCTTGATAGTGGCTTTAAAGCGGCGTTACTTAATGGAAATCGCCCCTAAAAGATGATAAGATTAAGAGGTTTACTTCTTTTAGAGGATTCAAAAAAAGCCGATTCCAGGGAAGAAGAAAACACTGTCGCAATAGGAGCGTCGCATGTCTATTCGTATAGCTCGCAGAACTCAATCTCTCATTCGTATAGCGCAGGGTTTTATGTTCGTTCAGTTGTGCGCGTTTTTATTTGGTGCCGGTACGGCGTTGGCCTCGGAAAACAAAGAAAGTACGAGCGCGAGTGCACCAAAAGAATTTAAAATTTTGATCAGCGATGGATTAATTCAATACATTCTGAAGAGTACGGATACCGATCAAAAAGTCATTGGTACCGATCAAAAAGTCATTGGGCCGTTAATGGCAAGAATGTGTAAAGAAGTGAGCGATTTTGCCAGCACCAATTACCCGAAGTTTCCACCCCCGCCAGCCTACTTTGAAGCTTGCGACTCATTTGAGAATTATCATAAGGCCAGTTTAGCGAATGATTCGAGGTTTCGAGAACATTATGCTAGCTTTAAAAGAAGTTTTAATCTGATCAAAAGGGCTCTTGAGAGCGACAACTTACAACGTGTGAATACTGAAGCTGAAATAGATGATGGATACCGCCAATCTAATGGTTTCTTCCGTACAGTAAAAGTGAGGTATAAGAGGGATGATAATGGTGATTTATTTGTTGATGTGCATTCTATTCCAACGTCAGGCAACATAAATGGAATACATGATAGGCTCGATGCTGTTGTCTACGCACTCGAGTCTGCTTACCCCAAAGCACCCCCACCACCCCCAGCGACCCCAGCTACAACCCATCCGCCAGATGCGTTCCCGGCCCTGATACCGGTTCAGGAAGAAAAAGAAACTCAGCATGGAAGACAAGTAGTTGTCGATCCAACTGTAACTATTTTTAATGATTATGTAAAATTTGGTAAGACTAAGGCTGCTGCAGGATCTGCAATAGGAGCCGGATCGGGGGCTACGGTAGCCGGTGCTTCAGTCTCTGCTCCAGTGACTCTTGCAAGTGTAAAGGACGAGTTTTTGGAACAAGAAGAGAAGAAGAATGAAGATCATCTCAAACTTCTAGGGGCAATCGCACAAGGTGAGATAAAGTCAGAAGGTGACGACACTGTAGCGCCTTCTTCATTAAGTGCAGCGGATCTCAAAAAAGTATTTGACGATCAAGCGGATCAGCTCAAGCAAAGGAAGATGAAATTGTACATGGGTGAATCTTCGGTTAACGACATAACCTTTACTACTATCCCATCTTCGAGTCCTGAATCTAGTCTTGGCTCTTCTTCTGCAACAGTTTCAGGTTCTTCGACGGCTGCAAGCCGTCTTGCGAACAGAATAGACTCGGAAGTGAAATATGCCCAGGCAAGGACTTATTTGAAGAGAGAAATGGTAGTCACTCCTGAGTATGAAAAGAGCATGGAAAGAATGGCGAAGGCCGAATTGCAAGTTGAAGATCAGGCGCAGAAGTTTGAAAAACAGTTCGAGATTAAACAGAAGGCACTTGCTGCTGCAGAATTGAAAAAGGAACAAACCTACGCGGCATTACGTGTTGCAATGATCAGTGAAATGACAGAAGAAAAAAAGGCAGCCCCAGCTGATCCTGCTGCAACCGCTGCGTCCGGTACTTCTACTCAGCCTGCAGCGACGGTTCCGGCTTCGGGTAGCGTAAAATACCAAGAAGTGACGGCCACTCAAACTGTTGTGGATGCCAAACAAGCCTATGAAGCAGCAGAAAAGACGTACCAGGACAGTCGAAGTGACCTAGACGCCCTTCGAAGAAAAGTACACAACGACATAAGAAGAGAGGACTTGGGTCACCTTCAGGCCGCCGATAATTATACTGCTTTTAATGCTTTCAAGTGGACACCTGAATTAAGAGAGCTGCGTGCGAAACATGCACTAGACTCGACTGCCCTTTCTGAAGACTTGGCGTCAACATCGCCAGCGGAGGCTAGGAGTAAAAAAGCGCTTCTTGAGCTCTCTTTGGAATTAGAAAAGAGTCGGGACGGTGGAACTGTTTCACGCAAAAGCGAGAGAATCATTGTGAGTGCTTTTGCCGATTATCTTGAAGACGAAGGTGATACGGCTTCACCTAGTAGTAAAGCTGCCGCAGCATTTAGAAATTACCTTGCTGAAAAGGAAGAAGGTAAGAGGCAGGCTTACACTTGTATGGGCATTAGTGAATATAGAAAGGACTTTACCGATAACAAGCATGATGATTTAAAAAATAAGTTTTTAATGCCGTTAGAAGCCGCATGCTACCGGATGGTAGATGCAATTTTATGGCAGAGAGCCCAGGCTGAAAATAAGCCTTTTAAGCATTTCTACGATGCATCCGATGACTTGCATACGATTCCGGCCGAGATCGGGGCATTACTTGAAAATGGCAATTTAGTTAAAAAATCAACAACGGCGACCACACCGCCAAAAAATAGTTACGAGTTTATCGACGCTCGCAGACGGTCATCGGTAATGGAATCCCGAGAGTATTTAAAACGTCTTAGGGCGTACAATGAAGCCGTGGCTGAAATGCATTTAAAAGATGCTTCGAAAGTTGACTCGATTGCTGAAATGGCGGCCGTAGAGAAATGGGCGCAAAAAAAGCAAAATGAGCGTGAGGCAAATGCTGCTGCTTGTGAAAATCCGAGTAGCAGACCGATGTCGTCTAGCGTGCTTTCGAATATGGGAGGATTAGGCAGAACCCTTAGGACTACCTCGAGGCCAACTGGTTCTTCAGTTTCAGGATCGCACATGGGCGGTGGCGGCTCACACTCAAGCTCCAGCTCGAGCAGTTCTAGTTCCAGTTCTTCTTCTCCGTCTACTGCCCAGCCACCACCAGAGTTCGGTAGTGGCACTGGTCCTCACACACATGGTACCCATGGCGGTGGCGGCGGTGGCGGCGGTGGCGGCGGTGGTGCCCTTGATTCTAACTCCCCGGGCGAGCCTGACTACAATAGCATGTAAATCTTTCGCATCTTCTTTATTCTCGATTCCTTTTCCCTATTTGATTACGCGGGGGCTCGTGTTAATCGATTGGTTATGACCTTAGATTGGTTGCCGAAGAGTGTTCTTGAAGCGGTGGATTCGTTGGATTTGAGCTTGAACGTCGAAGCCGTGCCCGAGATAGAGACCTTGCTTGGCAAAACGGTTCTCTTTCGTGGCAAGAAATTTCGCCCGACCTTGTCTTTTTTGGTGGGTCAGTTCTTTCGCCTAGATCTCAAGCAGGTGAGTCCGTACGCGCGGGCTGCGGAATTTGTCCATTCAGCAACGCTAGCGCACGACGATGTGATTGACGAGAGTTCCGTACGCCGGAATCGGCCGACATTGAATGCACGTTCGACGAATGGGCGCGCGGTTTTAGCGGGAGATCTTCTTTTGGCGCGGGTGATGGTGGAACTTTCGGCCCTCGGACAGCTGAGGATAATTCACGATCTCTCGAAAACAGTAGAATAGTTAGTACAGGGGGAGTGGCTACAGCTCGAGGCGCGCAAAATAGTTTCTATTACACGTCAGCATCTGGAAACCGTAGCGCGCAAAAAAACGGCAAGCCTGATGAGTTGGTGTTGTATAGCTCCGGCACGCCTGGCTGGGCAGAGTGAAGAAATGGTTCAAGCTAGTGGACGTCTCGGCGAAGCGATGGGTGTGGCGTTTCAGATGATTGATGACATAATTGATTATTCGCAATCGGGCGAAAAGCCGTTTGCGCAGGACCTCAGAGAAGGTCTGGTGAATTTTGTAACGCTCGAGATGCTGGAGAATAATCCTTCGCTGAAATACCCCATCCAAAGACTATTATCGATACCTGACGGGTCTAGCGATGGATCTGGCGATGAGTCTGGTGAGTCTTCGAAGGACTTAAAACCATCTGGCGTGCCGAAATCTTCCGCAACCGGATGGCCCTGGCAGTCCTACGAACTCGCTGCCGCATGTGACCGCGTGCGCGCTCGCTCTCAGGCAAAACTAGAGTTGGCGGATCAGACTTTGTCTCAGATGGCGAATAGCTTTTCCAATCCGGATCCAGAGGCGATGCAGGCGTTGCGTTCCATACTTCTTTACTTACGTGAGAGAGTTCGATGAACAGAGCGAAAGAGTTTGGCGGCGGTGAATACCAGTGAATCAGGAAATTTTTAGTCTTAGAAAAGAGAATGCGTCGGAACTGAGATCCGTTTTGGTCACAGGCAAAGTTTTTCGTTACGGTGAGAATCGGATTGCGTTGCCAAGGGAAGTTGTGCTTGGACATGGCGGGGGCGTCGACTCCGTGGTTTTCGAAGCAATTCGCTATTCCGATCTGTCGAGGCCCACTTTTTGGCGTGTTTGGTGGCAAGCGATTCGACCGGAAAATTTTTTGCTGACGCTGCTGCCGAGTCTATCGATCTTGATTTACGGTCTAGTGAACGGCTGGTCTGCCAACACCGGGATGGGGTTGCTTGCACTCTTGGGAGTGTTCTGTCTGCAGATTGCGATCATTGCTTTGAATGATGTCGAGGACTATCTCAGACTCGTAGATTTTCCCAATATTTTGAGCGGCACGCGCGTTTTGCAAAAAGGCTGGCTTAGTGTCAGTGATTTAAGAAAAATGGCCATCATTTCCCTAGTCTTGGGAATTGCTCTGGGTCTACCTGTGGCTTGGCAGAGTCCCGCGGTTTTAGTGCCTGTCGGTATTGTGACGTTACTAGGAGTTCTGAGTTTTTCGAATCGGCCTTTTGGCATGAAATACCGTGCTCTGGGCGAGTTTGTATTATTTTGGCTGATCGGACCATTGCTTGCGTTGGGGATTTCGGAAGCGATATTTCAACGGAGGGATGTCGGCATTCTGCTTTTGGGGGCCGCGTACGGAAATTTAGCTTGTGTCATTTCGCACCTCAAGAATATGCGCGATATTGAGGTGGATCGATCTCGAGGCGTGGTCACACTGGCGACGCTGAAGGGTTTCAAACGTTCACGATTAGACGTTCTTTTTTTCTCCGGCGCTGCTGTTGTTCTGGCATTGGGGAGTATGGTCTTTGGTGCAAGCTACGGAACAATAGTTCGACCGATTATCTTGTCACTTGGGCTTCTCGGGGGCCTGCTTTTGTTGACCTGCTGGCCGCTTTTTAAAGCGGTTTATAAAGCGTCGGGTCCGTATTCAGCTTTGTTTTACGCAATAGAACGAAAGGCTTTTTTAAACTACCTCGCCTTTGGTATTTTCCTGAGCCTGGGATATTTAGCGTCATCTTTTTTGCACTGAAATAAAAAAACTTTGGTAAGATTGGTCTAAATTAGGTTTTAAAAGTACGCACGCCTGATGGAGGGCCCTGTTTTCATGTCTACCAAAGACTCTGGCAAAAATTCTGGTAAGAATGGCAAAGAATCAATGAATAAAAAAAGTCTCAGTTTTATGAGATGTTTGTGTATGGGCGATGTTGAAGAAGACATTATCTATCCATTCCCAAAAATCAAGGAATCTGAGGCAAGTGTCCTCAAAGACGTCGTTTCTTCGATTGATACGTGGCTAGAGAGCCATTTGCAAGATTTCAGAAAATGGGATCGCGCGGGCGAGCTTCCTAAAGAAGTGATTCAGGAGATGAGAGATCTTGGCTTATTTAGTTTGATTATCTCAGAAGACTTTGGTGGTCTAGGACTCAGCAGTACTGCATACTCACGCGTGGTTCAGGAGCTTTCACGATATGACGGATCTATCGCAGTGACCGTCGGTGCTCATAGTTCGATTGGAATGAGAGGGCTGGTTCTCTATGGAACGCCAGAGCAAAAAGCAAAGTACTGCCCTGATCTCGCGACTGGAAAAACGATCGCAGCATTTTGTCTAACAGAGCCAGGCGCCGGTTCAGATGCAGCTTCGATTAAAACAAAAGCAGCAAAGGAAGGGGATCATTGGGTACTCAATGGCAATAAGCTGTGGATTACCAATGGCGGAATCGCTGATTTCTTCACGGTTTTTGCGAAGACGGAGGGCACCGAAGGTAAAATTACTGCCTTTATCGTTACCAAGGATATGCCTGGTGTAAGTGTTGGACCTCACGAGGATAAAATGGGTCTTCGTGCGAGCTCAACTACCACGGTACATTTTGACCAGGTCAAAGTGCCTCATGCCAATATTCTCGGCGAAGTGGGTAAGGGCTTTAAAGTGGCGATGAATATTCTGAATAGCGGCCGTACCGGACTAGGTGGTGGTTGTGTAGGCGGTATGAAACGTCTGATTGAGCTATCCAGCAAACAAGCAAAAGAGCGTCATCAATTTGGACAAGCCATCGGCGAGTATGGACTGATCAAACAAAAAATAGGTCATATGGTGGTCGAGTGTTACGCTTCTGAAGCGGTCGTCGCTATGGTCGCGGGACTGACGGACCAAGGTTACGAAGACTATGCAGTCGAAGCAGCGATCAGTAAAGTCTTTGCTACAGAGTGTTTTTTTAGAACCTCGGATGAGGCTTTGCAGATTGCAGCCGGCAATGGCTATATGTGCGAGTTTCCATATGAGCGGACGGTTAGAGATGCCCGAATCAATCGTATATTTGAAGGAACCAACGAAATCCTGCGATTGTTTATCGCTTTAACTGCGATGAACGATGTAGGAAAGCAGCTGAAAGAGCTCAGTAGTTCGCTCGAAGGAATATTCAACGATCCAATCAAGGGCTTCGGCGTATTGGGAGATTATGGTAAACGTCGACTCTCCCAAATTACTGGAATGGGGAATCCAAAGGACTCGTTTACCAAGTTTAGTAAGACGGTTAAAGAGGAAGCTGAGATATTCGAAGACGGTGTCCGGGATCTGGCTGCAGCTGCAGATCGGATTTTGAGAAAACACGGTAAGAATATTATCAACAAACAATTTGCGACGAAGAGACTCGCCG
>JABDFB010000083.1 GCA_013286765.1 Deltaproteobacteria bacterium
GATCCTGAAACGGGTTTAAAAGTACTGAAGGATGTAGCCACCGAAATTCTCGCGAAATACAGTCAGGTCAATCCGCCCTGGGGTGAAGTTGCAAAAATTCACTACGGTCGTATGCAGAAGTTTTTCCCAGTGAGTGGCGGCCCTGGCGATCCGTTCGGAATTTTTAGATCACTACTAATCGATGCCGATGTCCCTGGGTATCCTCAATCTATACAAGGTAACGGATATGTGGCTGCCGTGGAATTTTCTCGCCCTGTTCGCGCGGAAGTTCTTCTGACCTACGGTAACTCCAGTGATCCGGCATCACCTCATTATGGCGATCAGTTGAAGCTATTTACCGAAAAGAAGATGCGCCATGCCTGGTTAACGCGCAACGAGGTTGAGGCGAACCTGGAGCTGAAAGAAGAACTATAACTAAGAAGTAGTGCGTTAGTACGGGTGCAGAACAGATGCTAGCAGCGATTACAAATCTACCTGCAAACCGGTTGGAGTTTGGTCGTCTTTATGCTTTTTCTGAGCCGAAGGGTCATTTGGCCCCTCAGCCGGCGTCTCAGCGGGTTTGTGTGGCAAGGATTCGACCTGCTTAAGTGTTATCTGATCCTCACAATATTCAATGATTTTCGAAAAATATGAGTCAAGTTGTTTTTTACATCGTTCAAAATCTGCGGTTTTGTCTTCACTCCAAACTTCATCTTTTTCCAAGGGAAACTTTTTTCTTCTCTCTTCCTTCATTTTCTTCTGTTGCTCTTCAGATAATTGCGGAAGATCAGGATACTTAAGATGACTGTACCTTGTACCGTTCATCCGCTTTAGAACAGGTAGATAGTGGTCCTCTTTAGCCATTTTAAGGGCTGCATTGTAGTAGAAGTGGATCGATCGTGCTGCGGCTGCAAGGCCTCGGTAGAGTTGTATCGTATCAACCTTGTCCTCTTTAAGCATCTTATTTACCATCTCGATTTTTTCATTACGCTCTTTAAAATGCATCTCGAGGTCTTCTCGGGCGACAACAAATTTAGTTGCGTCGCTGGGTCCTGCTTTTACCTTTGCTTTGAAAAACTTTTTGAGTCGTCGAAAAAACCTCTCTTTAGGCCTTTCACTCTCAAATTTAACCCCTCTATTTTCCCTTTCAAATTTAAGCTCACTATTTTCAAGGAATCTCTCAAGCAATGCGTCATTCGTCATTGGTAAGGTACTACTAATAGGTTGGGATTCGGCACCTGGCCCGCAAGATCCAAAGGAGTCTGTTAATTTGTCCGCTCTGCCAAGGATTAGATCTTTATGTTCGTATTTCTCAAAGGCCTTGAACACATCATCTAAATTCTTATAGGCCTCGGCAGCTACGCCATCTCGGACGTCTTTGACATAGCCATCAAAAGTACGAACGATGTCCCTGCTGACGCAATTCGCGTTCTTGAAGACAGCTTTTTCTGGCGTTTCCGTGGGCACCGAGCGATCGTCAATATGCTTCTTAAGTTCCACAAGACCCGGTTCTTTGGAGAAATCCAACTTTAGTTTGGTGAAAAAATCGGCCTTTGAAATTCGTGGCTGAATAGCGATGAAAATAGGTAATAGGAAGGCCGAACAAGCTAAAACTCGCATAAATAGTTTAAATTGCAGATATTTCATAAATCCCTTAATAATTGAGCCGGAAACGCTGTATTCTATAAGTGTTAATTCCGTAGTAACACTCTCCGCACGGACTTTATATATAAAGTAACTAGTAAAATTCAAGGTTTTATTATAAAAAGCATAAAAAGTTAATCTCTTGTCAAAATGCGCTCATTATGCTATAAATAAAAGATCCTCCACTAGCTCCAAATCACTTTTAAATCCAATTTTAAATTTAATTAATTTATCTATTTAGTCCAAGAGTAGGCCCAATCTTAAGACCTGGGCTTCACTCTGTTCCTAATCACACTTTTGACTGACTGTTAACAAATGCGCCCGGTAGCTTGGTGTGTTTAAACCACCGTATAAAAGGAGGTTCCAGATTCCTATGAACAGAAAAGAAATTGAATATCTTGTGATTATTATGGTCATTTTCGTCGCAGCCTGCATCGAAACTGACATCTATTTACCGGCATTTCCGGATATGATGGCCTATTTCGCGGTATCGGAGGAGGCGATTCAAAAGCTTCTCACGTGGAATTTCATTGGTTTTTGTATTTCAGGGCCAGTCTACGGCCCCATATCGGATTCTTTCGGTCGTCGAAAACCCCTGTTAGCTGCACTGGGACTTTTTTTAGCCGGGAGCATAGTCACAGTCGTTTCAGCTGGTTTTGACGGAATGCTCTGGGGGCGGGTTCTGCAGGGCTTAGGGGCTGGCGGAATTTTTACTTTAGGAACTGCGATTATTTTTGATGCGTTTTCGGGTAAAAATGCTGTAGCGGCGCTGAATCAGATCAACTCGATCAATCCTTTTATTTTTGCGGGCGCTCCGATCTTGGGCGGGTATTTAAACCAAACCTATGGATTTCGCTCGAACTTTCTCACTATTGCTCTTCTGGTGCTTCTCAGTTTTCTCATTTGTATTCTTTTCTTTGGCGAGACACTCCTGCCCGAGAAACGGTCACGATTTCATTTTCAAAAAATTTTGGGTGACTTCAGACAGGTGGTGACCTCACTTCCCTTCTGGCAACTGACGGCTGTGATCAGCCTTCTTTTCGCAGGCTATATCGCGTTTCTAGCTGGAATTTCAGTTCTCTATGTGATCGAGCTGGGCGTTAGCAAGCAAACGTTTCCGATTTTCCAAGCGACGATTTTGGGCGCCAACTTGTTGGCCAGTCTGACATGTGGTCGGGCAATTTCGCTTTGGGGAATCTCAAACGTCAAAAAGACAGGGACTGCTCTAGTCAGCATGGGGGGGCTAGCTACGGCCGTTGTAGCGATTCTTGCGCCCACAAATCCTTATTTGCTCACACTCACGATGATGCCATATTCCTTCGGATATATGTGGACACAGACTCCGTATTGCGGCGAACTAATGGAACTGCTGCCCAAGATCAAAGGCATCACTGCTAGTGTTTTAACCAGTGCGCGATTACTGATATCAGCATTTGTCGTAGGACTTACGAGCCATCTGTACAACGCCAGCATTGTTCCACTTGCACTGGTAATCGTCGGAATCTCTCTGATTGTATTAATCACAGTGCTGTTTTACGAAAAAAAGGTTAAAGCCACTGAAGGAAGCGTTACGCAGATTTAAGCTGCTGCGATTTAAATTTTAAGCGCTCAATTAAATTTGCTTTAGTCTGCGGCCATTCATCTTCGATAATACTAAAATAGGTCGTATTTCGCTTGCGGCCGTCAGAGCGAATCATATGGTTTCTGAGGACGCCTTCGCGTTTGGCGCCCATCTTTTCCATTGCCGCTTGAGACACAAGATTGAGTGTATCTGCTTTGAGTTCAACTCGAATGCAACCCATCTTCTCAAAAGCATGCATTAGCATGAGAAGTTTTGCCTCCGGATTAAATACGGAACCTTGGAAAGGGCGGCCGATCCAGGTACCGCCAATTTCAACCCTCCGGTGTTCCGGACTGAAATATGCGAATTCTGAACAGCCTATAGCCTCTTGTGTTCTGCGATTAATAATCGCAAACGGAATAAATAACCCGTTCTGCTCGTTCTCCAAATTTTCCTTCACAAACTCATAGGCGTTCGCATAAGGCCGCGGGAAGAATTTAAATAGATCGGGCGAAAAGTACTTTTCCAAACGAGCAACATGTTCTATCGCCAAGGGTTCGAGGACAACAAAATCACCAACTAGAGACGTTCTTTCCATAGGTAAGTGCTGACTGTTATAGCAAAACTTAAACACTTCTGGCGAGATTTCTCATCCGATCTATCCGCCTGATAAAGAAACCTGCCACAATTTGCTGTCCAAGATTGTAGAAAATGATCGGAACCATTACCAACGGCAACGATCCGAGAACCGAAGACACCAGTACTAGACCCGTTCCGTTATTATTCATTCCCAGGCCGTACGTAAGAGCAATCCGTTCGGACTGCGAAATCCTAAGAAACCTTGGAAGAATCCACCCGGCGTAGAATCCCAAAATACACAGAAAACCCATCGTGACGCCAATGAGAATGATGAATTCAAGATCCCAGTTTTGAACAACTTGAGGAAGCGAAACCGAAGCATTAGAGTAGTTTAGAAGCAGCAGGTCAATAATATTGAGAGCACCGAGTATCGGTGCAATCCGCATATGCTTTTCATCGCCGATCAGCGCACGACAAATCATCCCCAAAATGGATGGGAGCACCACAGATATAATAAGAAATCCGCTCGCCCCTTCGCGACCCATTCCACGCAGACTCTCAGAGTACTCTCCGGTCGTAAAATTACCTATTAGATGGAACACTATCGGCGAAATCAATGGGCTTAGTACCGTCGAAAACACAACCAGCCCTAAGATAAGCGCAATATTTCCACCGCTTGTCTGTACCCACGCGGTTGAAGAACCAGCAATCGGCATAGCCGCCACCACGGCGATTCCTACAAGAATTATTTGAATCTCGCCCGAATTGTGCCAAAAGTACCGGCCAAACAAAGCAAAAACGATCGTAAAAATCAGGGGTACAAGCGTCTTTGAAACTAATCCAACCAAAAGCGGCCCAGGAACAAGCACCACTTTTTTCAAATGAGACATCCGGACTGAAAAACCAGCATTAAAGAGCAAGAATGATAACATCCAGAGTGGAAGCGACAGAATGAGTTCTTTTTCAGAGAACCAACTCAGGCGACCCAGTTCTACATTTTTAATGCTGATTCCGAGCGAAGGAAATACAGCGGCTGTTGCATACGCACATAACATTAGTTTAAGAAGGTTATTGTGCAAAAAGTGATTAAGGCGTTTGATGTTTTTCAAAAAGAAACTTCCCCCTACGCTCCCTTCCTCAGATCATGAAATCTCGAAAGTGTAAAGGGCTAATGCAGAAAGCGCTGACTAATTACGGATCGCCGTACAAAGGAATTGGGGTATCTTTAATCGTCTCCCATTCTTCCTTAGATGGTGTCTTCTTTCCAATTGCATACGATTCAGGATCAGCAGTACTGCAGAATCCTATTACTTTCTTCTTAGCCTCGGAAAACGTCATGGTTAACCGCGAATCAATTATTGATCGAACTTTGCAAAATCTCTTAATGAGACTCTTTTTGGCAAGATCCAGATTTTGGAAGGTTTTCTGCCCTTCTTTATCACTGTTTAAGTTCGCGACGGTGCGATCTAACCCATCAAAGGCTTTCATTACTGCATCTATCTGGCTCTCAGAAGAAATAGTCTTTCCGTTTTCATCCACAACCTTACCATTAAACGTAGCTTGGAGGAGATCTACCTGACCGGCAAGTTCCGAAGCTGCTCCATAATCATTCTCGCAGGACTGCCATAATGCTAAACGTGCATTTTCGTCGAAATCTTCAGGCTTTATCGGACATTCGCTAACAGCGGGAGTGCCTGCGAAGTTGCACGCTCCATCGACATCTTGAGCTAATTTCACAGAACTTCCTGCTTCCGGACTCGCATTCAAATAACAGGAAAACTTTTCTTTCACGCATTTAAATACAGGGTCAGAGGTTAAGGCTTCTACGGTACGTAGGTTTTCTGGTCTGAATTTTTTATTATTGTGATAGATATATTCTTCTTGAGCTAAATCCAGAATGGTAGGATGCACTTTTCGCAGCCCTTGAATTTTTCGACCGGGACCTCCTTCAGCTCTTGTGGTTATTTCTTTTGATATACTTCTATCTGCCCACTTTCCTCCTTGCAAATACCGCAGCATGAGGACTTTCATTCCAGTACGATGATTTCCGCCGTCGCAATGCTCGAGGATTGCTTTCTTGCTACTATCTACTGTCAGAACCCCTTTTAAAACAGTAAGTAAGGACTTTCTTCCACCCCTTCTTACGACAGTCGTATTAGGATGCAAAGGAGATCGCGTTGCATTTGGAACTTTCTTGCCCTTAAGGCTTTCTACTGGCAAATCTCCAGAACCAACGGCAATATGGCGTCCATCTAAATAAATATCGTCATATTTGGGCTCATTAAACCTACCATTGGGGCTAGAATAATCCTGTCCTACTATAGGTTTTCTATTTTTATCCACTTCCCTCTGTCCGATTCCATACTCTCGCATATTCTTTTTTTCTGTTTCCACATACGGAGTTCCAAACTTCGATGAATACCCAGCCGTATTGAAATAGAATACCGTACCTGGTTTAGCTAGTTCATGATCTGTGAGATGCTTTTTGAGTAAGCGGGCCTCATTGTCTGTTTTTGGCGCTTTAAGACGATAATCTTTGATATAGGGATTATACAGCACAACTCCGAAATTCAGTGTCTTTTTCCCAAAACACTGCGATGAGAAGCTGAGTTCGCGCTTATTCTGGTCGGATTTCTCTTTTTTTGGAATTAGCGCTGTTTTCGCTTCATCTTTGGCTTCTTCAACAGTTTGTTCCATTGCGAAACTTTCTGGTGAGGTAGGATTGTGTTGGTCGCAAGCCACAGCGTACTTTTTTCGGGCTTCTTTTATGTCCGTCGCATAAAATAACTCTTTTTCGCTGATTTTTTGGCGGATCTTCTCGCGTCTAGGATCAGCTCTGTCCCTTGTCGGGATATTCTCCCAATCCTCGTTCGTGAGCGTTTCGTGCTGTTTCTCGTCTCTTAAATCAAATACACTGATACCTTTAGCATCATTCTTGTCGCTGTCATCAGGGTCATCCTCATCCCTATAGTCATCTCTCTGTTCGCCGTTTATTAGCCTTGCGCCATCGCCATGCAAACCACTTGGCGTTTTTTTACTAAATTTGCCAAAAATACCCGCTCTAGATTCCGAGCAGTTGAAACTTTGAAATAATAGAAGAACAAACCCCAGTACAAAGCTTGAAAAAACAACTATCCAGTCATCAACCCCTGAACGAGCCACCTTCTCCATATAGAAAAGCCCCCATTAAATAACTGGCACTCATTGACAATTATAGTATACGGGCCTTTAAAATTGTATACTTATATTATTAAATACCTAGATCAGCAGCATTCTTTTGATGTCTCGGCGCGCTTTTTCACTTCTTCTTCAGTAAGGTCTTCAATGTGGGTAGAAACGGTCCACATATGGCCAAATGGATCCTCAACTTGGCCACTTCGATCTCCGTAGAAGCGATCTTCTACTGGTCGAATGGATTTTCCACCAGCAGCGACGGCACGTTTAAAAACGGTATCTACATCTTCTACATATAAAACTAATCCAACAGCAGAACCCCCGAAGGCCATTGGGCTGCGCGCACCCATTTCTGGAAATTCATCGGCGAGCATGATGTGGGAGTCACCGATAAGTATCTCGGCGTGGCCGATTTTGCCATCTCTAGTTTGGTGGCGCATCAGTTCTTTTGCGCCAAATGCCCTTTTATAATAGTCGAGGGCCTTATCTGCACCTCGTGTAATAAGATAGGGAGTAACGCTATGGTATCCACTGGGAATTGGTTTTACGCTATTAGCCATTTGTAGAGTCTCCTTTTTCGGGCATCTTATCTAGAAGAAATGGACTCTTACAAATGAATTCACAAGGGGAGTGCATTTGGTATACTTGCTTCACTGCCAGTATCAATAAATACCAATAGTTTCAATAAGATAAACTCGAATTGTTTATCATTGTTATTGTAGTAAAAGCGGTCGAATTATGGTATAATACTTTACTCTTTATGTTTAGATTAGTGTTATTTGCAGTAACCTTTATTACATCTTTCGCTACTACTGGCGCTATTGCCGGACTTTTGCCAACCTCTGAGTCGCCAGCCGCGCTTTGTCATATTAAATATAAAACCTCCAATAATAAAACAATAAATTGCAGTGGTGTATTAGTCAGTGATCGAATTGTGGCTACAGCCGCACACTGCATTACTGATGATATTGACCGACGCATCGGTGGCATATCGGTGACCTGTGGAACGGGAACGACTTCCTTTCAGGAAAGTTTCTGGGCATTTGGATATTCCGTCAATCCTAGTTGGTATTCATTTTGGTACCATCACGATACGGGCTCTGATTTTGCGTTTCTGTCGTTAGATAAAAGGGCAACGACGATTGAGCCGATGATGGTCGCAAATTCATCAAGTTCGATGTGGTCGTCCTTTTTATATCCGAGCCCAACATCGGCCGGAAGTTATGAGCTCAGACCAGATATCGAGTGCCGTTTTTCACGCCATGGCTACGATGAAAAGAATGATGTTCTTACTCTCCGTACGTCGGATCGCAGCCCTAAAACGACGGGCATTAAGGGATTTGTAAGTTCCAATCTGTATCAGCTGTCAGCGCTAGTAATCAATCAATGGCTGGACACTCCTGACGTCGTTCGGACAAACGAATCCGGGGGCGCGTTCTACTGTAGACGCGGACCTGGATCACCATGGATTCTTTTTGGCCTTTTATGCGGAAAATGGTTGGTTCCGAACAGTTATGAAGATACGGGTGTACGAGTAATGAGTCTCGCTATCTCCGATCAATTTCTACAGCAACTGCGGTCGTTTCAGAAAACATTAGAGCATCATGAAAGCCGGAAATCCCTTTCCCTGGAGACTTCTAAGCAACTTGCGCCTTGAGACGAAATGGCAATTTCACAATAAAAGTAGAACCCTTCCCTACCTCACTATCTACCGAAATAGATCCGCCATGCATTTTTAAAATTTCCCGGACAATAAACAGACCAAGGCCTAGGCCGCTGATTTCCGTAGCAGAAATGGCCCGTTCAAATCTCTGAAAAATTCGATCTTGGTCTTCCTTTGCAATTCCGCGTCCTTGATCTTTTACACGAATTTCGATTCCTCTTGCGCTACTAAGGCATTGAATATTAATCGGTTTACCAGCGCCATATTTTGCTGCATTGGAGAGCAGATTAGAAATTACTTGTTCGATTCTAAATCGATCCCAAGTTCCAACGGCGCAATCACAACCTTCTATGACTACGGGACACTTGGATTGCTCTAAGAGTGGAACCATTCTCTCAACGACTTCTCTTATAAGGTCGTTAATATCAAATTTCTCAGGCTGAATAGTAAGTTTTCCTGTCGCAATCCGTGAAATATCGAGCATGTCGTTGACAAGTGCGGCTAAACGGTCAACTTGCTTATGCGCCAAATCGATGAATTTCTTCATGCGCTCCACTGCAAAGGCTTCTTTTTCTCCTTTTAAAGTTAATAATCGCTTAATAATATGTGTTTGTAATTGAATGGAAGTAAGAGGAGTTTTCAGTTCATGTGAGGCAATGGATAGAAATTCGTCACGAGCTGTAATAGCATCCTGCGCATTACTAAAGAGGCGAGAATTATCAATAGCAATCGCAACTCGGGAAGCAAGATCTTCAATAAACGAAATATCCTTTTCAATAAAAGTTCTTCCGGAGTCGGCGGTGGTAACTAAGGTAATCACTCCGACAATTCTTTTTCGAGTAACTAATGGAACTGCCAGTAACGATTTAGGTTTGACAGAGGTCAGAATATTAAAATGTTCAGCGTTCTGACTAAATTCCCTTAGATCCGCCTTGGCCATATCCGAAACCAAAACGGATTTGCCAATCTTCAAAGCCTTCAGTGCAGGTTGATTAGGTTGGCGACTAGAGGGAGAATATTTTTTTGCCAACTCAGCCAATTCTTTGTGCGCAGGATTAGTTACAGCAACAATCAGGCGTTCTACTTTTTCCGAATATCCAAGTAGATCCACAATAAAACAGTCACAGAGGCTTGGGACAGCTAGCTTTCCAATACTGTTTAGAACTTTTTGATGATCCAAAGAAGAAGAAAGAACTTTACTCGCTTCACTCAAAAATTTCTCGCGTTCGTGTCCGATCCGTTGTTCAGTAACGTCCTGTACGGTTGCAAGACTTTTGATGGGACTCCCTCCGGCATCCCGAATGACTGTGCCTTTGACTAAAACCCAAAGGGTCCGACCATCCTTTCGAACATATCGTTTTTCGTAAGACCAATCATTGGTATCACTCTGTTTAATCGTACGGTAATAATTCTCTTCCTCATT
>JABDFB010000084.1 GCA_013286765.1 Deltaproteobacteria bacterium
CGTACTCGATTTTAACCAAAGTTCTCAGGAGTCTATAACACGAGGTATAAGGGCTCATATTTCCCCTTGCGAACGTCTCTGTCGTGCTACCAACACAGTCACATCGTCATTGCCTCGCCGAAAATCTCGGTAGAGCACACCGGCAATCAGAGCAGGATGTTGAAAAAGGAGATTAGGATACTTGTTGCCGAAATCAGCACTTCTAGATTTCAAACCGTCTGAATGCATCAGGAGCACAGCGAATCTCGGCCATGGATATTGAAAAGAATGTACTTTTAGGACTTGATGTCCCAAAGTTCCATAGTGAGATACCATGCTTTTTTGATTTTCCAGCGTGAGTACAGCACCAGCAATATTTCCGACGCCAGTAAAAGATACTTCTCCCTTTAGAAATTCGATTTCTGCGAGTGCACCGACTGCTCCTCGAGTATTGATTAGGGATTGATGGACAGAGTTCATCAATGCAGGGCCAGGCACCGACCATTTTTTATCAAAAATGTGGATAGCCCGATCCGCAGCATCTGCTGCTCCTTGCCCATGACCTAGTCCGTCTATGACGAATGCTGAACAGCACGACCGATCAAAGTGAATAGACCATGAATCACCACATACCCTTTCCGAAGGATGCGGAAGGCAAACAACTCCGTATTCAATCGTGGACGATTTCGGTTGGCCTCCTGCCGCCAGAGACCAGAATTGCGCGAGAATAACAGTTCCCAGTCCGAGTTGAGAATAGAGATCAAAAACCTGAGCGAGACGACCTATGGCTCCCAGTCCAGTACCCGGGCTTCCTGCTGTCGAAAATCCATCTTGCAGACACCGTGATGGATCTTTCATTCCTGGCCCGCTATCGATAGATAAAATTTCAAGACCAACATGAGGACCCAGGCTTAACCGCCGCAATAGAATTTCTCCGCGCCCTGCATGCTTCAAGAGATTGTTTCCAATTTCTGCAATTACAATGGCGAGTTTTCCAGTTTCCGTATCACTAAAACCGAGATCGCGGGAAATGGATTGAACTATGCGACGCGTTTCTCCTACTTGGCTAGGCTCAGTGATAGAAAATCGAAAAGAAGCCCCAGACATTTAATGTCCTTTCCATTTTGTGATAGTAACGCGAGTTCCCTCCCCAACCTTTGAACTAATTTCAAATTCATTGCTCAATCGCTTAGCGCCCGGCAAACCCATTCCCAGGCCGGTCCCAGAGGTATAGCCGTCGGTCATAGCAAGCTCAATATTAGGTATTCCTGGACCATGGTCTTCAAAAATGAGCCGGAGACCTACCCTCGAGTTCTCTTGCAGTGCCTCCATCTGCAACGAACCTCCTTTTCCGTAATAAAAAGTATTACGGGCTATCTCACTCGCTGCTGTTATTAATTTTGTTTGATCGACTAGTCCAAACCGAAATTCCACTGACCAATTCCTAACGACTTGTCGAACTTTTACTATGTCAGTCTCGTTTTGAATTGGAAGCGCCTCACGCTTGATAACGGGCACGGGACTGTCCCCCCTTAGCTTGAAACTTTTCAAGAAGAGCCAGACCTTGGTCAATATTGAGAGCTGTCTGAATACCTGGAAGTGACATTCCCAGTTCCACCAGAGTGATAGCGACAGCAGGTTGCATTCCTACTACCACTGTTCGAGCGTCAAGCACTCTTGACATTGCGGCAACACTTGCAAACATTCTACCCATAAACGAATCAATAATATCTAGTGCCGATATATCAATTAAAACACCCTTAGCTTGGACTTTAACAATTTGTTCGGTGAGATCTTCCTGTAGCGCCATTGCGAGACGATCGTGCATATCTATTTGAATAGTGACAAGTAAGATATTCCCAAGGCGTAAAATCGGAATTCGATCCATTGTTAGGCCGCCTCTACGTTCGAAGACAGCTTCTTTCCAGTTCGCTGTAGAGCAACGACGAAGGCATCAGCTAAGTTGGCCTTTGTGGTCACATTTCCTAAATCCAAACCAAGATGAACAATCGTTGCTGCGATTTGTGGACGAATGCCGCTGATAATACAATCAGCCCCCATAAGTCGAGCTGCTGTGACAGTCTTGATAAGATGTTGTGCCACGAGAGTGTCGACCGTAGGAACTCCAGTGATATCAATAATTGCAATTTGAGAACCGGTTTCAACGATCTGCTGGAGGAGCGCTTCCATGGCAGTTTGAGTGCGAGCGCTATCAAGAGTGCCGATCATTGGAAGAGCAAGTATACCCTCCCAGAGCTGCACCACAGGCGTTGAAAGTTCGAGCAATTCTTGTTGCTGTCGACTGATAATGGCGTCTCTGGTCTTTTGATAAGCTTCTGAAACGAATAGAACAAATCGATCCAGTATGGTGATCACATTCCGGAATTCGCTCGCTAAGGTTTCTGGATCTTTTTCAAATTCTTTACGCAATTCTTGATACAATGGTTGTTTGAATGAAAAAATAAACATTACTGTTTCGGACGGAGAAAACCCAGCTTCTGCTCGACTCTGCGAAAGGTCAGTCAACATAGAACGGACATCAGTCCATTCCGGTTTTTCGATATCTTGAAAATTGCCCGACTGGATACCCTCTCGTAGCAGTCTGACAAAATTTGTTGATTCCTTTCGCAAGTCCTTCTCACTGATGAGGTCTTCTCGTCTTGTAAGAGAATTACGCATGTCTCGCATCCAGCCATCAATCAGAATTACCTCATTGCGTTCTAGAAATCCGTAAAGCCTGTTGTCACTTGGTACTTCTTGATTTTTGTCTTTTGTTACTGGGATCAGCGCCATAGTAAATTCCCCCTTAAAGGCTGTCTCAAATTCAGAATAAGTCTAGCGATTATTATGCCAGTTCGGGAACTAGACTGAGATGAAATGACGCAATGGTGCAGCAAGCTTAATCTGTCTTTGCGATCCGGATGCATTCTTAGAATTTCATCACAAAAATAAGAAGTCGGATCGTTATAACCTCGCGTCCCGGCGTCTATTAGATTTCCGATGGGGACCGAAGTATTGAACTGAACCGTTGCTGGACCAAACATGAAATGGAGAGCCGTTGTAGCGCGAACAGCCTCTCGTACTTTCAGATCATGACGGGGGCTCTGCACCGCCCTACGACTGTTAAAGATCTCCAGCTGGTGTTTTTCAGTATTGTAAGTAGTAATCATTAAATGAGTAAGAACGTGGCTCAAATAAATATCGTCGTAATGTTCTTTTAGTAACTCTTCGATATAAGTAGAGGCACTTTCATAATCGGTCCAACTTTGCCATCCCAAGGCTGAATAGGCCGCGTTCAAAAAAGCTCGAAACGAAAAGGCTTTCGAAGCATTTTCTGCGTAAGAATGTTTTAGCATCTCTGCACTAAACCTAGGTTTCTGACCACCAATATGATCCGGTGTGCTCAAACATGCTGCTACAATGCCACCACTCGAACTCCCCATAATTCCATCAACCAATTGGGAGATCGGTTTCCCAGAGGATTTTTCTATCTTTTCAAGCAACAATATCGGGATGAGTCCGAGGAGAGCTCCCCCATCTAGGGAGATGAACCACCAGGCTAAAGCGTCGTATCCTGTTCCGTCAATTGCAGAATTTTAATCGAAAAAATGCTTCACCGGCTATATTCTAAATAATCTAAAATTATCTATCCTTACGATACAATTAAAGCAGTTGAAATTATATATGATCGCATTGATAAACTAATAAAACTAATATTTTCTATTTGACTTAAATAATTAATAAGTGGTAACCAGTTAGGTCCTGATATTTTGTAAATTATCTTGTTTTAAATTAAGTAGGTGGATAAAATGTTTAAAAATAAGCTAGGCCGTTCTTTCTCTGCGGTTGTCATTTGCATGGTGTTTTTGCATACACCGGCATGGTCGATGGATAGTCAAACAGTTCAGACTGTTGATGTACGGGCTACTATTTCTCAGTTAAACGAGGAAGCGTTGAGTACCACGGGTGAGGTTACTTCAAACCTTGTCTCCACTTTAGAACTTTCTCTACATGTGTTAACGGACTCTCCGGATTCAACTTCATTTTTCAAACCGTCTTTTATTGTAACATTATTTAAAGCCATAAATCATGTCGACAGCAAGGGCATCGATCTTCTTGCTAGCATCGAAGATAAAGATACATTTCTTCGTAGAATCTATCTTTCATTTGCCGAGAGACTAGAATTTTCCGAAAGAGAAGCTCTTTTAACAGCCCTAGAAACATGGGTAAAAAGAGATGTCCTTGAAGGGGACAGTGTAGAACTTAAGACGCCAGAACGATCAGAACCATCGCTCTCGCCACCGCCATCCGATTCATTATCATCGTCTCGCTCGTCGACGTCGTCTCTTGCGTCGACTGGAGATTCCACGATAACCAAAAGCTCCACACCAAGTATTGAGTCTGAGACAAAAAGACCACCTAAAACAACCATCGCACCCTTTCGGGAAGGGAAACTAACTGCTAGCGATGTTAATTTTTTGAAAGCGCTCCATCAGGCAGACCCTTTGGCCAAGCTCGTTCGACTCCAACAGCTTTCCCAAGGCGACCATCGCGCCATGACTGCGATTGCCCATATGCGCCAGATCGATCCCAAGCGCAGATTAACACCCGGAATTATTGCAAATATTTACTGGATTTCCTTAGAACAGCTTAGCAAGAGCACTCTACAGGAAATGACCTTAAGTAATGCGATTGCCCTAAATAATCTGGCAGTATTAATAGAATCTAATCCGAATAATCTTCCAAACTTTACCGGAACAAGTCAGCTATTGTCTTGGCTTGGAAGGTATTCAAGCCAGACTTTTTATCCACCAAAGATGCTCTACGATTTAGCGGCAATTACTGGCCTAAACGAGGCAATCAAGAATGCGAAAAATCTTAGTCTTAGAAACAAAAAACGAAGTATTGCTGATCCAGCAAAATATTATCCATCTCTAAGTACGCTAAGTTCTCAGAACCAGCCCCCAAAGATCCATCCGGCCCAAACAGCGGCCCCTACCCAGAATGACTGTGCTCCAAGTGCGACCCTGCCCATTCCAGTTCAAAGTATTCCATTTATGATTCCTGTTGGGAATATGGCTCTTCAACAAGCCTCGTATAACGCTGCCCCAGCGCATACGTATTCTCAAATTATACCGCAAACTATGGTTCCGCGAAATTTCGGTCCGCACGTGTCGGTGACGACTGTACCTCAGCTTCAACAAGTGCCGATGCAGATGGTCCAACAGCGGCAGCAGCCAACTCTGATGTTAGTGCACCCTCAGCAATTGCAGATGCAGCCGGTACAATCGTTGCCCCAGCAATTGCCAATGCAGGCAGCCCAACAGTACCAAACGACGGCAGTGGCCCCTCAAGAAGAGACACTTTATCCATACCCTTTCAAGACTGCGGCTGGAGCCACTATCTATCTCCCGGTGTCAGCATTAAAAAAATTACAGATGGATCTAAATAGAAAGTAAGTGCCATGTTAAAAAATAAATTTATTGGTTTATATTTAATATCATTAGTTATTCTCTTTGAGACAACAGCGTGGGCTGCGGATGCCTCGCCAAGCAAACCTTCGATCGAAGGTAGAAAGACATCCCAAAGAGTTACAGCGGCATCCAGCTCTGAGAATGTTCCACTACCTTTTTCCATCGGCGATTTAATTCGTAGCGACAAAAGTGAAAGGGAACACCTCGACAAGAAAATATCTGAAGCAAACGTGGATGCCAAGAATTCAAAGCCCTTTACCGTTATGCATATCAACAAGAATCCTGCTCTGCAGTTATCGATTCAAAGGCATCTGTCAGCCAGGCTCCATCTGGGTGACCTTACGCAAGAGCAGCATTCCAACGCGCTGTCGAAACTAGCGGGTTACTATGATCGAAAAAGTCTAGAGGACTTTTTGTCGGTGATGGTCATAC
This sequence comes from Deltaproteobacteria bacterium, assembly GCA_013286765.1. Next base: position 5,886 of record JABDFB010000084.1, read on the forward strand.
TCTCGAAACGTCCGAAAAATTTCAAAATAACTTCAGAAGGTAAGATACTTTTGAGCATGGGTTTGAACGAGGTGCGTCAACCACTAGCCTACGTAGTCGATAGACCCAAACACGAACTATTTATCCCGGTACTAATGAATGCTTTGCGCATTCTTGGCAATAATCCAGGAAGAGATTCAGGTTTTGCGACAGACTTTATAATTAAATTGTGTATAAATTTAGCAAACAACGAGAAAAAAGAAGGCCTTCTTAAAATAGCTGATGTCCCATACGATGAGAAGCATGGCTGGACGAAGTTTTTCAACGGCCTTTCCAGTTTGGCGACTAATAGCTTAGATAAATCAAATAGAAATACTTTCTTAGCAAGCATTGAAACCCTCAAGGGATTGAGAATTAGGAGCCGTACGAAGCCGACCAAGGTGGAGCCTACCGCGAGCGCTAAGTCAGCCCCACAAACTGCTGAGGTGGAACCCATCCAGAACCAGGAACCCGTTGGCGACGCGAACACCGCTAGCGCAAAAACTGACAATACGGAAAAACCCGAATTCGCTTCTAAGAAACAGCGGAAGAAAAACACTGCAGCCATTGAAACTGCAAAGAGGACAGATCTAGCGACTCACGCAAAGGGAACCAAATCCGACACGAATGGAAGTTCTGCATCTGATGACACTTCGGGAAAAGCCGCGAAACCAACAGATGATGGTGCCGCTGACGAACAAGTGGATTCCCCAGTTTCTGCAAAACCTACGACTACCGCAAAGCCTACGTCTTCTGAGAGTGCTACCATCTCCGCTCCTGAAAAGCTGTCATGGGCAGACCAAGAGGTCGAAGAGGATGAAGACGAAGGAGAGCAGGAATGGCAAGAAGTTAAAAATCGATCGCAGAAAAAGCACAGTGGAAACGAACCTTCCGACCATCGGTCCTCTTCTTTTAGAAAAGGAGCGCCCGTAGCCACGACATCTTGGAGCGCAAAAGCAGCAACTGTCTCGGATCAGAGGCCAAAACCCAAAGTAGGTCCAGCAGCCACTAAGCCGATACACAGATCAAGTGCAAATCCCGCAGCGCCCACAGCGAAGACAGGGACGTCAAAAATAGCAACGTATGCCCAAGCACTGTCGTCGGTTCTGCGAAACAACGGATCGGCAAAATCATTGCCCGAATCCATGTCAAAGCGAGATGGCAGATCAGAGCAGAAGAGGCCTGTGAGAGAACCTAAGCAAGAGTCTGGACCGACCGAACCCATACCTCCACCAGCTCCTGAACAACCTAAGGCACCAGCAGTTTCCCAAAACTCACCCGCACTGCCACCGCCCGTTACGATTTTGGAAGACTCGAAAGCTGCTCCTCAAGACCAAAATCCTCAGCAAACGGGCCCCCAACCTTCTGCCGCGTATTTGAATGCAATGAAAGTAACACCCGAAGCAGCTAGAAAAGCGCAGCTGGAGCACCTGTCCTTAAATGGGGACATCCATGCTAAGTCCACCTACGGTCGTATCCTTCAGATGGAAGGTGATAAAAAAAATCTTGAACTGGTAGTCAGATTGTATCTAGCTTCGGCCGAAGTTCCAGAATCGACTCGTTATTTACGTGAGTTAGTTGAAGGTGGAAGAATCGATCTTAATCGTTTTAGCGAAGGACGACAATTTTTAAATAAGCATGCACTTTCCGCGACCCCGGCTCCCAAGACTGAAGCTAACCCTGCACCCACAGTTCCAGCTCAAATGACAGCAACGACTCCACAACCATCGGTAGCACAACCTCATGCCCCACATCCGTTACCACCACACGATGGTTGCTCTCCTCAAGCTCTGGCAGTACCTCAGCCCAATATAGAGCCCATAAGAGCAGTGTTGCCTCAGCAGACCCCACCGACGGCGGCAACACCGCCAGTTCCACGTACATTTGGTCCGGGAATCAGCCAAGAGCAACCTCAGGCTGCAGCTATACCCCCCGTTACTCAGACACTCCCACAAGCGGCGCCCCCACAGCCAATACTCCTACAAACTACACTCCCGCAACCACGTACTGTCGGCTATCGACTGCCAGAAGGACCCGGACATTTGATTCCTCTGGACGTAGACCCATCTGAAGTGTTTTTTGAATATTCGATGAATACCGCCAATGGAACAGTTGTAGTGAGAATTCCTCTGATCGAATTCGTAAGACAAATGCAGTTTTGATAGAGCTAGCCGTCAATAAGCATAAACTTAAATAGGTTAACTCTTGTATTTTATAAACTAAATGTCCTTAAAACAAATTAAAACAACTAGTTATCGTTTTCCGGTTTAACTATGTACTCAAATTGACTCAACGCGCTATATAATGCTATTATTTTAACCAGTGGATTTTAATTAATATTTCCCTTTTTGAGAGAAATTTTTATGACATATAATTTGTTTGTTAATCGATGTTCGTTAGGACTCGTCATTTTAACAATGTTAGGTTCATCGAGTTTTGCGATGGATAAAGAAGATCAATCTTCGCCCACCAAAGCATGCACATCACATGGAAAAAATAGAAGATCTGCACAGAGTCCAAATAAGCCTACCTGTTATGAAAGTACTGGCAGCCCACAACCCGCCCCCCAACCTCCACCACTATTTCCTCTATCCAAACACTTACGATTTGCCATCGGGCTAGAGGGGCCATCGGAAGAAGAATTGGAAAAATCGTGCCTCAAAGCTTCCGCTGCTGCACCTGCTTCAGCAAAAAGAGACTCAGGACGAAAGCGAAAATCCCACAACGGCCGAGACGATGATGAAACCAAACATACGAAAGACACAATCCTTTCTAAGAATCCACGCGAGCAATTCCTTAGCAGCTCTGAGCAAAACCGCTCACCCCTAAAAAGAAAGACTCCCCAGAAACAGGAAGTTTCCGATTCCACTCCTGTCTCGCTTAAAGAGAAGACATTGATAGAACAGTATGATGCAAAAATTGCAGCGATTCTATTCGAAAAATATCGAAGGGAGTTTGAGAAGCTTGGAAAATTCGAGGATATTCCAACCATCACCGCAGGATTCGCCAAATATCTTTCAGACCGCAGACAGCGTAAAATGGGATTGACCAAGCAACAGCTTTTAGATCTTTTATTTCCGAATGAATTAGAAGCAGCGACAGATAAAGGAAAAGCAGTTAAAGTGGAATTGGAAGCACTTCTAATTGAAGAGTCTTGGCTTCAGTCATTTGGACCTACGTTTAGTCAGCAAGATCAAAATGATATTCCCGAGGATCTCGAAAACCTTGAAAAAAAGAAAGGGAGCATTAGGGCGACTGGAGGAGACCAAAGCGCGGTTAAGGAAATAACAAAACCTGATGGGCAAGTTGTTTACTTTAAGACCCATCCAAAGGGCAAGGCAGATTATGATGATTCCAAAGCCTATAGAAGGGCACGTAGGGAAGTCATTGCGTATCGCCTCTCCCAAACTCTCGGACTTGATCTCGTCGAAGAAACGAAAGTTATGCGGTATCAAGGAAAAATAGGTTCTGTAAGAAATAATGTCCCGAAGGGTTTTAAACCTCTACTTCGTTTCGAAATAATAGAAAAAACCAAAGAATGGCAACAGGCGCTCTCGGAACTATGGGTTTTTGATTTTATCGGAGGTTTCCACGACAGACATTTATTGAATCTGTTCTTTAACAAGAATACTTATAAGATAAAAGGTATTGATTATGATGATTTCCCAGCACCAATCCCAATTTGGGTTCGAGGCTTTGTATCCGGAGGCAAATTACCAGAAACATACCCACCTAACCTAGCAAAATTGATACTGGAATTAAAATTTGCCGAATTTTCGGAAAAAATGTCTGCTGCAGCAAACCCACCAGAGATAGAATCTCTCTGGATGCGTATTCAAATTGTGAAGGCAGATATTCAGCGAAAGCAACAGCCGCAATAATTGCGAGCGGGCT
>JABDFB010000085.1 GCA_013286765.1 Deltaproteobacteria bacterium
ATTTTTTCGATAACGCCTAACACGGGATCCTTATCCCTGTGTCCCTCGAGATGCATTATCATCAAATCTACACTCTTTCCGTGGAGTTGAAGCATTTGCCAGGCTTCTTCGGCATCCACCGGAAATAGAAGTGCGACCCCCTTTTTCTTCAGTTTTTTCGCAATCTCATGCCCTGCATTAATTAGAGGGTTCAGCAGAATAATCTTCATCAATTTCCTCATCGGAACTTGTAGTGCATTAGTTAATGTTGAGCTACCAAAGAGGTATCACGATAAGTTGACACCTGTGCACGAAGAAGCTAACGTTTTCACTAATGGATACAAACGTCAGAACCTCATCTGACCAAAAGATTACACTCCTGGTCTTTAAGGATAACTTTGCGGCTCGCACGTTCCAGGTTCCTTCGAATTGGATCAGAAAGCTCGGTCTTATCGTTGTTTTCTTCTCAATTTGTCTGGTCACTGGAAGTATTTTCACGTTTAAATACTTCCAACTGAGCAAAAAAGGTAAACACCTGCCGGAACTAACATTTGATCCACATCAAGAACAAGAACCTATCGCGCCCCCTCCAGAGGAATCTGAAGAGATGAGCAAGGCCAATCCGGTTAATACTAATTTGTTCCAGCATTTGACAAGAATTTTACAAAAAGATCGGGCTAATACAGATTTTTCTGGTCTGGCGATTCAAAATTTGAAGGCATATTGGGAGGAAAATCGCGTAAAGATAGAATTTCTCCTGCAAAATGCACATCCAGACAGAAGTGCCCAACAGGGACGCATTATTTTGGCAGTCAGGGGACCAGGTCGATTATTTCTTTATCCTTCATCGGTTCTCACTGATTCGGCCCACTCAGGCCTTCTTGCGATTGAATACGGAGAACCATTTTCTATTAGTAAGTTTCGCGAAGTTAAGGCCGACTTTGGTCCCGTCTCTAGTCTTAAAGAGCTAAAAGAAGCAGAAATTTTTATTCTCAATCGCTCAGGCACTCAACTTTATCTTTACCAAAGGGTGCCTCTCAACGAACAAAAGGACAATAAAAATGGGCCAAGCAAAGTCGCTCCAACAAACTAAAAATGACACTACTACGACGTCTTCTGGTGGCACTAATGCATTGACTGAAACAACAATCAATGTGATTTCCGAAGGAACTAAAATCGAAGGTCAGATTCAATTTGACCATATCACACGAATTCACGGCGTTTTAGTAGGAGAGATCAAGGCCAAGGATGGAAGTACGCTCATCTTATCTGAATCGGCTTTAACAGAAGGCACGATCCACGCGGATGTACTATTTGTCGATGGGTTCGTCCAGGGTGACATTGCAGCTAAAACGCGTGTTGTGATTTCACGCACTGGTCGCGTCGTCGGAAATATCAAAACTCGTTCCCTTACAATTGAAAGCGGTGCCTATTTTGAAGGACGCTGCTATATGGAAGACAGCGCAAATTAATCTTGGGTCAATACGATTGCCGAATAGCCGTGGGCCTTTAGACTCTGTTTCAGATTTTTCTCATTCCCGCTAACTACCCGAACCAACGAGTTATAATTAGTATATTCTTGAATCACCTCTAGAACTCTCTCGGGCGTTACTGCATTAATCTCATCCTCAAAATGAGACAAGAAATTTGCGTCAAGGCCCTGCAAGTGACCTGAAAGCCATGAAGAGGCAACCATATTCACACTAGTCAGGACGACGGGATATCTATTCAACAAATAATCCTTTACCGTCTTGACCAGAGTGACGTCCGGCGCTTTCAATGGCTTTGTCTTTAGAAAAACTTCGATATTCTTTAAAAGCGAACCGACGGCCTGAGTCTGTGTCGATGCCGAAACACTAAAGACTGAATGTCCAACATCATATTCCAACTCTGATTGGATGTTAAAAGCCAAACCCAATTTATCTCTAATCAAGGTATTGAGACCGCTGGAAGAAAAATCTCCCATGAGGGCGTTTGCAACCAGAAGCGTATAGTAATCCTTGCTCTTCATTGCTGGAGCGCAGAATCCTACCCTAACATAGCTTTTCTCAGATTCAGAATTCGGGATAATCCAGACTGTCTCTTTTCCGACATCTTTTGGCAGACATGCCGTCTTTTTTGGAGTCTTTTTCAGGGCTTTATCAGACGAGTGAGCTCCCTCACTTCCGAAAGTCAATTTATTGATAATCTTTTCCCGGAACAAAGCTCGATCCACTTTTCCTACAACTGCAAGAACACTATTCTCTGGAGTAACAACTCTTTTTTGAAACGCAGTCACATCGCTCATTTTTAGCCGCAGCAACTCGCCGGAGTTAAGTCTTTGATTACTCAACAGTTCGTGCATCACAGCCCGTACGTGGGAGACAGAATCCTCTTGGTCTAGTTTCCAGTCGTCCAAAAAGAGGTGCTGCTCCTCAGTGAACTGCTTTGGCGTCATTTTAATCGGAGATAAAAATTCATTGATCGTTTCGAGAAGGTCATCTGTTTGCGCACTGAGACCGTGTGTACTCAAACTTACCAAATTGCCAACCGAATTTATTGAATGAGGACGCCTTATACTGTGTTCCTTAATGCTTGCAAACAATCTCGAATCAAGATCTCTGCCACTCTCACGATTTTGAATCGTTAAGATGACATCTAAGACTGGGACATAAGTATCCTCGAACCACACTACCTTAAGACCATTTGAAAGTGTTTCTATTTGCGGAACTTGCTTCAAATAATCGGCGAAGCTTGTAACAACTAAAGTTGTTACAAGACTGAAAAATAAAAAGAGAAAAAGAGATAACCGACGCATAGAATTCACTTCCCTTGATTATTTTGGGGGACCAACACCACGACCGTTCGATTATTTGGATCTAAATAGGTTTGAGCGACCCTCTGCACGTCACTCGGTTTGATTTGTGAATACAGTTTGATGTCGTCCAAAACTCGACCGGGCGCTTTCAAAATAGAATTGACGATTCCCACTAGCTGTCCCAAATTAAACGGATTACGAAAGTTATCCAGTATCTGCGATTTGAGCTGATTAACAGCTAAGTCTACTTCACTCTGTTTGACACCATTCTCCTGAATTTCACGAATCAAATGATCCAATTCTCGTTCTGCCTTCTGGCTCGAAATGCCTCGTCGCATGGTAACACTCACCGATAGAAGCCCAGGATAAGTCGGCGTTAAAGCTAAACCGGAAACGGAAAGTGCTAGACCTTTTTCTCTCACTAAGCTCTCGTAGGCCCTGGATGATACCCCTTCAAACAAAATATTGGTCAAGACATCTAAAGCATAGGCATCTAGCTGCTCAGCGGCTGGGATATGATAGCCCTGTAAGAGTTTCTCAAAATGCAAATCGGCTCTAGGTACTTCGAGTCTGCGTTCCTCTGTTTGCTCCGGCTCTTCAGGAAAGATTCGCTCCGGTGGTGCTTTAGAGGGGATCTTCTCATAACTCGCCTGGATCCATTTGAGCGTTTGTTCCGAGTCAAAATTTCCGACAACAACGAGAATCGCGTTCGCAGGCTGGAAATAGCTCTTTGCGAACTGAACCAATCTCTCTGGAGTGATCAGCATGATATGGAAAGGATAACCTCGAATTGGCCATCGATAGGGGTGTCGTTTATAGGCGAGCTGCCAAAGTGCCTCTTCCATCAAAATTTCAGGATGTTCTTCTATCTTCTGGCGACGATCTTCGAGAGCAATCAGACGTCCCTTATTGATAGACTCGGTATTCACCGTCAGATTCGCTAGGCGATCCGATTCAAAATCGATGATTTTCTCTAGGAACTGTGGTCTGACATTTTCGTAAAACATCGAATAATCGCGAGTAGTAATCGCATTAAATTCCGCACCACTTAATTCGAGGAATTCAAAAAGATCTTTACTAGGATATTTCTCAGTACCACTAAACATGAGATGTTCGAACAGCCGTGTCATACCGCTCATCCCGGGCGGATCGTCGACTGAACCTGCTCGAAACCAAGTCTGGTAACTTACAACAGGAACCGTCTTGTCCTGGATCATGATAACGGAGAGATTATTTTTCAGCCGGTGGAATTCGAAATTCAGTTGAACTCCATAAGAACTTACCTCTTCTTTACAAGACAACCCGCATAATACTAGAGTAGAAACCACTAGAAATAACCGAAATCTGTGCATTTCTTATCGCCTTTTGTTGGGGTTTTAGTTTATCTCAATCTGACGGAAAGGGAAGGAACAAGTGAAGGCAAAACTGACCATTACAATATTGGGATGCGGCACCTCCACAGGGGTTCCAGTCATTCAATGCAAATGCCCTGTTTGTGTTTCAAAAGATAGGAAAAACAAACGATTACGGGCCTCAGTGTGGATCCAGGTGGACGGAAAAAGTTTTATGATTGATACATCAACGGACTTTCGGACTCAAGCATTGCGAGCGAAGATTCCGAGAGTAGACGCTGTCCTTTACACCCATCCGCACGCAGACCACATCAACGGAATCGATGAACTAAGAAGTTTTAATTTCTTTCAAAAAGATCCCATTCCCGTTTACGGAAATGATTGGACCTGCGAAGAACTCAGAAAAAAATTTGAATATATTTTTACTCCACCAAAAGTAATTGAAGGCGGCGGCATTCCAATGCTGACTCTTTGTCAATTTGATGCATCGTGTCAATTTATTGAAGTCATGGGCCAGAAAATCATTCCCATTTCTCTTCGACATGGAAGCAAAGAGTGTGTGGGATATCGATTTGGTTCGGTTGCCTATGTTACCGATTGCAGTTTCATTCCGGATGAGAGTCTCGAACGTTTACGGGGAGTTTCGTTGCTCATTTTGGATTGCCTCAGAATCACCCCGCACAATACCCATTTTAATCTGGAACAAGCACTAGAGGCAGTAGAAAAAATTAGAGCGGAGAAAACTTTTTTGACACATTTAGGACATGATTTCGATTATGGTACGTGGGAGACTAAGCTTCCCAAGGGGGTTCACTTAGCTTACGACGGTCTGACACTAAAGCGATAAAAAGCAAAGCAAGATGATTTGAGAGGAAGACACAATGATTGTTGGAGTACCAAAAGAAATTAAAAATAAAGAATATCGTGTTGGAATGGTAGTCGCGGGCGTCCGCGCCTTAACTCAAGCCGGCCACAAAGTCTTGATTCAGACCGGGGCAGGTGTGGGTGCGGGAGTTTCTGACGAAGACTATCGAAAGGCCGGCGCTACTTTAATTGGCACCAGCAAAGAAATCTACGAGCGCTCCGATATGATCGTGAAAGTTAAGGAACCGCTCCACGAAGAATTCGCTCTCCTTCGTGAAGATCAGATTCTCTTTACTTATCTCCATCTCGCCGCTGAGGAGCGCTTAACCAAAGCGCTGATGGAACGAAAAATCGTTGGTATCGCATATGAGACGATTCAACCAACCGATGGTTCCCTACCTTTATTAGCTCCAATGAGCGCAGTCGCGGGTCGCATGGCGACTCAGATTGGCGCCACTTACCTTCAACACGATAATGGCGGAAAAGGAATGCTCCTCGGAGGAGTTACTGGCGTAAACCGTGCGAACGTAGTGATTTTAGGGGGTGGTGTTGTTGGAGTAAACGCCGCCAGAATGGCTGTTGGATTGGGCGCACAAGTAACAATTTTAGATGTTAACGCTCATCGGCTGGACTATTTGGCCGATATTTTTAGAAATGAAGTGAATACGCTTTATTCCAATAGTGAACAGATTGAAAAAGTAGTTACCTCTGCTGATTTAGTCATTGGTGCTGTCTTGGTACCAGGTGCAAAAGCACCCAAGCTGGTAACACGCGAGATGGTCTCCCAAATGCAACCCGGCGGAGTCATTGTCGATGTCGCAGTCGACCAGGGAGGCTCGGTAGAGACTTGTCGGCCCACGAGTCACGAACACCCCACTTACACAGTTGATGGAGTGGTGCATTATGCTGTTCCAAATATGCCTGGGGCGGTTCCTAGAACTTCGACTTATGCGTTAACGAACGTCACAATGAAATATGCGCTCATGCTCGCCAATCTAGGTTGGAAAGAAGCGGTGAGAAGAGATGAACCTCTGCGAAAAGGGGTGAATATTGTGCACGGAAAAGTGACCTACCAACAGGTCGCAGAGGATCTAGGTTTAGCCTACGATCCCATTACGAATCACTTGTAGTTCGGATAGTAATAACGCTATCCTAGAGAGGTGGCTGAAGAAAAACCGAACGCAGCTGCCAATGAAGCAGCGCCCAGTGGCTTGAAAGCGCTACTGGGAAAAATCCCTTTTGCTCTTATATTTATTTTACTCAATACGATCTCGCTTGTAGCAGTGTTGGGCTACTTTGCGTTTACAAAGCTCGTATATAAAAGAGAGAGGATTACCGAAACGAGTGAAAAGATACGCCTCCAGTCGAAAAAAATGGAGGATACTGTTGCCACACCAAAAGGGGCTCAGGTCCCTTTCGGTCCATTTACCATAAATATTTTGGCAACTCCCCAGAGTTATAGAGGACCGGAAGGCTCCACCAAATCCAATATTTCTGGGAAATTGCATTACGTGACGATGTCTTTTACCTTGGAAGTGCGTGAAATCGATCAGCAGTCTCTAGTAGAGCAGATTCGGACACCCCTTCTTGACAATTTGGTAACCCTACTGGGTAATAAAGCCTTTAATGACATTATTTCCGTTCAGGGGCGATATGTCTTGGCAGCAGAACTCCTAAATATTGCGAACCGTCTCATCCGCCAACTTCCTGGGGAACAATCCGGCGGCGAACAATCCAAAGAAGATGTAGTCCAAAACGTATACTTTACAGATTTTATCGTACAATAAGGTTGAAGAATTGATTTGAATAGCTGCTCTTGTTCTGGCATTTCTGACATCATGCTATCGCGAAGGTCCAATGCCGTTTATCTTGATTGTAATGCGACGACCCCTGTTCATCCCGATGCAGCAAAAGCCGCTCTCGAAACAATGCAAAGTCTCTATGGAAATCCGAGCAGCCCACATCTTACGGGGTTACAAGCAAAGTACATTCTGGAGAATACCCGAACTCTAGCCGCACAACTTCTCTCAGTTGATCCGGACCAGATCACATTTACGAGCGGAGCGACCGAATCCATTCAGACTGCAGTTTTTTCAGTACTTCAATCCCTCAAAGGTCATTCTACGCCGAAAACGAAAATTCTGGTCGGCGCAGTCGAACATAAAGCCGTACCTGAAGCGATTCATCACTGGGTGAAAATGCTGAATCTCCCATTGCAAATCGTCACCCTTCCGGTCGATTCAAAAGGTCAGATCCGTCTCGATATTCTTGAAAACGAACTAGAAAACACAGCTCTGCTTTGTACGATGGCCGTTAATAATGAAACCGGCGTCATACAGGATCTGAAAGCGATCGAAAAAATCCTGAACCAAAAGCAGTCGCAGGCATTCTGGCTAGTGGACTGTGTGCAAGCGCTCGGAAAACAGCCGCTTTCATTTAAGTCTTCGCGAATCAGCTATGCGACTTTCAGCGGTCATAAAGTTTACGCGCCTAAAGGAGTAGGATTTCTATACGCCGCAAAGAATACGCCGTTCTATCCGCTTATTGTTGGAGGTGGACAAGAGAAAGGCCATCGTTCTGGAACAGAAAATCTACCTGGCATCGCCGCGATGGGAGCAATTCTTGAAAAACTGCTAAAAGAACAAGCGCAGCGCGATGGATTGGATCAACACAATCAGATTCTTACGAGCTATCGAGCTAAACTAATTGAGGAACTCGAAAGAGCTTTTCCAAAAATTCAATTTAATACGCCTTTTGACTGCTCCGTTCCCACGACTATTCATTTCTCGATCCCTGGCCTAAGTAGTGCCGAATTGTTAGATCTGTTCGATTCGGCTGGAATCCGATTAAGCGCAGGTTCAGCCTGTAATTCTACTTCGGCCAAGCCTAGCCATGTCTTGGAAGCAATGGGGCTCCCACTGGATCGTTGTATTTCTGCTGTTCGACTCTCATTCGGTCTTCATACTTCAAAAGAGGAAATTGAAGCCGGCTGCAAGCTCATTCAAGAATGCGCTTCGGCGCTCAAAAATACTTGCCTCTTAGAAACAGCAAAAGCCTTCGACCCTCCCAGTAATCTCAGAGATGGTATTGTTCAGTTGAGATCCGGCCCATCCAATACTTGGTTAATTGTGCACAAAGAGACCAAGAGATGCATCATCATTGACCCGTGTGACACGGTCGCGGAGCGAATCGAAAAATACGTGCAATGCCAGAAATTAGAAATCGAAGCTATCTTAGATACGCATAGTCATGCGGATCATGAATCGATTCGACCAGAGCTGCAGAGAGTTTTGGCAGCCCATATGGTGAACTCTCACGCCAAATTCGACCATTTAGGCTGGCCAGAAAAAGGCAACCTCACCGAAGTCACACTCCAGAACGGAGAAAAAATTCCGGCTCTTGTAATTGTGAAGACAGACAGAAGTGCGGATGGTGAAGTTAAGGGAGACCTCGTATTAGGGAAACTCTATACTCCAGGACATACCTCAGATAGCCACGCCTTTTTGTATGGTTGGGCTAAAGATGGCCTATTGAAGAACGAAAATATTCAGTTTGCGTTTTCAGGTGACACGGTCTTGAATGGTGGTTTAGGAAGAACCAATTTCTCAACTAGCGATACACGAGCACTCTTCGAATCACTAAGACTACTAAACGGCACGTTGAGCCCGCACTCTCTTCTCTGTCCCGCACATGATTACAATAATAGTTTTGCAACTACCTTTGATACGGAGATTAAAGAAAATCCTTTGCTTGCCCTTGCCACAGGCCCCATGACGCCCATGACACTCGACTCGTTTCTCACAAAGAAGCAAGACATCGATACGAAACTAGCAGCCATCGAAGCAGATTTTCAAACGGTTGTTTGCGGTGTCACCGGCCAGTCCACCAAGTGCCAGCAGGAAAAGGTGTCGCTATCCGCTGATGAATTCAAACAGCAGCTTCAGAAGCGAATGGATAATTGGACAATTATCGACGTACGAGAACCACAAGAACACTCCCTTTCAGGTAACTGGAGTACGCTAGGTTTAAAAGATTCGCCTCGCAATGTTCCGCTCTCTCGATTCGTAAACTTCATGAAGGAAGTATTATCTGGAGACGAAAGAGACAACCGCGCTGAACCTAAAAATCTTACTAAGATTCTCTTAATTTGCAGGTCAGGCACCCGCAGTCTGATGGCCACCAGATCCCTGCGACGGCTCGGGGTGGATCAGGTTTGGAATTTAGATGGTGGTCTAGTTAAGTTACAATAGTGCTATTTAACTGTTATTCACAAATATTGGAAGACTCGTGGGCTTTCTAATATACTCCTCTATTCATCGAAGTATCAAAGTGCGATGCTAAACTTACAAATCTGCTTATTCGATAATCGGTAAGAATGGAACTTCTTTAATAAAACGCGGGGAGACGGATTTTGGGAATTCTTTCGTTTGGCCTCACTTGTCCCAAAGACGACCTTGCATGCTGCAAACAGAACAGGTCGCCTTTAGGCAAAACAAGTGTT
>JABDFB010000086.1 GCA_013286765.1 Deltaproteobacteria bacterium
GAATCCGGCAATATTTCTACTGCCAAGATTGATCGCACCGGCAACTTGTTTTCCAACCAACGACTCAGGCTTATAATGCACAGTAATCTGCGCCGAGGATTGTTTGACACCTATTTCTGGACCGAAATCCACCCAAACTTTGTAAGCAGGCTTTTTTGCTCGCGGAAAAACCTCAGTCCGGACGATAGTTCCAGATCGCACATCGACTTTAACAAAATCGTCATAAGAAATGGTTGGAGAAGAAGTGCTTGTACTCATATTCACTTAATCTACACGAACCGGGCGATTTATCAATAACTCAAAATCCAACGTTGTAAGAGATCTTCATGAGCCTCTTCCGCACGTCGAATCCATGTCTTAGCCTTAGTAGCCGCGCCGGAAGGAATCGACTCGCCATAACGATCAATCATCTCTCTTTTTTCCAGGTCTGAAATCATAATTGCAAAGATTAATCGACGCCCTTGATTCGTGTGAACAAATCCTGTTAATGCGCTTCCATACATGATGGTGCCCGTTTTTGCCCAGACATGCATAGCTGTTTCTGGATACCGGAGGTGCTCTACCAGCGTGCCTTTCCAGCCAGAGACCGGTAGTAACGACTCAAATGTACGATCCGAATAATGCGACTTATCGGCATAGTTCAACACTGATACCAATTGTTTAGCTGTGACGCGATTTTCTGAAGTTATTCCTGATCCTGTTTTCAAAGTAAACCCATCCCACGAAAACTTTTTTTGTGACAATGGTAGAGCAGGAATCGAACGTCTGATCCAGTGAGTAAGTGTGTCCGCTGCCTGAGGAATATCAACTGGAGCATGGTGTAACTTGCGGGCAGCTGCAAGTAGCATGAGTTCACTCATCATATTGTTGCTGAATTCCAACCCCTTCTCAACAATATCGACCAAAGAAATACTCTCATGAGTAGCCAATAGGGTGCTCTTTTGGGTTCGCAGCGCGCGGAATTTAGGAAAAGGCAGGGTGATTCCATTCATCTTGCTGAACTGAGAAAATAGAAGCGCGAAAGCAAGACTAGGATTTTTTAGAGGAAGTCTCTTTTCACCAGTTGGGCTAAGCGGAGAGGATAGGAGCCACTTTTCTTTTGGTAAATGTGGCGAAGTCGCTGGTAAAACTGGCGTGCTATTGGGCGCAGATGGGGCGAGTAAATGAGGCTGTGGCTGGTATTGAAAGGCATTTGCCTGTTCTGAATCCGCTAACGCGATTTCGAAAATAGGCAAATCGGGTACTGCTACCACATCTAATTTGTTCTTAGAGTCAGGATTACGAGACCATCGGAGGTAGAGCTGATTGAAGTCGACCGAGAGGGCACTGATTCCAGGATTATAGGACGCAGATGAGTCACCCGGAACTTCGGGGTTCTTAATCATCTCTCGGGAAAGAATTGCAGTATCATCAATATAGAAATTTCCAGTAATTTTTGTGATGTTATGATCGGCCAGGATTCTAGCAAAATTCATAATATGTGGAACTGTTAACAGCGGATCACCACCTCCTTTGAGATAAAGATCTCCGTGCAGCGTTTTATTCTTTATTGTTCCAGTATAGGCAAGAGTCGTCTTGAATTTATATTCCGGACCGAGAGTCTTCAATACCGTCAAAGCAGTAATAACTTTTGTAGTGGATGCAGGAACTAGGGCAACGTCTTCGTTCTGACTTTCTAGTACGCTTTGAGTTTCCGGATCGTAGAGGAAATAGGCAAGCTGGGTTCCCTTATCTAGCTTAAGATCGCTCTTTAGTTTTTCTTTAAGATTCGCAATATACCCCTCATCGTGGATGGAAAGGTGTCGCAGTTCCGGTAATTTCTTGGGGCTACTCTGACAGGAAACCATGAAAAAAAGAAAGATCAGTATAAAAAGGAGCGTAAGCCCATTACTAGTGACGGAGGCTGGGCCAGAACCTACGCTGGCTGAGATTAAACTGTTAACTCGGAGTATTTGACCACTGTGTTTGTGCATATTTTCTAAACTCTAACGTATAGATGTCTGCGGTACAAATCTAGAATGCAGGCTAAGGTCAACTGTTTTAATTGTAGGATATTTTCAAATGGGCACCCGTTTGGCAAGGGGGCTCTAAAAGTCCCAGTTCGTAAACCAATCTAGTTTTAGAATCGATCTTAATTAAACATATTAAGGATACAAATTGACCTCAAACGGCATTTAAGTTATAAGGTTGGCTCAAATCAGATTCCATAAATTTGCCTTTAGAGGTGGCAATTATGAATAATAAGTTACAAATCGGTTTTACAGCGGTTATTACCCTTTCTCTCTCTGTCTCAGCTTTAAGCTGTGGTGGCGTTGAAGCCCTAACTCCAGACCAGAAGAAAGAACTGAAGGAGTTCACGCATTCTGCTTCTCGTGTTAAAGGTGTTGGTAAATCAGTTTCAAAAAATAGACGGCATGAGCCGGGCACTCCTCGGGAGCGCGCTCTTCCGCATCAATTGGGCGGTGCTAAGGTAGATGTCCAAGCATACAGTACGTTGCCTTTAGGAGCTCAAATTGATGGCTACGCTGACCTGGATGCAACTGAGAAGTTTGCTGAGGATCCAAACGCCGCTGCGGTTTACGATGTTATTAGTCGTGCATTTGAAGATGGAAAGTGCGGAGACCGCACCCAACTTAGCAAATCTGTTTCTAATCCAAAAACTGTGAATGAATTCACAATTACTGGTTTAGATAAAAAAGGTGTTGAAGGCAATTGTCCTATCGAGCTTAAATGGTCGTTTGAGAAAACTGAATTTGAAGGAAAGCTTAACCTTGATGTTAAAGTTAGCAAAGACCTCGCTGCGAAAATTGGCTACGACTCCGTTCGCGTCGATGGTGGCGGAAAAGGGGATGAGAAATCAGAATCAGCTTGGGGAAAACTTACTTTTCATCACATTGAGAAAGGCAATATAACATTTGTTGCCGAACTAGAGAAAGATGAAGCTAAAATTCGAGAAGAGTACACTATCAGTTTACCCACCTTTACTGCTCAAATCGTGGCGAAGTCCGATAAGAACGGTACGGAACTGAAACTGAACGGTGAATCTATCACTGAAGCCGAGCTTGGCGAATATCTCGCAGGTTTGGATCAAAGTTTTGAAGGATTTGCTTCTAACTAAGTAAATTCCTAACTTCTGACTTTGAGATCTTGAAGTTACGTAAAAGATCTCCCGTATGTTAAACGGGAGATCTTTTTTTTTGCACGTGAAATTTTCTCTATTCCCGAACTTTTAATGTAGCGGTTTCTGATCGGATCAGTATACTTTCGAACCGGTTTCATTTTTTTTGCCAAACACGATCTTATCTCTTAAATGAGATCGATTATTCTTTTGAAAAAAAATTCTTCGTACTGGCGTCTCACGGTGATAGATGATTGACCACTAGCGTCATCTAAGCTATAGGTCCAACGTAACAGTCAATAAACGTCGAGCACACGTTCTTGTTTGTCGCTCGAATTAATTACCTATGAGGTGATCATTATGAAACGTAAATTAAATATCGGTCTCATCGCGACGACCGCGCTCACTCTTTCAGGGTGCAATGGTAGTCTTGATAAGTTGACTAATGAGCAAAAAGATCAGGTGAAGACATTTTCACGATCTGCTGCCCAAGTACAAGGAATTCGAAAAGCGCTTCAAGCTCAGGGTGGTGCAGGAAAACCGCAAGCTTACGGTATTACCGACTATTTCAGTTCGAATAAGGCTGAAGCTGCAGCCCCAGCTGCGTCTACAGGAAGTAGCACCGGCGTAGCTGTGGCTACCGGTACTGCTTCTGCAACTGCCGCTGCCACCTCAACTGGTGCTGCTAGCACTGGGATTGACAAGACCGCCGCTACCACAGCTGCTAGCACTGGCGTTGCTGTAGCTACTACAGTTGTAACTGCTGAAAAGCAGACAGCTCCAGAAGCACAGCAGCCACCCGTCACTGCAGTAGTGACTGACGAACTTGCAGCTCTCGGTTTAAGCAACTTCGAGAATTTCAATAGCAATACAGAATATCAAACAGCGTTCGCTTCTATGAAGTCGGCGTTGAAAGATAAGTGCCATTCAAAAGCTAAGCTCACTTTTGACGGAGACGATTGTCCTTTTACCAGCTCTCTCCAAGTCGAGAATAAAAAGTCCACATTTAAAATGGTGTTCAAGGACGACTTGACCAAGAAACTTGGTTACAAGGACTACGTCTATACTTTAGACGATGGAACGAACCGTCTTGAAATGACCGATTCTGCCAACAACAAGTACACGGCAGAATGGACAAAAACCGGCAACGAAAAAGAATTTCAGGAAAAGACAGTTTTCACTTTCGAGAAATTCGCTGCCGAGCTTGACCTCAGACAAAAAGCAGATGGAACTAAGACTTATAAGTTGAACGACGAAGATGTTAGCGAATCTGACTATCTTGTGTACGTTGCTCCTTTCACAGGAGAAGAAAAACCGTTTGCGCCCGCTGCTGTGCAGTAAATCCTAAGCGACGATTGACAATTAAGAGATCTCCCAATCTATCTATATGTGGAAATTTATGGATGACTGGGAGATCTTGTCTTTTCAGGGGTTAGAATGAGAGCATTTGTACTTTGGACTGGTGGAAAAGATTGCTGTCTTGCTCTTCATCAGGCGAACAAGTCTGGAATTGAAATTCTCGGTCTTGTAACCTTCGTACCTGAGGTTGGAGATTTTTTTGCGCATCCGATGACGATGATTAAGCTACAAGCGCAGGCACTTTGTCTTCCCCAGTTGAAGGTGAGAATAGGAGAACCCTATAAAGAAAACTACCAGAGAGCAATTACAGCTTTCCGAAAGCAATATTCCGTAGATTGTCTGGTTACCGGCGATATTGATTTAATAGATGGCCAACCCAATTGGATTCAAGAATGTGCCCAGGGCACGGGGGTCCATGTAGTGACTCCGCTTTGGAAAAAGCCGCGGGATCTCCTGTTAGAAATGATACTGCAATTTAAATTGGATGTGCGGATCTCTTGTCTGCGGGCGGATGTAACGGAGTTTATGCCGGACAGTTGGATCAATAGAAAATGGGATTCTGAGTGCATCACGGAATTGAGAAATCTGCAGGCACAACATGAATTCGATGCTTGTGGTGAAAATGGCGAATACCACAGTCTTGTAATGGATGGACCGATGTTTCAACAGAGGATTTCTATTGACCGCTTTTCTATTAAAAATGCTGAGTCAGAAGGGGATCGTTATGGGGGAGTACGCTATATGAATATAGCGAAAGCGGGCCTCGTGCGGAAATTCTGAGAAAGTCTCACACAAACTTTTAAAATCCTATATAAGTGGGGAATGGGTTAGCATCCCTAACAAACAAAAATGACAGACAAAAACTCGGAGGCAGGCCGTTATGTGTGGACTCGCTGGCTATTTTTCAAAGTCAAATGGGCAAAACCTACGTAACAAACTTCCAGCGGCTATCGAAGAAATTCAACATCGAGGGCCTGATGCCAAACAATTTTGGTATTCTACGGATAATAGAGTGGGGTTCGGGCATGCTCGGCTTTCTATCGTAGATCTTGCTGGTGGAACTCAGCCGTTATCTAACGAGGATGGAAGCATTCAAATCGTTGTTAATGGCGAACTCTACGACTATAAGAAAATAAAAACAGAACTTCAGAGAGATGGCTATGTGTTTAAAACTGAGACAGATAGTGAGATTCTCATACCACTTTATCAAAAATACGGATTAGCATGTGTTGACCATTTGATTGGTGAATTCGCTTTCGTTATTTATGATAAAAATTTAGATCGAATCGTTGCAGGCAGGGATCGCTTTGGTATTAAACCGCTATTCTACTATCAGAATGAAAACGAAATTCTCTTTGGTTCTGAAATTAAATCGATTCTTCAAATGGGCGTATCAGCTCGCTGGAATTTAAATCAAGTAGTCGATACCGAATATGCAGTGCTTTCTCGGACGGAGACTTTGTTTAAAGATGTTTATGCCATCGAGCCGGGGCATTTTGTCATTTGGAAAGACGGAAAGCTTGAGAAACGAAAGTATTGGGATATTTCGTATCCTAGTGACGACATGGGATACAAGAAGACTCCTGATCATACGAGACGGGGACTTATCGCAGAATTCCAAACACTATTGAAAGAATGCGTCAAGGTGCGTCTTCATGGAGATGTTCCTGTGTCGGCGTATCTGAGTGGAGGGATCGATTCCACGAGTGTTGTGGCGTTAATGGCGCAGATGTCCCAGACTAAGGTTACGGCATTTACAGTTTGTTTTGATCAAGAGGGATATGACGAGTCGCATTTATCGGAAGAAGTCGCCAATTTTACAAACGTGGAATACGTTCCCATCGATGTTACTCAAGAGTCGTTGATCAACTCCTACAAAAAAGCCATTTGGCATAATGAAGCAATGGTGCTCAATACCCAAGGTGTAGCTAAATTTTTGTTGAGCAAGAAGGTGAACGAGCTGGGCTACAAGGTAGTACTGACAGGTGAGGGATCAGATGAGCAACTGGCGGGATATGCTTTTTTTAGAGAAGACCTGATTCGAAATGTCTTGCCCCTATCCGATGGCAACGAGAAGGAACTTCTCGAGCAGCTCGTGGAAAGAAACAAAGTAGTTGCGCATGGATTTCTTTCGTCGGGAGAGAGTCACCCCTATCTTGACGAGGTAGAAAAAAGTTTTGGGTATGTCCCTAGTATGTGGAAAGTGGGATTTCGGGCCAAATCGAACGCCCTAAATCTCTGGCGTGATAGCGCTAGAGAACACCTCCAAAATCGCAATCCGTATATCGAGCTTTTGAAAACGTTAGATTTGAATCGTCTCGAAGGAGTCAACCCTATTAATAAATCGCTGTATCTTTGGGCAAAAACGAACCTTCCAGGAATGATCCTTACGTATTTAGGAGACCGAATGGAAATGGCACATTCTGTCGAAGGCCGGTTGCCTTTTCTGGATCATCGTTTGGCGGAGTTCGCCCAGAAGCTTCCGATCGATTTGAAGATCTATGATATGACGGAAAAATATATTCTTAGAGAAGCGATGAAAGGACTTATTCCCGATGTCATTTATCAAAGGCAGAAACACCCGTTTATAGCCCCGCCCGTAGTCGGCGCAAGGGAAAATGGCAAAACGCCTATGCATAGAATGATGGAAGATTATTTTAATAGTGCAGTATTTAAAAAACTACCGTTCTATGATGAGCAGAAAATCTTAAAATTCCTAGAGGAATTGCCAGATCAGCCATTAAGGGAAAGGGCAAGTGCAGATTTGGTGTTAAATCGTGCATTAAGCGCGTGTTTTCTAGCGGAGAATTTTGCTTTGTCAGCTTAATGGGGTTTTTTGACTACAGCTATTAATAAGTTCGCGCTATCTTTTCCTTGTTTCTGCCAGTGCCTCGTTTTTTGTTCCAGCCACCTGAGCGCCGAATGAGGTAACAAATAACGAACTGCCTTAATTTGGCTCACATATGCGCTGTGGTATTTTTCTAAATAAAGCGTAGTTAAACCTGCCTGAGTAAATAATTCTCGAAGTTCATCATCTGTGTAAAGAAAGAGGTGATCCCCCCAATGGAACTGCCGCGGGATGAGTTCCTCGATATTCTTCACGCTACGGTAAGTAGGAAGATTTGAGCTGTAATCGGCGCCATTAGGAGTTGTTAAAATACAGATGCCCCCGGGCCGGAGATTTTCATAGACAGATTTTAATAATGCGTTTGGAAAAGCTACGTGTTCGATCACTTCTCCCACAAGAATACAATCAAAACCCTCAGAATCCCGAAATTCGATTAAATTTGCTTGTACTGTTTTGAAATTTCCCGTTGTGTATTTCTTTTTTGCGTAGCGTAGAAATTCCTGATTGATGTCAACTGCAGTGACATCGTAGCCTTGCTCGGCTAGCAAGAGTCCAAAATTGCCTTGTGCACATGCAAAGTCTGCCAGACGCCGACCCGAACTATATTGTTTGACCAGACGCAAGACCTCGTCAATTCTTAGGAAATGACCGAATACGGAGGCCTTTTTTCGGTTTGGATTATAAAAATAGCGAAGATCATCGCCCCAGCAAAACTGTTTTTCAAATTCCGTTTCAAGTTCAGATTCTGTTACTCTTCGCATATTGCCATATTTCCTAAAGACTATATTGGTGAAGATGCTTAATGAAAAATTCTCTTACGATCGTATTCAGCTGAGTCATCATCTGGACTAGGTCGGCCTTTTCGTTAGATTTTAATAAATAGGAATTGATCAACCGCCAATCCGAGAAGGCCATGTGCTCTGCATCCTCGAATACCATCAGTTTTGCAGTTTTTCCCATCAGCTTGATCGCCTTATGAATTCTGCCTTCTCGGCGTTCTTTTACAAACTCGTAATATTCTTCAGGACTAAGACTGGGATCCAGCTTATTGAGTGCTTCGAGCACCTCTTTGTCTTTGTAGCTTGGGTCATTTTTGGTGGGAATGGAGTGGGCGATGAATTTTCCAATTAGAAATAAGAAAGGTTTGTTCAGATTTCCACTGAGCTTCCCTGCATGCAAAATACCAGAGGGCCCACCATAAAGGGGACCATCCATATTAACTGCAGCACGGCAGATACTAGTATTCGGACAAGAATAAGTTATTGCCATTCCGCCAAGCGAATGACCTAACATGCCTACTTTTGAAAAGTCTATATGTTCGCTTAAATCGACCGTTTTTAGACCTTCCAGCGTTTGAGCAATATCGTCACTATTATTCTTAATGAGAAAATTTTGATTGTCTTCCCCATTCGTCTTCATCATTTTTCTTAGCTCGCTGCCTTCCTCGAACATAAATTTCTTTTGAGACCCGTCAGGAAAAATAGCGATCTGAGACATGTAAGTGTGGTTAATGGAGGCCACAACAAACCCATGACTGATTAATTCTCTCGTCAGAGTTAAATAGAATTCTGGAACCACTCCTCCGCCCGGAGACAAAATAATGAGAGGGAACTTATGTTTTGCTCTAGAAATCGGAGCATCGGATTTCAAATGGGTTTTAATGTTAAGTGGGTTTAGGGCCTCTGGATTCAGACCGTCTTTCTTAAATTCACGCTGAAAAAATTTAAGCATGGCGTCGTCTAAGTAAGGGACCTCTTTTTTGTCCGTTGTCCGATCAACTGGATAATAGATATTCACCATAAGCTCGCGTGGAGCTTTTTTATTTATCTTCTCTAGATAAGGGTCGTTTCGTTGGGAATCGACGAGGTACACTTTTTTCATTCCAATTAAAAAGTGGCCGGTTGGTTCAGGGAGGGAAGCATATTTTGATGGGACCGCCGCCTCTTCTGTTTGCTTTGATTTTGTGGTTATACAACTCACGTGAGTGAGAGAAGAGAGGAGGAGCAAAGTGCCAGTGATTGATTTAAACATTTTTGAGTTTTGATGGAT
>JABDFB010000087.1:0-7720 GCA_013286765.1 Deltaproteobacteria bacterium
ACTTTGATCGCGATCTTCCCGGCGGAGTGGTGTGTGAATTTAATCTCAAACCGAATTTAAAATCGCTCGAGGGTCATTATTTCCAGGGTCGGCGGAATTTTACTTTTTCAACAGGGGCGCCGGCGGTAATTCAGATTTCACCTTACGAAGGGAACCGGATTGAGGAGGATCAGGCGTTTATTCTGAAAGTGGACGCAAAAATCGATGAAAAGGCGATGGGTGAAGGTGCTTATTTTCAGGTAGAGGGAGTTGAAGACCAGATTCCTGTGAAGCTGATTACGGGTGCGGATCGCCGTAGGATTTTGAAAAAAGGGACATACTCTTTTACCGAAGCTTTTGAGAAAAATCCAAAAGAGGATTTTTCCATATTTATAGTCCAGGCGAAACGCATGTTTCCGCCAAACGCAAAAGTTACTCTATTTTGGCGAGGAGGAGAGGGTGAGGCCTTGGTGCCAGGTCCGATTTCCGTTGGGGGTACCGGCCAGGCAGTGCAAGCGTTTCATTATCAAGTCCGAGAAGAATTTAAAGCGACCTTTACATGTGAAAAAGCAAATCCAGATTTGAAGTGTGTACCCGTCGGTGGGATGAGGCTTTCATTCTCCACTCCAGGCCTCTGGAGTACGGCAAAAAAAATTCGGCTGAAATCTCTCGATGGGCAGGGTGAGGGTGCTGTGAAGAGTCTGGACAAGAAAGAGTGGAAACCCTCGCTCAAGAGCCAGGGAGAAAGAGAGAGCGAAAACGATAAGGATTTTACCGTAACTAGTGTTAGTTTCGAAGGCCCGTTTCCAGAGAACTCTCGCTTTCAGTTGATTCTACCTTCTGGGCTCGTTGATGAGTCTAATCGTAAACTAGCGAATGCAAATCAGTTTCCCCTTGAAGTGGGCACAGAGGAATTTCCGCCTCTTGCAAAATTCGCGGCAGAATTTGGTGTGATAGAAGCCGCTTCGGAGCCGGCTTTGCCAGTGACATTGAGAAATCTTGAACCGGCGATTCAGGCAAAAATTGGCCGCGTTGGAGGGGAGAATATAAAGGGTAAGATTTTAAAAGTGGGCGGGATCAAGATGATTGCCGAATATCTCGCAAAAGTCGGCCGAGCAGGTGACGGAGATCACCGTGGTGTTTCCATTTTAGAAAGAGATACGGATAACCAGGCGGAAGAAACCGACAGCGAGTTGGCGAAGAATCTAGAAATCCGGTCGCTTTCTATTCCAAAGCCTAACGGAGACAAAGCCTTCGAAGTGGTCGGAATTCCATTAAAAAACCCAGGGTTTTATATTGTTGAACTTGAAAGTGAGAAACTTGGCAGCGCTCTTTTGGGCGGCAAAAAACCCATGTTTGTCTCGACGGCTGCACTGGTCACGAACCTGGCAGTTCACTTCAAAAAAGGACGAGAGAGTTCGTTGATATGGGTGACGTCGCTGAATAATGCGAAGCCTGTCGAAGCGGCTCAAGTGAGTGTTTATGATTGTGCTGGCAACCTGTTGGCACAGACTAAAACGGATGCTATGGGAAAAGGTCAGGTCACTGGTCTGCCCAAGCAAACCAGGAATTGTCAGACAAAAAACTCGTATTCGCCTTACTTAAGTGAGTTTTTTGTAACTGCCGAAACGGGAGATGATTTTTCTTTTGTTCATTCTACTTGGAACAGAGGAATTGAAAGTTGGAGATTTCACGTACCAATAGAGTACTCCTATTTTGATTCTGAACCCGTCCTTGCCAGCACCGTTTTTGATCGTACTCTGTTTCGCGCGGGTGAAACCGTGCATATGAAACATTTTTTGCGAACGCACCGGATGGAAGGGCTGAGCTTTGTTTCCAAGCAGGATCTTCCCAAGGCTCTTCAGATTCAACATTTAGGAAGCACTCAAAAATACCAAATCCCGGTCACGTGGGCGAGTAATAATACAGCAGAGTCTATTTGGAATATTCCTAAAAACGCAAAACTCGGTGAATACGAGGTTTCTTTTCCAAAAACGGAATATAACTCCCTGCGATCAGGAGAATTTCGTGTGGAAGAGTTTCGCGTGCCGCTAATGAAAGCCACGATTAAACCGCCGAAGGAAATTCTGATTTCCCCTAAAAAATTGGAAGTGGATTTTGCTGTAGAATATCTCGCAGGCGGTGCGGCAGCAAAATTGCCGGTACAGGTCCGATACCAGCAATATCAGGAAGTATCGGTCAGTTTTCCTGATTGGGAAGAATATACTTTTTCGAACGGCAGTATTGCAGAAATGAAACCAACTCTGGACTCAACGGATGACGAGAATGCCGAGCAAGACGGAAACTCCACAGGAGAGTCTTCGCCAAATTCTCATGATTCTAAAGACTCCAAAATCCACAGGCAGGCTACTCAGCTTGACCAGGTTGGAACTGGGAGGGTGGAGTTCAGCGATATTCAGACATCTGAAGTTCCGAGTAGAATTCAATTTGAATTAGAATTTAGAGACCCAAATGGAGAAATTCAGACTACTTCGAGTACGGTTCCTATTTATCCATCGCAGGTATTAGTAGGCCTGAGAGCAGATTCTTGGTTTGCTTCGAAGAATAGACTGAAATTTACTGCAGCTGTTGTTGATCTCAAAGGCAATCCAATCAGCAATGCTCCAGTTCAGGCGGAGTTTATTGAAAGAAAAGTCTTATCTCACCGTAAGAAACTCGTTGGAGGCTTTTATGCTTACGAGAATTACGTCGAAGTCAAAAAACTCGGAAAAGCCTGTGAAGGCACTACGGATAATCATGGTATTCTGATCTGCGATACTGTCCCACCTGTTGCGGGAAATCTGATTATTCAGGCGAGTACAAAAGACTCGGCAGGGAATACGAATTCTGCCAATATTTCTACCTGGGTTTACGATCGTGACCAATGGTGGTTTGAGCAAGAAGATCATGATCGCATGGATCTCATTGGGGAGAAGAAAAAATTCGAACCCGGCGAAAAAGCGACCTTCCAAGTTCGCATGCCATTCCGTGAAGCGACTGCTCTGGTCACCGTGGAGCGCGAAGGAATCTTAGATTCCTATGTCGTCCCGATATCGGCAGAAAAGCCACTTGTCGAAGTCCCAATTAAGAAAAATTACGCTCCGAATGTTTTTGTTTCGGTCTTGGCAGTGCGTGGGCGTCTGGGAAATGTGCAACCGACGGCCCTGATCGATTTAGGAAAACCAGCATATAAGCTGGATATTGCGGAAATTAATGTCGGATGGAAAGCTAACGAGCTAAAGGTCCGTGTCACTCCAGAAAAAGATGTTTATCGAGTGAGAGAAAAAGCCAAAGTCAAAATCCAAGTGACCCCGCAAGGCAAAAAAACTCTTCCGAGTGGCAGTGAGGCCATTGTGGCTGCAGTCGACGAAGGTTTGCTCCAGCTTAAATCAAATGACAGTTGGAATCTTTTGAGTGCGATGATGCATCGGCGCGGGTACGAAATAGAAACGTCGACTATGCAAATGCAAGTCGTGGGAAAACGGCACTTTGGACGTAAGGCACTACCGCAAGGTGGCGGCGGCGGAAAAGCGTCTACCCGCGAACTCTTCGAGACTCTCCTGCTTTGGAAGGCTAGAGTACCCCTGGATGAGAATGGTCGCGCTACGGTTGAAGTGCCTTTGAATGACTCTATTACTTCATTTCGAATAGTGGCAATTGCCCATAGTGGAAAAGACTTGTTCGGTACCGGTCATTCGACCATTCGAACCACACAAGATTTAATGATTCTATCCGGAATACCTCCACTGGTTAGGGAAGGGGACCAGGTTCCCGCTGAGATTACGCTTAGGAATACAACTCATGACGTAATGAATTTAAATGTAGAAGCGAAACTAAACGGTAAAGCATTGAAGAACCAAACGATTCGTTTGGCCGCGGGAGAATCCCAAATGGCACGCTGGCCGATTACAGTGCCAAGTGGCGTGGAATCCCTGGTGTACGAGATTGCAGCCAAACCGGTAGGCGAAGGTGGAGTTCTAGATCGCATTAAGATCAGCCAGAAAGTCTTACCGTCTATTCCAGATAGAATCATTCAGGCCACTCTGGCGCAAGTCGATGGAGACTATCACATTTCGGTTGAAAAACCGGCTGATGCTCTACCGGGGCGTGGCGGTATTAACGTAGCATTGCAACCCACTCTCCTGACGGGACTCACCGGCGTGAGAGACTATATGAAGGCTTATCCCTACGTTTGTCTTGAGCAGAGGATTTCTAAGGCGATTGCACTGAGCGATTCTACCGGGCAAAAACTATGGGAAAGAGTGATCGAAGAATTGCCCGCCTATATGGATCGGGACGGCCTCTTAAAGTATTTTCCTGGCTCGTTGCAGGGATCGGACGCTTTGACGTCTTATTTTCTGGCCATTGCTCATGAAGCAGGGCGCGAAATTCCGGAGAATTACCGTTCGCAAATTGTCTCTGGACTAGAGAAATTTGCGACTGGATCCATCACCCGTTGGGGCGCGCTTCCTACAGCGGATCTTACTGTCCGAAAACTGGCGGCCTTTGATGCTCTATCAAGAACGGGCGGGGTGAAGGCCGAAATGCTTACCTCACTGGAGTTGAAGCCACTGCTTTGGCCGACATCTGCAGTGATTGATTGGTTAAATATTCTCCATAGAGTTGATGGTATTCCAGAAAAAGAAGAAAGGATGAAGGAAGCAGAACAGATTCTGCGGTCACGCATGACCTTTCAGGGTACTTCCCTGGTGTTTTCAACAGAAGAAATGGATCGGCTTTGGTGGCTAATGATTTCGGGCGATGTGAACGCTAATCGTCTGATTCTGAGTATTTTAGATCTGCCGAATTGGCCAAACAGGAATGGTGATTTAGGGCGAATCGTTCGAGGCACCCTGTTTCGGCAAAGGCATGGTCACTGGGCCACAACTACCAGCAATGCCTGGGGTGCGATCGCGATCGAGAAATTCGCTCGCGAATTTGAACGCGACCAGGTAGTCGGAGAAAGTAAAGTGACTTTAACCGGAATCGGAGATTCTTCGTCGCAAAGTTCTAGCGCGAATACCGGGGAGAAAAAAACTCTGCGCGTAGACTGGAGCGAAAGTCCCAACGGAAAGGACCTGCGCTTTGCCTGGCTCGAAAAGCCAAATCAGTCTCGCGGCGAGCTTCTGGTAACCGCGCCGAAAAAAGGAAAACCGTGGGTAACAGTACAGTCCGTTGCGGCTATTCCACTCTTACAGCCGATTAGTAGTGGATTTAAAATAAGTAAAACTCTCAATGCAGTGGAAAGAAAGGACGCGGGAAGCTGGACCAAAGGCGACATTGTACGCGTTCACTTGGAGCTAGAGTCCCAATCGGATATGACCTGGGTCGTGGTGAATGATCCTATTCCCGCCGGTGCCTCCATTCTGGGCGTGGGTTTAGGGAATGATTCCAGTTTATCTACAAAAGGTGAAAAGCGCGAAGGGCGGGTTTGGCCGATTTTTGAAGAACGCGCGTTTGATTCGTTCAAATCGTATTTCGAATTCGTCCCGAAAGGAAAATGGACGGTGGAGTATACCATTCGACTAAACGAATCCGGAATATTGAATCTGCCGCCCACGCATGTAGAGGCTATGTATGCGCCAGAAATGTTTGGTGAGCTGCCGAATCCGCCTATGAAAGTTGTGGAGTGATGCTTTTTCTGCTCTTTCTCGGTCTGGTAGGCCACCTGGGCTACCTAGGAGAGCCAGGTAGGATGCCGAGTTTTGAAGAGGTACGGCGGAATTATCACTCTTCAGAGAGTATTATCTATGACCGACATAATAAACTGATACACGAATACCGTGTAAAGATGAACACTCGTCAACTTGAGTGGACACCTGTCGAACTGGTTTCACCGTCGATGAAAGAGATGACAGTTCTCTCGGAGGATAAAAGATTTTGGACACATTCTGGTGTGGACTGGTGCGCTGCGCTCTTCGCCCTCGTGAAAAATACTACTGGTAACAATGGTAGAAAAAGAGGTGCGAGCACTATTACGATGCAGTTAGCCTCCATTCTAGATCAACAACTGGCGCGAAGGAATAAACGCGGTCGCACAGTGAACCAGAAACTCGGACAGCTCTGGGCGGCCCTCGAAATAGAAAGGTCGTGGACTAAAAAACAAATTCTGGAAGCCTATCTCAATCTAATCTCCTTCAGGGGAGAACTTCGCGGGATTCGCGCAGCGTCCTTAGGATTGTTTGAAAAGGCTCCGCACGGTCTGGATATTGACGAATCGCTGATTTTGGCAGCATTGATTCGGGCACCTTCGGCCGAAATTTCTGAAGTCAAACGGCGCGCATGCGGTCTGGCCGATGAATTCCTTCGCAAGAATAGCCAGAATGCCCAGCATGGTGAGCGTCATGGTGAGTATCAGGGTGCTTATCAAAATACCTGTCAGGGAATCACAACGCTGCTTAGCCAATCACAGCTGCGTTTAATGCGAATCCATTCACCCGTGGCGCTAGCCCCTCACATTACAAAATATTTTTCGGAAAATACAGGACACTCGATTGGGTATTCTACGCTAGATGCCGGTTTACAGGGCTTTGTGCTGGAGACGCTTCGGCATCAGATTCTTTCGCTCCGATCTAAAAATGCACAAGACGCTGCCGCACTCGTTCTCGAAAATGCTACCGGAGAAGTGCTCGCCTATGTGGGTGGAGTAGATGATCTTTCGAGCGCAGCTTACGTGGATGGAGTGAGAGCGCCGAGGCAGGCAGGGTCGACGCTGAAGCCTTTTCTTTATGGTCTGGCATTCGATTCTCGTTATTTGACTGCAGCTTCGCTGATCGACGATTCGCCCGTTGAAATTCCCGTTCTGGGTGGAGTTTATCGTCCTAGGAATTATGGAAATGAGTTCTACGGTTTGGTAAGTGTCAGAACAGCTCTCGCTTCATCGCTCAATGTTCCGGCAGTTAAGACATTAGAACTGGTGGGGGTGCGGTCTTTCGTTGAAATCCTGACAGCGCTTGGATTTCAAAATCTCAGAGAGGCTGATTATTATGGACCATCGTTAGCTCTAGGCGCAGCTGATATTACGCTCTGGGATTTAGTAAATGCGTATCGGACTTTGGCAAATCGGGGTATTTGGTCCGAGTCGCGCATTCGTGTGGGTAAAGTAAATACACCCAATAAAAGAGTTTTTTCACCCGAAGCTGTTTTTCTCCTTTCGTCTATACTTTCAGATCGCGAAGCTCGAAGCCTTACTTTTGGTCTGGAGAACCCGTTGGCTCAGCGATTCTGGACTGCTGTCAAAACAGGTACGAGTAAGGACATGCGCGATAACTACTGTATTGGTTATTCCGATAAATATACTGTTGGGGTGTGGGTCGGAAACTTTTCAGGCGAAGCCATGTGGGATGTGACAGGTATAACGGGTGCAGCGCCTGCTTGGGCTGAAATCATGAAGGAGTTACATAGCAACAGCCGCGGCCAAGAGGTGCAGGCACCCAGTGGCCCACTTCATGCCGTACCCAGCGGCATAGTCTCAATCGGTAATGAATGGTATCTCCGAGGCACAGAGCCAATAGAAGCTCATTCTCGGGCGGGTCTTCCGTCAGAAACATTGCAAAAATTTGGCTCAGCAAACCGTCCTAAAATTACTTACCCGGCAGAGGGAATGGTACTTGCGTTGGATCCAGATATTCCGGCATCGCAGCAAGTGGTTAAATTCGAAGCTCGGCCCAAGAGCGCCAAAATAAAATGGGTATTAGAAGAGCTTTCTCGCAATGAGGCCGAAAGAAACATTGATAGGAAT
>JABDFB010000087.1:7730-9042 GCA_013286765.1 Deltaproteobacteria bacterium
GTAAAGAAGTGTCGACTTCATAGGTTTGCTCACCTCCCCTTGAAAGGGGAGGATTGCGCAAACCATCCTGTTCAACACAATACTTGGCGAATTAAAAAGCCGGGTCGTTACAAGCTCTTCTTAAAAGATGACAATGATCAAATTGTCGATACGGTCACGTTTTCTGTTCGTGGGAACGTTACAGCTGACTAGAAGCCGCCGGTGCCTTCGTAGAAATCAGGTCTAATGAAGTCTATAGAGTCACCGTACTTATCACGCCCGCCATTGAAAGCCTTACGAAGCGCTTCAGCCCATTCCGATGGATGTGCTACGGTGGAGAGTATTCTTCCTAAAATTTCGGTGAAACTCTCTCCAGTCATTACAGATGCTCTGTTATGATAGGCAGCAATCTCTGCGTTGATTTTTGCTTTTTCTTGGGCGCTACAAGAGGTACAGCCCACCAGGGTGTTGCTCAAAAAAGCAGCGGCGATTGTGTTAGGTCCATCTGTTCGATTTTCGCATAGAGGTTTCGATTCGTTAGCATGACCCTTAGGGCAGACATCCATGGGGAAAGCGGATTCATGGGTGTGTCGTACACTGGTACCGCGTCGTGAGACAACTTCTTTTTCTTCGCTCTGTTTTGCAGCGAAGAACAGTCTGGATAGTCTGATTCTTCTACAAGCCTGAGGGAGATTTACTTCTTCATCCATTGAGCAAGGTTGAGTAATAAATGAGTTGAATCGGATTAATCCCATCTTTGGCGATACAACATAGAGAGGATTTCGTAAGTTAAAGAAGTGCATGTAAGCGTACCTCAACATGGGGTGCTGACAATCAGGGTCTTCCATATTAGCGTATTTTTTACATTTAGCATCTACGTCCATGTCTAAGTTTTCGGCTACGCGTGTCCAGGTGTAGCTGGGGTAAATGCCATTCCACTCGGGAAGCCATGTTCTAGGAATCCATGTTTCTTTGAACTTATCTTGCATTTTCTTTATATAAGTATCGCGGATTGCATAAATTTCTGCGCCTAGGTTAGCTGAATCAGGTTCAAAGTCTGATAAAAAATCCTGACCAACAACCATATGCATTCTCTCGAAAAGCCATTTTTGGAGAGTCTCGTTCATATTAGACGCATGCGCTGGATCCATTCCTAATGTCTTAGTTAACTCCATATTACGAGTTGCATCTGGAAACGGGATTCCCTTCTGCAAAGCTATGAGATCGTATTTAAACCTACGATAAGTATCTTCATGAACGTCAGGAGCAAAGTATACTCCCTCTACAGGAGTACGAAAATTTGAATTGATCAATTCACAAAAATTGGGTGAAG
>JABDFB010000088.1 GCA_013286765.1 Deltaproteobacteria bacterium
ATTGAATCCATTTGGGCAAAAAGGTATTTTTGCCCAAATGGATTTTCGAGGCACCGAGACATGGATTATATTTTAGCCGTAGATCAAGGAACAACTGGGACAACAGCTTTGCTTATGGATTTGAATCTCAATCAAATCTCCGAGGCTACTGTAGAATTCGAACAGTACTTTCCAAAGCCCGGTTGGGTAGAGCACGACTTGTCCGATATCTGGAACACTGTGATACAGACCGTTCGGGAGGTGACTAAACATGTCGACCCGCGAAAAATCACGGCTATTGGAATCACGAATCAACGGGAAACTGTCTGCTTCTGGGACAGAAAAACAATGGAGCCTCTGGCGCGAGCAATTGTATGGCAGGATCGCCGTACGGCACGCGAGTGCGAAGCACTCCGAAAAAAGGGACTCGAATCTTTTTTTCATGAAAAAACAGGTTTAGTTTTAGATCCGTATTTTTCTGGAACTAAGGTCGCTTGGGCGCTTGAAAACTGGCCGAGCGTAAAGTCTGCCTATCGTTCGGGGCGACTCGCGGTCGGAACCATTGACAGTTTTCTCGTTGCAAAAATGTCGGCAGGTGCTGTTCATGTTACTGAGCCGAGCAACGCCTCTCGAACCCTCTGCTTTCACCTCAAGAAACATGAGTTCGACGAGAGCCTTTGCCAGCACTTGAATGTACCACTCGATGTATGGCCTGAAGTCTGTACATCGGTTGGCACTTTCGCCGTAACCAAGGGCTTTCACAGTGTTCCAGACGGAATTCCAATAACCGGGATTCTTGGTGATCAACAATCCGCTCTGCTAGGGCAGGCGTGCATTAAAGAAGGCTCAGCAAAGTGCACCTATGGCACAGGGGCATTCTTATTACTGAATACTGGACGAAAACCAATTTTGAGCACACATCGGTTAATCACAACTGTTGCCTGGGCATTGAAACCAGACGATTACACTTACGCATTGGAAGGAAGCGCTTTTATTTGCGGTGCTGCAGTTCAGTGGGTTCGGGACGGATTGAAGTTTATTCAAGACTCGCACGAGATAGAGACCTTGGCAGGTTCTGTTGAATCTTCTGATGGCGTTGTCTTTGTCGCAGCGCTTACGGGATTGGGAGCGCCCTATTGGGTTCCCAATGCTACCGGAACTTTTACTGGAATTACGAGGGGTACTACGCGGGCCCATATGGCTCGCGCCGTTCTGGAAGGAATCGCTTTTCAGAACGCGGATATTCTACAAGCAATGCAGAAGGATCTCGGTAAACCGTTCATCAGTCTCAACGTCGATGGGGGCGCATCGGCAAACGATCTGCTTATGCAGATTCAGGCGAATATTCTTGGTGTTGGGCTGAACCGTCCAACTCATATAGAAACGACCAGTCTGGGTGCGATTTTCGCCGCCGGGCTCGGCGCAGGAATCTGGACGGATTTGTCGGAAATAGAAACAACCTGGAAAAAAGACAAATCGTTTGAGCCCCAAATTTCGTCACAAGCGAGAGAAGCAATGCTAGAGCGGTGGCATACGACTATTGAACAGATTATTAGATAATTTTTAATTATAAGGAGCAGAGTGGCTAAAACAAAAACTCAATTCAGCTGTCAGAATTGCGGACATAATAGCCCACGATGGCTCGGCCGGTGCCCGATGTGTGAGGACTGGAATAGTTTTGCCGAAGAAACAAATCTGAATCTATCGAATGACCAGTCTTCCCTGGCAAGTGTGCGAGATGATTTTAGAGGGATGAAAGAAGCGACCTGGGAAAATATCGGAGTACATGGAGCTCCACCGATTCAATCCGAGTCTTCGACTTCCCCAGCGTGGGTGAGCTTAGATGCTCCAGGAGAAGATGGACCAGACGCTCCACCAGACACGCAAAAAAAAATTCATTTGCGCCGTCTTACTACGGGAATTCCCGAGCTCGATCGCGTTTTGGGCGGCGGATTGGTTGCCGATAGCTTCACACTTTTAGGCGGCGACCCTGGTATCGGAAAAAGCACTTTGCTTCTACAAGTTGCTCAGGGTCTCAAAACACATCAAAAAGACTTAAAAATCTTTTACGTCAGCGGCGAAGAATCGATTGATCAAATCCGCGGCCGTGCCCATCGACTCGGCATCAGTGGCAAGAACCAGATTTTTCTCGCTTCGGAAAATCAGCTCGAGCGCATTTTCGCGTCAGTAAAAGAGCTCCGACCGCACGTCTTAGTGATGGACTCACTGCAAACCTTCTCAAGTCAATTCTCACAATCTGCACCTGGTAGTGTCAGTCAGGTCCGTGAAATTGCAGCACGTCTGATGGCGCTGGCAAAGTCTGCAGGAATTTCTGTGTGGCTCGTCGGCCATGTCACTAAAGAAGGAAATATCGCTGGCCCAAAAACGGTGGAGCACATGGTGGACACCGTTTTATATTTCGAGGGTGAAGGTGGACAGAGCTATCGTTTACTGCGAACAGTAAAGAATCGTTTCGGCAGCACACAAGAGCTCGGTGTTTTTGAAATGGATGGCGAAGGCTTGAGAGAAGTGTCTAATCCGTCATCGTTATTTTTGAGCGGGCGTGCTGAAGCCGTTGCAGGAACGGCAGTCGCAGTACCTTTAGAGGGGTCGCGGCCTCTTCTCGTCGAACTTCAGGCTCTCGTAGTTCGATCCACACTTGGAACGCCACGCCGAACTTCAGTCGGAATGGATAATTCACGTATTTCTCTACTTGCCGCTATTCTCGAAAAACACATGCGACTCAAACTGAGCGAGTGGGACTTATATTTCAACGTCGTTGGAGGCCTGCGACTCTCCGAACCTGCCTGTGACTTAGCGGCCTCAGCCGCGATCTGGTCAAGCCTCGCCGAAAAAGCTCTCCCCGCAGACTGGGTTTTCATCGGAGAGGTAGGCCTGACTGGCGAAGTAAGAAAAGTTCCTCAAATTGAATTGAGAATTCAGGAAGCAAAGAGGCAAGGCTTCAAAGTTCTGGTACTTCCCCAGAGTATTCCAAAACGAGTAGCACAGATGGTCTCTTCGGATCAGAGCGTCCGAATCATCACTCTTTCAAGAATCGAACAACTCTCCAAACTATTCAGTACTTAATAAAATTAAAGGAAACCACAATGGCAAAGGAAGAAGATTCCAAATCCATCCGAAGACGCCGAGAAAAAGAAGACGAGGAAGAAGAATCGCAGAAAAGCCAGAAAACGACGGGCACCGCTAGCGGCGCCCAACCCATGGTGGGCATCAGTCCCACCGCCCACATCGACGATCAGATCAAACGAGCGGACACCCTCATAGATCAGCTCAACCACATCTATCAAATGTTCGTTGCTGGAGTTGAAAAACTCCCCCCCAATGCAACCAGAAAAATCCTCGACCAACTCATGGTCTCCCTCCAATCCCAACCGAAACCCACACAGTCCATTCAGTTTCGCTATAGTGGTCTAAATGCTAAATACATCACCTACCGCGATCGCTGGGATAAGATGATGAAGGATATGGAGTCTGGGAAAATTCGCAGGTGATCCGAACTAACTGAGGACTTCAGAACTGAAGTCCATGTTTCTCATTTAATTTTGATTTTTTCAGCAGTCCCATCTTTTTCGTTAGATTCTTCTACTGGAGATAGCGATTTGTTTTTCGTAGGTGGCGTCTCTTTAGACTCTCTTACAGATGGAAGAGCCGGCAGAGAAGTTGTCCTCTTGACCGTCGTAGGTTTTGGATGAGTTAGCTCTAGGGATTTCCTTCTTTCGACTCTATAGCCTTCAAGGGCCTCTACTTCTCTTGGACTTGCTGGAGAACCTGGTCTCGCAGGAGAACTCGAACGCAAAGAGGCTCTTCTTGGTCTCGGTGGAGATTTCAACTCCCCTGCATCTCCCTGCTGAAATTTAGGTTGAACAACTTTTCCTCCCCCGTCGCTAACAATACTCGCAATTTTGCTATATTCCGGCTCGTTTGCCTCAGGACTCAATGAACTCTTCATCTTGGAGGCCACGTCTTTACGAAATGCGAGATCAGGAACAATGATTTGTGCTCCAGATGCTTTGCTCTGATCTCTCAGCCACTCTGCATAGAGTTTCAACTGATTTTCCCGGTCCCGATTTGAAAGCTTTAAATTAAATACCTTGGGTTCTCCTCCATCATAGGGATAGGCAACATATTCATCATCTATGGGATTTAAACCCCAACAAGTTTCTTCACCATGCTGAAAAATATCCGTTCCACTCTCAGACTCGTCTGACCACACAGACTTGAGTGCTTCAAAAGCTCGCTTACTTGTTTCTGTCATATAGTGGTTGGAATGACTCAGAGTGAGATCAGCTCCCGGTCTCTGACCGATAAGTACAAGGTCAGTGTCTGCCGTAATGGCTTTTCCAGTTTCCGCCTCCCCTAAAACGAAAACCGTATCGGCAGGCAAAGCGCTCTGATACTTCACCCACCCCAATTGGCCCGATTCGTGATTGTAGACAAGGGCTTCTGAACTCTTATCCTCACCAATCCTGACCCGAGGTACACTTTTATATTTATGTCCCAACCTACTGAGGATCTTTGTCATTTTTTCTTCGTCTGCCGCCAGATCCTCCTCGATTGCAACAATTCTCTCGAGAATAGTTAAGCACTCCTCAGTTTGCTGCTCCGACGATGATTCTGTTAAACACTTAGCATCAAATTCGCGCTGACTGGCTCGTAGCCGATCCCCGATCTTACCAAAAATAGCCTTGATCGGAATATAGCCCTTCAGTCCTTCGAGCGTAGAACTCTTTCCTGATATTTCATGCTCTTTGGTCTTAAATCCCCTTTGTTGTTTGGCCTGCGCTGCATCAGTCGATTTTCTGTAAACAATGGGCAGACGTAACTCGCTCGCAACCTTCTTCACAGTTGCATCTAGATTAACATTGTAAGCGTAAAAATCGATCTGGTCGCCCAGGTCCTCCAAACCGCGAACACAAGTTTCTAAATGTTTCGGCTGGCAGGGAACCTGGTTAATTTTAGACAGATAACTGGAAACCTGTTCACCCGACAACTTGCCCAGACTTCTCAATAGTGCCTCTTGATCACTAACGTGAAGATTTTTAAGGTTATTTAGAGCTCCTTTAAATACCCTAGCTATACCTGTCGAAGCTTTTACACCCGGACTTGCTTTAAACCGTTGTCCAAGTTCTTCCTCATATCTTTGTTTGATCGCTTGATGCGATTCCTGGAGACAACTCAAAACCTCAGAACGAGGATCAGGTCCTCCACCCAGGAATTTCCGATTGTGAAAAAAATCGTGGTTAGGAAGAGCATAACCAACCCCTAATTGAGTAAGATAACTCTTGGGATCTACACTAGTTGCCATTGAACAAACTTTGGGATCGGGGCGACAATCGGTTTTTTTATCACATTCGAAAAATTTATAAGCAAGCCGGGGATCGCTCAATACAACTGAAAGAGCTCCTGCCGGTTGTGTCAATGTATTGCAAATTTCAGATTCAAGTTTCCACAAATACCCATTAGCTCCAAGCAAATCTGACTTACTCTTGCTCAGCAAATCCCTTCGGTCAAAAAGATCTTTTTTAGCATAGTCATCAACAACTCCCGTCCCATTCTCGAAGTATTCCGGAAATTGATTAACTAGGTTAGCCGCCTCTTCATATTTTTCAACAAGACGGCCACAATCTATATGTGGTGTAGACCCTTTTTTATCATTGTCCAATTCGCCCTTTGGGAACAGTTTCTTGACAAATTTTTCAGGATTCAGTGTTGTACCAAGGAGTTTCGTTGATATATTTTTGGGGAGAGGGCATCCCGTTAGATAGGGCTTCAAGTGCTTTAAACGTAACAAAGCTAGATCGGCCACCTGATATTTCAGTGCTTTGATGGGTTGATCTTTCCCTTCCATTAGCAGTGCGTCTAGAGCTGAATTAAAAGCGTTGGCACCTAAGCTCGCATGGTTTAATAGACGTGCCGCTTGATCAGTAGATGGCGAACCAGGCCTTGATTGCAAAGCACGGTGTGGTTGCAGAGGGGATTTTGCATTTGGGGACAAACACTGGGCTCTGAGTCGGTTAATCACGTGCTCACGTGAACTCTGACTATTCCCTTCCGTGCTGTGTCCAAGCCGCGCGACGTGGCTAATATAAGTTTGAAATTGGACATTAAGCAATAGCTCTAAAGCCCTGCTTTCCGGACCAAGAAGGGAAGCGCTTTGGAGAGTCTGTACGCATGCCTCGATCGATTTGAAATCCTCCGAGATACCGTTGGAGCTAGAACAAGCGCCAGGCGAAAGGGCAGATTTTGATTTTCCCGGTGCGGGACATTCTCGTTCCATTGCCTCTTTAAAGGCAAGGACCCTTTCGCCGCTAATCTTGGAATCTGCTCCGAAGAGCGAACAATCGGCAACGGATTCAGATGCTCTTCCAAAACAGGCAAATAAAATCAATACAACGTGTGCGATTCTTCTCACTTATCCCCCCACGGAAACGTTCAAAGAAACTTAAATCGTACCAAATCATTGAACCAGTTCAACACTGGTTCAGATTATTATTAGTTTTTTTTCAGGGTTTGCGGAGGAAAGAAGAGGGACGATGAACCACCGTCCCTCAAAACAAATAGGACTTATTGCTGTTGCGGATTGTTTACGATTCCGAAGAACAGAATGCTCCTCGAAACCTTGTGGCGAATCGCAACCAGAAACGGTCTATCGAATTTGAGCGTAAAACTATCGTCTCTAAGTACAATGGATCTAGTCATTGCAGCGCCAGTAGCAGCTGCTGCGCTTGCGCCTTCTTCGTCTAGCTCAAGAGTTGCTTTGTGAAGAATGAGACTAATTGCACTTGGCCCGTTCACCATACGACTAAAGTTTTCGCCGGGACGGAATGGTTTCTGAATTCCCAACCCTTTGATTGCTGGAATCAAGTCGGCACTGTAATCAAGCTTGAGGCGAGGTAAAAAAAGCTCACCTTTTTTATTGTCTGCAAACTGGTCTTCCCACCACTGAAGTGCCGACAAATCAGCCAAGTCTGAGAGTTCTTCCGGAGTGCGGGCAGTGACGGGCAAGAAAAGTTCAATAGCAAACTCGCCTCCAACCGTATCTAAGCTAACGCCCTCAATAGTACGACTGCGCATATAGGTGAATTGACCTTTTTGACGCATCATCTGAACTTGTCCCGAACTTCCGTCCGCAGAGGTGAAGCTTTGTTCCTTAGTGAGTGCTTTATCGAATTTCTTTTCCCATTTCACTTTCAACGCGACAGTATTAATCAAATATGTCAGCGCTGAGGGATCAGTTCGGTCCAAAAGCTTGGGTATCATTCCAGCAGTGTGATCAGAAACATATTTGTTTATCTGAGTGACTGCACCGGGTGCGCTGAAATCAAGATTTGCGACTTCTGCTCCAAAGGACTTCTGCAACTCTTTCTGGTAGGCGTCCACCAATGAGATATCTTTGTTCACCCAGATCGCATTTGCAATTTGCAGAGAACCGGAAGAGTGATTCAGCAACAACTGGCGAAGAGCGGCATTCCCTTCCTGAATGTATTCCGGTTTCAAGTCGAACTGACCACCAAAAGCCGAAAACATTTCAGATCGAACAGAATCGCTCCCTCCCAGCGAAGCCATTGTCCATGCGGTACCAATGCTATAGGGAGAAAAGAAGAAGTTTTTTCCCTCTCTCAAGGCTGCATTCGACAAGGGTTTGGCCAGTGATGTACCAAACAAATGCATTCCTTCCACTATCTGAGGAAAATATTCGTCCACTGGAACAACGGCATCTGGATCACCCGCGGACGTAGATGTTTCCGCAGACTCTGGCATTTCCGATGCAGACAAATTCATAGACGCAAAAAGACTCGACAACAAAATAAGTAAAGTTGGTGATGTACGGCGCATTATTAAAACCTCCGAAGAGCGCTCTATCACATTGTTTTTATTTTGTAGAAATTAAAATGATTTAATCCAGTAATTAGCTCCGAAGACAACCCCCACAGATCGGCAACATCACAGCATCTTCAAGAATTCATCTTGATCGATAACCTTTACCCCGAGCTCTTTTGCCTTGTCCAATTTGCTCCCGGGCTCTCCTCCTGCTAGAACAAAATTAGTTTTTTTAGAAACACTACCGGTTACAGTTCCCCCATTTTCTTCTATCATGCGTGTGGCTTCTGATCGCGTAAGCGTCGGCAGGGTCCCTGTAAGTACAAAAGTCTGTCCAGAAAGTTTCCTGTCTTTTCCAGACGCAGACCCACCGCGGGCCACTGGGGGCTTTGGACGAACAACCTTGAGCAGTGCCTTGAGTTCTGCCTTCTTCTCTGGATCCGCCAAGTACTCACAAATACTATTTGTGACTTCAGGTCCGATTTCATAGATTTGCAAAAGCTCCTCTTGTGACGCTTTCATAAAGGGCTCTATGCCACCAAAATGGTTGGCCAGCGATTTTGCAGTTTTTTCTCCTACATGGCGAATCCCGAGACCAAAGATCAACCGATAGAGCTCGGGGCTGCGCGACTTTTCGATTGAATCTAACAATCGTTGTGTAGCTTTCTCCGCAAAACCTTCTAACTGCATGAGCTGTTCCGCTTTGAGCGTAAAAATATCCACGTAGCTTTTCAGCAAACCCAAATCCACCAATTGCTCGATAGTCCGGTATCCGAGGACATCGATATCGAGGGCATCTCCCATGGCCAAATGGCGCAAGCGTTCTTTCAACTGGGCAATACAGTTTTGACTAGTACATCGCACTGCCGCCTCGCCCTCCTTACGGGTAACTGGAGAATTACAAACGGGGCATCGACTAGGAAGTTTAAATTTCTTTTCTTTTCCGGTGCGCAGATCAGCAATAACTTTCACCACTTCAGGAATCACATCCCCAGCCCGCTGTATAACGACCTGATCTCCAATACGAATATCTTTGCGATCAATCTCGTCTTGGTTATGCAATGTCGCGCGTTTAACCATCGCTCCACCGA
>JABDFB010000089.1 GCA_013286765.1 Deltaproteobacteria bacterium
CATTCCAGCTGAGCGACCCGATCTGACTATCAGAGTTGTTAAGCAGATGTTGGATGTGCTGGAAGGCAAGTCGGTGGTAAGATTAGTAGAGGAATCCCTTCCAAAGATTAAGGAGCCAACCCGATTTTTTGTAGATGGTGAATTAGCTATTTATATCCGAGATCATATTCAGGGCAAAGAAAAGCATGAAAGGCTAAAAGAGTTCTGTCGCCAATTAGGTCTGGGTTTTGAGTCCTACACAGATTTTGGATATACCGATGATCGTCAAAGAGGGATAGAAGGATATTATGTCGTTTGTGGGCAAATATAGCTGCACCGATTTCGGTAGCATCCGCACCATGATTCAGTTTACCGTGCCTCAATATGTATCAAGAAACCTTGAAAAATAGGCCGGAGACTAATAGGAGTAGGGGCGACAAAAGCGCTTGCTGGATTGTTCTTATCTTTTTTATTGCACTTATTATTCATGGATCGACCATCGGTCTTACCGATGATGAAGCTTATTATTGGGTCTAAAGAGTTCACAAGAACCGTTAGATCCTCAACGAGGATCTGAGTTTGAATTTTTCCATCTCGATAGCCAGCGAGATGCCCAGTTATTTCCTTTAATTGCGACTCCCATTTCACCTTTGCCTCGGAGGACTTTGATTTTTCAAAGTCTTTAAGTGAGTCGGAAATTTCATCAGTGTATGCACTATCCTCACGGGCAATACCATCATCGTGAGGATCGAGTAACACCAATCCACTCACTCGATTTGGATACTTGGCTTCAAATGCGAGAGAGATAGGGCCCCCAGCGGAAAGTCCAACCAAAATCATCGGACCAGAGACTTTAGCTTGTGTAAGGAGTCGATCAAGAGCTTCGACGTGCTGATCAATGCTTCGAGGAAGAACTCCCTGAACAGACGATATGTTTTTGAGAGCAGGCCATTCGTCGCTCCATCCATATCCTGCGCGATCGTACGTGCAAACTTGTGTGCGCTTTGAGAGTTCACGCTGAATAGATATCCAGCCAGTGCTGAAACTGCCTGCTCCACTTTCAAATAGAATGCTTGGAACTCCAGGCTTTGATCTACCCATGCAGAATAGGTGTAAACGATATCCACCCACATCATAGAGTTTTCCCGGATAGAGGGAGACTCCCTTCCTCTCTTCTTTCGTTTCTGAATGAATCAAAAGTGCAGCATAGATCTTTGCAATAAGATCTTTTGTTCGTCCTTCCATTTCGGGAAAATTGGATTTGGACTGGATGAGAGTTTGGGAACCTAGAAACCATTGAACGAGTTCAGGATTTAGAAAAGAGAGCGGAGCAAGGTAAAGAAGCTAAGACTAATTTCATGAAATATCTCCACCAACAATTGGTCAAGATATTCCCCCTATTACAAGATATTCCCGTCATTGGAGGGGATTCACCTTCGGGAAAAGCTAAACACGAAGAAAGGGATCTATGAAATACCTAATATCGTAATTACTAAAAGTTAAATTTTTTAAATAGCTCTCAGTCTTTTCAGCGCTGCGTCTGCTTCTTCGTTTGCAGGAAAGTGATCAGAAGGAAAAGCAGGCGTATTTGCGGCATTTGCAGACATAATATACCGTATATACCGTCTCAATGGATCACTTCGAACATCGATGAAATACAGCGCATTGATCTCACTAATAACCCATACCCAAGAGCCAGAGGGGGATGGCTTTGCCGGAAGGCACATCGAGGTCGTCTCGGATAACGAAGTCGGCTTTTTTGGAGGACTTGTTTCTTCCACCAATTTCAAGTTTTAGAGAACTTGAGGTGACAAAGTCACATTCTGAATCGTCCTTTGGAATTGAAACGCCCAAACCCAGTTCACTGAGCGCAGAAACAACGTAGGCTTCACGCTGATTTCCTAGTTCACCCTTCAAAACAGAATACCAGGAAGGATCGTGCAAAAATATTTTTGCTCCTTTAGTATGGCTGGTTCTCTGGTTGGAATATTTTATTATTCTTATAAGATGTATTTCTTCAGCGACACTCAATAGTTGGTAAAGCTTTTCTTTGCCGATTCCCCACTCTTTGCAAAGTCGCTCTAGATTCAAACGTGGTATTGAAGCTGAAGCTAAGTAACTCAAAATACTCTTAAGGGCTCTATAGTAGTTTTCTTGCATTTGCGGAACAAAGAACAGCAGATCTGAAAAGATCATTTTTTCCAAAATGTTCAGACTCCGATCCTCATAGAATCCTTCTTGGAAGATAGGCCTAATTCCACTAGAAATATGCTGTCGAAACAGTAACGGGACGTTAATTTGATCCAAAACTTCATGAATTTTTGATGAATCCGGGGAAAACGGATCTATTGTTTGAAAGAGCTTACCTTCGCGGAGATAGATGTATTCACGAAATGAGAGTATCGGAATTTGAATTTTTAGAAATCGTCTTGATAGATCGGCTACGCCTTTTCTAAGAACTGCGCTGCTACTGTCGCTTGCCCATATGAGATGCTTTGGATATGAATCATAAATCGCTTTGATGTGTTTGCTCCAGTCTTCAGCATAATGTACTTCATCAAAGATGATCCCTTCGTAGCCGTGTGAGAAGGCTGCCTTTGCGATTTCCCAAAGTGAATAAGGAGCGATCCATGGCAGGTCCGCGGATACAAAGAGGCAATTTTTCTGGCGGAGATAATTGAGAATAAAAGTAGTTTTTCCGCAGCCGCGTGGCCCTAGTATGAGACAGGCCCGAGGCAAATCCTCAAATCGATTCAAATACGGTCTTAGTCGCTGAGGTAAACTAAGTGCCAAGCGGGCTTGAATAGCACCTAATTCTATAATAATTTCAGCAAGTTCTAAATTTCGTTCTACCATAGAACGATTCTACCATAAATCGTTCTATGGTAGAACTATTTTTATATAGATCGTTCTATAATAGAACGAATAGCTAATCAACACCCCTCATAATAGGGGCGCACACGTTCGCTGGGCCTCACTGCAGTTGATGCTAATTCGGCGCCTTAGGCAGGAACCGCGTGGGGAATGGTCCTAAGTCTCTGCGTTTGCGGAAATGGGCTACAATTTTCCCAGTTTTAGCCACCGACCTCTTTGTCAAGAATTCTGGATGCATACTGAGGCACGGTAAACTGAATCACGGTGCGAATGCCAGTAACAAATTTCTTCCAGTAGTCTTCTGCCTTGCGGTGGTCTGAGGAAGGCAACTCCAATGTGAGAGTGGGAATTCCTAAGTCATGCCCAGCATAGTTTCCGAGTGAGCCGGGAAAAAATCCGGCCGAGATTGCCTTTACTCGTTTACGCAACCTCTGGCACTCCTTTACATAATCCTCTGGAAAACGAGAGAGTGTTAGGGTGCTTGGCCCATCATAGTCGAGGAAATTCAGTGGCGAGTGAATAGATAAAATCTTATGAGGTTTAAACATCCGAATCAGGTCCTCTTGAAATGCTGTCTCAGGTTCTGATCGGGGGCTGGCTCCGGGATTTCTTCGTGGGTCTGATCGATATTTTTTTTGCCAGACTGCTAAAGCTTTGTTCTTCCAATCTTTTGTTGAAAAATTTCTATTTACATCCACGCCTCGTGCATTCATTCGCGTTCGAGGCTTACTAAAAAAACCGTCTGGATTAACCAAAGGAGCGATTACGACGCGGGTATTTGGAAATTCATCTTTGTGATCCTTTACCCATTGAGCTAATTGCAATCCCAAATACAGGGGAGTCATCTC
The DNA here is from genome assembly GCA_013286765.1 of Deltaproteobacteria bacterium. The sequence continues at coordinate 3,702 of JABDFB010000089.1, forward strand.
ATCCCCATGAACCGTTGAAAAAATCAGGGTGGTATTCTTGGCATTTACATTTCCGAATTCGGCATAGATGAGCGGACGACCTTGAACAGAAACACCACCACTCTTCCATGCGATGCCCTTGCATGGGTCAATCTTCCACCTCAAACTCTGTGCTGAACGAACAAGTTCTGCACAAAGCTGATTAACTGGGTCAGGCGCTGGCGAAAAAAAAGTCATTAGAGAAGAATTGGATGTGGATGGCGCCAAGAAAAAGAAAATCACAATTCCTGTTACTATTCTTGCAAACATTTTGCATTAATCCTGCTTAAGTTTCCTATGTGTAATATACCATTTTCCTATTATAGCTAAAATCACTGCTATTATTACAAAGGATATACTATGTTCGACTTTTTGAATAATCCTAACTACTCGATCCAGTTCATCGCCAAAATAATACACGGCACCAATAATGACGGGAACACTAATTAATGCGGCTAAACCGTCGTAGAATAAAAAAATTCGCATCGGCAGGTGCAGGGTTCCCGCAGAAAAATAGATTGGCGCTCTTAATCCAGGCATAAATCTTGCGGCAAAAATAAGGCGGTTCCCACGTTTATGAAAATCTATTTGTACTTTATTTAATCGTTCGTCGGGTAAAAGTTTATGAAAGAGCCACTTCTTCGTCAATTTCCTTCCATAGACAGTACCGAGAACGAAGATCACAGAATCCCCAATTATCACCCCTAGATAACAGACCACTATCACGATCCATAAATCTGTCAGCCCGTAATAAGCAGATAAGCCCGCTGCAAATAGCGTAATATCCTCAGGAATAGGCAACCCCAACCCGCAAGCTAGCAGAATTCCGAATACCACCACATAGGGCATTGGACCCGAAAAATTAAGCAAGAAGTCTAAAATTCTATCCATCCAAATGCTCCAGAATAGGTTTTGGGGCCAGGCGATCTTCCATATTACTTCCTACAAAGGGGATGAGCATCTCTGTACTCATCCATTAATGCCCCCAAATCGACGTGAGTATAGCGTTGGGTAGTCGAAAGCCGCTCATGCCCCAACAGTTCCTGAATCGTTCGCAAGTCGGCTCCAGCAGAAAGCAGATGCGTAGCAAAGCTATGGCGAATGCCATGGGGTGAAAGTGTTTTTGCTGCTTTCATTCTCACCAAATGCTTCAAGAGGATTCTCGAGACGCTTCGACTATTCAACCGTGTTCCCTTAAAATTTAAAAACAGCGGATTTTCGAGCTGGAACCTGTCTTTTCGGTCCTCCAAGTAACGACAGACAGCTTCCTGAACAGGACTGCCGAACGGAACCATCCGTTCTTTTGAGCCCTTGCCCAAGACTCTCACCCACTTAGCTTTCAGGTCGACATCACCGATATTCAGCGCCACAGCCTCGCTAATTCTGAGACCACAGCTATATAAGATCTCCAGAAGAGCACTATCGCGTCGACCCAAATGAGTTGATAAATCAGGTGCCTCAACTAATTCAATCATTTCCTCGATTTTAAGGAACTTTGGCAAAGTTTTTTCTGCTTTTGGGGCCGGTACCAAGAGCCCAATATCTTTTTGAATCCAGCCTTTTATTCTCAGGTATTTTAGAAATGAGCGAATGGAGGAAAGTCGACGACATAGCGATGATTTTTCGCACTTCTCGTACAGCCTCGACAGATAAGCCCTTAGATCCTGCGGTTTTAGGCTCTCGCCGAGCTCTTTAATGGTGGCAATGGAGGTGGTCGCTCTAACGGATTTTATCCAGTGATCTAAATCACCTTCGTAGGCTCTCAGGGTATGCGGGCTAGCGTTCTTATTCACTCGTAGATATTCTAAATAGGAATCAAGACCGGCTTCGAGTAACAAATAAAAACCCACTTTCGCAAATCTCAAGTCTTCTATATATATGATAGCCGACCCAATATGAGTAGTCCACAAGTTCACATTGTCGGTGCCGGCCTTGCCGGTAGTGAAGCCGGAAATTTTCTGGCTAAACGAGGTATTCGTGTCATCTTGCACGAGATGAGACCCGTCCGTATGACAGAGGCTCATCAGACAGAACGCTTTGCTGAGCTCGTTTGTAGTAATTCCTTCAAATCGAAAGCTCCCCATTCAGCCCCCGGAATGCTCAAGGCAGAGATGACGAAACTCGACTCTTTAGTTTTAGACGCTGCATCAAAGACAGTCCTCCCGGGAGGCGAAGCACTAGTTGTAGATCGTAATCGATTTTCCGAGACGGTCACCCAAGCTCTCCAATCACATCCGAATATTTCTATTGTTCGAGAGGAAGTCTGCCAAGCTTTTGATCCAGATTCGATAACTCTGTTCGCAACTGGACCACTTACTTCAGAAAAACTTGGAACCTGGATCGCTGAATCCACTGGGCTGAAAGATCTTTATTTCTATGACGCAATTGCTCCAATTGTGGACGCTAGCACCATTGATCATAGTCGTGCTTTTCTTGCTAATCGTTACGGCAAAGGCGAAGAGGAAGCTTATCTAAACTGTCCTATGAACGAACAGGAATATGAAGTTTTTTATCAAGCCTTGATGACAGGGGAGAAAGTTCCGCCAAAAAACTTCGAAAAAGAAAAGTTCTTTCAAGCATGCCAGCCCATTGAAGCCATCGCGGCAACAGGAGTAGATAGTTTGCGATTTGGTCCCATGAAACCGGTCGGATTGATCGACCCGTCAGACCCTTCTGGCAAACGGCCATATGCTGTTGTTCAACTTCGACCAGAAAATAAGAGTCTGACTGCGTACAATCTGGTTGGGTTTCAAACCAAACTAAAATACGGCGCTCAATTGGAGGCCTTCCGCAAAATCCCGGCTCTGAGTAAGGCTGAGTTTTTTCGACTCGGTTCGATACATCGAAACACCTACGTTTGCGGCCCCAGGGTTTTGCGTCCGGATCTGTCCCTCCGAGGTAAACCCAATGTTTTTCTGGCTGGACAGGTTACTGGCGTCGAAGGTTATTTGGAGTCTGCTGCATGCGGTCTATTAGCAGGAATGTTTATCTTTCAGAGAATCCATAATCAACCGCACCAAGCCCCCCCGGCTAACACTGCTTTAGGAGCTCTTCTGCGACATGTGATTGCAAGCAATCCGGATCGTTATGAACCTTCTAATATTCATTTTGGTCTTTTCGAACCCCAATTTTACGATGGCTTAGAGGGAAAAAAGCGAGATGATTCCCGCCGACTCATGTCGATTCAATCACTCGAGAATTTCTGCAGATGGAGTGAAAAAATTGGACTTTAAAAAAATACTGGGACCCGGCATGGTTGCAACGGCTGCCCTCCTATGGGCTACGGATGCTTTGGTACGTTATCCGGCGATTAGATCACTCGACCCGACTTTTATTGTTTTTTTTGAACATATTTTAGCAGTTCTCATCCTGCTCCCCTGGGTTTTGTACAAGTATCCCAAGCGACTTTTCGATTTGAATTTCACGGAATGGTTAACAGCGATCTTTAGCGGAATTGGCGGCTCCGCTCTTGCTACGATTTTCTTCACAGCAAGCTTTCTCTATATCAATCCGTCCGTGTCCGTCCTGCTACAAAAGCTTCAACCCATTTTTGTCGTTTTGATTGCCTTTGCTGTTTTGGGTGAAAGACCAAAACGTAGTTTTTATTTTTGGGCGATCATTGCTCTCAGCGCAGGAATCGTTCTAACTTTTCCGGATCTTCAATTTAGATTCTTGCTAGAAGATGTCAATCTCACCTCCAGAGGATTTCACTATGCTTTTGGGGCCGCTTTTCTTTGGGCCGCCTCTACGGTGACAGGAAAATTCCTTTTAAAACGAACTCCTGTGGTCCTAGCTACTTTTTGGCGATTTTTCTTCGGTCTTGTCGGCTTGCTAGCAATATTAGGGGTGTCTCATAATCCGGATTTACAGTTAATTACGGATTTCCACTTTATATCAAAGAATGCTTTCCCGCTTTTCTACTTGAGCTTGATCCCTGGGATGTTTGCAATGATGGTCTATTATGGAGGGCTTGCCAGAACGCCAGCCAGCGCGACAACATTTATCGAGCTGATCTACCCCATTGGAGCCATCATTTTGAACACCGTTTTCTTGCACACACCCCTTGAAACGGTTCAAACCGGAGCCGGAATCATGTTACTTTTTGCCGTGGCTATGATTTCGTTTTAGGTGCTCTTTAAGTGATAACGGACGCTGGTAACCACTTTACCTCTTCTAAAAAGCAGAGCCGTCCTGATTAAAAACGCGGTTTGATTATGTAGCACTTGATGCCACCATTTGGATGTCACGAACTCTGGAATTACAACCGTAATCATATCGCCTTGAGTCGTCTGCTCGACGTCATCTATATATTCTAACAACGGTTGAATTACGGAACGATACGGCGACTTCAAAACGACAAACGGAACTTCATGTGCCCACTTATTCCACTCAGTCTGCATTCTTTCAGTCTGATTGCAATCGAGTTCCACATAGCAGGCCCTCACATCTTCGGAGATCGAAATCGCATAGCGTAAAGCATCTAAAACTCCCCGATGCATACCGGAGATCGGAACTATCACCGAGTGTTTTACTCTATTCAGCTTCTCCGGTGGAACTTGGTTCATCAGAGAGAGTTCCTTACCCACACTCCCATAGTGAGTATTGATCCTATAGAATAGGAACACCAGGACCGGGATAAACAAAATCACCATCCAGGCGCCGGCCATAAATTTCGTTGTTGCGATCACAATCAGTACAATAAAAGTTGTGATTGCTCCGATCAGATTGAAGATAAGAGATCTGAACCAACCTCTCTCCATTTTAGTTAGGTGATGCCGAACCATACCCGCCTGTGACAGAGTAAAGGAAAGAAAAACGCCAACTGCGTAGAGAGGGATGAGAAGATGGGTATCGCCACGGAAGATAATGATCAATAGAATGGCGGCTAAACTGAGTCCCAAAATACCGTTCGAAAATACCAGACGATCGCCAACACTCGCCAGCTGCCTGGGTAGATAGCGATCTTTTGCCAAGAGCGAGGAGAGGCGCGGAAAATCAGCGTAACTGGTATTGGCAGCCAAAATCAAAATCCAGGCAGTTGTGCCCTGAATGACGTAATAGAAATAACCGTTATCAAACACTCTCCGAGCCAACATCGAAACAGCCGTTTGCGAACCATCCGGGACAACGCCATAAAAGCGGGAGAGTAGTGTAATACTCAAAAACAAAAAACCTAAGATA
>JABDFB010000090.1 GCA_013286765.1 Deltaproteobacteria bacterium
AAAGCTTCAAGTGATTGTTCCATCTTGGAGCCTTGATTTTCATAGTCTTTTCTAGTTTCCAAATTTACGGCGTGCATAAAGGTGTTTGAGGCTTGCGTGTTGCCCTCCATCATCAAGAATAGTCCAAGGAAAGATAGAAATAGTTTGAACATAGATTTAAAACCTCCGACTCGTGGAATGCCAAGATTTGCTGCGACTTCGTTATAACTTTTTTTCTTATTTCGTACAGTACTGTTTTAAGCAAAAAGCTTGGGAAGCCTGAGACTCAATCTAAAAAAAATGAGAACCCAGAGAATGAAATTTGAATAGACAAGCCCGAGTCCCAAATTCACGGCCAATTTCGAAATTTTGCGCGATTGTAGGAGAACCTTGCGACCTTCCCACAATTGAAAAAGCCGATAGGCGATATAAACTAGTGCGTTTGGGATAATTAGCGAAGGAAAGAAATGCCTAAAAAGTACCATTTCCGTGAAGATCTGACAGCCTAGCAACAAAAGAAATGGAATAAATACATTCCGAATTTCTAGAGCTCGTCCATAAAAAAGTACAAAAAGAATAGGAAACGCCAAAGCAATTATTTGAGCTAAGGTGAACCAAATTTTTGTACTCGGATCGTGTGGCAGGCCCGCTTTTGGAAAAAACTCAATCATCCCTGTTTGCATCCCGCACACAAAGAAGGAAACCACTATTGTGGTTACCAGTGCAAAAAGTGCGCAGTTTTTCACTCTCAGAGGATTAAAAAGATTCATATAGAATCGCTTGATATCATGCGTAAGATCGGAGGTCAAAATCCGGAAACGCCTTAGCCCGCCACACGAAAGTGATCCGTTAATTAACGAAACTCATTGTCGCCTATCCTATAACTTTGCTTGGAAAAGAAGCCCCTACTTCTTGATCAATTGCCGGAAACGAAGCATGCATTTGACTGATCTTCCATTCGTTTTCCTCACGAATGATTGAGATAGAACCTCTGAGATTAGGAATTTCAAGTGTTTGGCCGGAGGCTATTACTTTGGCGCTGAAATTTCCTGCAGCCCAACTGACGGGATCTTCGCAATAAACAAGATCTTTTGGTGGGAATAATTGGGCGTTTTCAGATTGCTCCCAGTCTCTAAGCACTTGTTCCTTAATCTCCTGCAATGAACGGCGATCCTCATCAATACCTGTCCCGTACAAATGAACCGGATGGTTTTTGCAAAATAGCGCTAACAATCCTTCAAGGTCTCGTTCACTATAAGTACGGCAAAATTCCTTTATAAGATGGACTGCAGGATGTTCCTTAATTTCTTTCCGATAAATCATTGTTGTACTCCTTTTTCGGAGGACTTTATCTAAGGCGTTTTGGAATAGCTGTCGGTGTTAATTACGGACAAAGAGAAATAGCGCGAAAGAGCTGTTCCTTGGTGGAATAGCCCGTTCTAAGCTTTACTCTTTCGAGATAAGTCTCAATTGATCTGGAGGAAATCGACAGGTTTTGAGAAATCTCCTTATAGGATCGATTTTGAGCAAGATATTGTAAGCAAAAGAGTTCCCGTGCAGTCACGTAGGTTGGACCGTTTCTTCCACTTATATCAAATCGAATCCGCCGATCAGGTAGACAGATTTTTGAACGATTGGGATCCTGTAATTCTACTGGAGCTAGTAGTCTTTCCTTCTCGTGTAGATTCAATAGATCGGATCTACTCTGAATGAAAGTCTCAGCAAATGTCTCAAGCCCCTTTAAATGATTAACATAATAAGCCAGCGCATTTGTCCGTGGCTTAGGCATCGCAAATGCGATCATATCGTAATATTCTCTATGGCGTTTGACGATGGTCATCCCATGATGGATATTGGCCCTTTCTCTAACTAGCCTAACCGGTCGATCAGCTAGTTCTTCATCCCAAAAGAATACATAAGAAGGAAATTTCTCGTGCTCCTCCTTAAAAGAAGACTGTGTGCCAAACTCATATTCAAGAGCTACCTTCAGTAAGTCGTTTTTATTGTGAAAACAGATGATTGAACCATCTGGATAGCATCGAAGATACTGAAAGTAATTGAATCCATGAAATTTTAAGAACTCACGCGAGTACTCCTCTACATGAGGATAGAGAGCCAGAATCGGGTGATTGTTAGAAATTTCAAATCTCATAATTCACTCAATTTACGAAAATGTGACTCACAATTAACATAGTCTGTAGGAAAGCCCAACCTGGAATTGTGACTGTAGGCTCTATCAAAACTAGCTAAAAAGAGCTTTTAAAGTGCTTTTTTGTATCCTCGATTCTTTGTAAAAAAATCCTTATTTTGAAAAACTACTCTATTGAGTAACCCTGCGAACTAATTTCATTCGCGATAAATATTATTATCGAGAATGAAACCACGGCAACAAGTCTGATTTAAGTCTAATTAGGCCATTTTAGGCTTTATAGGGAGGCAAAGTACCAGATTTTTTTAGTCGGTCATTTTTGAAATATGTGGGATCCAGCTTTTCAAGGATTGGGTTGTGTCGCCTGGGTGCCCGTATTCAGTTGATTGTTCTTCATTTGATCTAATCTCTTTTGATTTTCCAATGCGTATCTCTCAATTTCACGAGAATCTTTGTAGTCATTTACAAGTGTGAAAATTTTCCTTATTTCTAAAATGGCTTTATCGTACTGACGAGTTCTAAATAATTCAAATGCAATTGAATGCTGATTTTCAATAAAAGCAGTCTGCTCAGGTGATAGTTTAGAGATTTGAGAGGTTTGATTTATGACTCCATTTTGGTCAGCTCCCATTTGATTGCTAGGTTGAACCGTGCCCTCCTGGGTTGTGTGGTTTATGGACAATTGAGAAAGGCCAGGAACCGTTGGAGTTTGAGATGCCTGATTCAAATAGGGAGTTAAATTTTGCGTAATTGCATTTTGGGTTTCTTTAGGAAGGGTTTGAAAAGCCATCAACTGCATTTTGTTAGCCACTAGATTCTTTCCGTTCATCCACTTTGAGCAAGCTTCTAGTACTTTTGTTGGATCTGAGGCCATGCAGCTACAAGCAAGTTTATTTGCCGTAGCTTCGGTCACTATGCGTACTCCAGGAGTAACAATAGTGATGCCAAATACTAGGGAGGCACCACCCATCCCCAACAGGATGGTTTGCCAAGACCATGTCTTAAACTTTCGTCCTAACAAGTGATTCAGAAAACTGAAAAACGTGCCCACAAGCACGCATTTTAGAGCTACATCATGCATGAAAGTGCTAGTTCCGTATGGAGTGACACCCCATTTGCATTGAGATTCATTAATATTCTTGAACAGTGAAATTGCGATGCCAATTCCGATCGTAGAGATAATGCGGGTAGAATATCTTATTTCTTTTAAATCAAAAAAAGACTTGAATGCATCTCCGAAAGATTCTGAAGGCTGAGAGTGTGTGGAGGGAGTCGCGTATAAAATGGAGTTTTGCCCTTTTTTTTGAAGGATGAGTTGTTGATTCCCTATTTCCAGCTTATCGCCGACAGAGAGAGAGATCCGCACGTTTGAGGAAATGTTTTTGCCATTCACTTTAGTTTTGTTGGAGGAACCAACATCCTCAACAAAAATATGGGTGCCCTGGACGTATATTTTGCAATGAGTCTTGCTTACGAGAGGGTCGTTAGAAAAAAGTTCATTTCCTTCTGTTCGTCCAAAGGTCAGACCATCATAGATATTTATCAGTCTATTCTGGTTGACATGTTGTAAGACATAGTCGCTGGTATTCTTAGACAAAATTTTGGTGGAGTCGCCCATATGATTGTTTTTCGGTGATCTGTGAGAATATATTTATAAATTTCAATACACGTGTTGCCTTTAGTGACAAATAAGTGACAGATTCCCGCTCGCTTCATCGCCTGACATGCTCTCATCCTGTTGATAGAAGGCGCCCAGATTTATGGCGTCTCTATTTCTACTGGAAGATGGGAGCGCAGTTGCAGCGGGCCCTCCCTATGCATGGGTCTGAATTATAATGGGCAGTTAGGTTTGGCGGATAAAGACTTTGTTACACAGCCAGAACTTATCCCGTACTAGTTGTGTGCCGCTGGCCCTTTTCCCCTTATAGAAACCTCATTTGTAAGGTGTCGTCCCTCATCGAATTCCCTAATATTCTTTAAGGTAGTGGTAGCAATTCCAGTGAGAGCCTCTCTGGTCAAAAATGCCTGGTGCGACGTGATTAGAACGTTTGGAAATGTCATAAGGCGAGCTAGTACATCGTCTTGAAGGACTTGGTCCGAAAGATCTTGGAAAAAGACTCCCTCTTCTTCTTCATAAACGTCAAGTCCCGCTGAACCAATCGTTTTTCCTTTCAACGCCACGATAAGTGCCCGGGCGTCTACCAATGCCCCTCGACCCGTATTAATAACCATCACTCCGCGTTTCATTTGAGCAATCGCTTTTTCATCTATTAAATGCTTCGTATCTGGGGTCAAAGGTACATGAAGGGAAATAATATCAGATTGATGATAGATATCTTCAAGACTTGTGTATTTAACATTATATTTCTCAGTGAGTTCTATTTTTGGGCGAATATCAAAGGCCAGGATTTGACATCCGAAACCACTCATAATCCTAGCCATCACCGATCCGATTTTACCCGTTCCAATGATTCCTACCGTCTTTCCATGAAGGTCAAAGCCAACCAAGCTATCCAGAGAAAAATTTCCTTCTCGAACTCTGTTATAGGCATGATGGATTTTTCGATTGAGACTTAGAATCAAAGCTGTTGCATGCTCAGCAACGGCATAAGGAGAATACTCGGGTACGCGCACTACTTTCATTCCCAATTGCGCAGCTGCCTCAAGGTCCACGTGGTTAAACCCAGCTGAGCGAAGAGCGATTAATCGAATCGAATAGGAATTTAGAATGGATAGAGTTTTACTATTGAGGCGATCATTGGCAAATGAACACACAACGTCAAAGCCAGCTGCTAATTTTGCTGTTTGTTCCGTAAGACGCGGTTCGAAAAACGTTAATGCTTCCTGGAAGTTAATATTAGCCTTTTCGAAAAACTCCTTTTCAAATCGGTGTGTATCAAAAATTGCAACTTTCACAATTTGGTATCCTTTCTATCAGCTCAAGCAAGTGCAACACCAAGTTAGAAAAATAGAAGCCAGCCAGCGTGGCAAACATCTATCTCGGTATGCTAAATGAAGCTTTCATAACTCATTTGCCTTCGCTCCGAACAACTACAAAGGAGGGCTGCTTTGTGTCGCAATCGTCTTATATTTCAGAAGTCCAAAAGTGGCAAGAAGTCGCTACCGAAGCATATTGTGCCCTGCTAGATAGTCTACCTGATTCCGTGGTCATCATTGCGGCCAACGGCAGTATTGTTTTTATAAATAAGCAGGTTGAAAGCTGGTTCGGCTATAAGAATAGTGAACTCATTGGACAGCCTTTAGAGATTCTTATACCTGAACGATACCGACAAGCCCATAGGCATCACAGGGTAGAATATATTGAAAGAGTAGCAGTCCCGAGACCGATGGGTGTGGGTCTCGACCTTTATGGAATCCGAAAAAATGGCACTGAATTTCCCGTTGATATTTCGATCGCGCCAATGCATACGATGGGTAATAAGTTCATTGCTGCTGTAATTCGAGACATCACAGAAAAAGTGAAGCTCGAAAAGCAGCGACATAAAGCGATAAAAGACCGTGAAACCCTTCAGGCAATGGTTACACACGATTTAAAAAATCTCCTAACTAGCATTATGCTTTCATCAGAACTTGCTAAAAACCAACTTTCTAAAATGGAGGATGTTAGCGAAGCAAAAGCCTCCATTGAAAGAATTCTTCACTCTGGAAAGCATATGAACGAGCTCATAGAAAAAGCACTAATGTTAAAGAAAGAGGAATCAAAAACACTTCCTACCGAAAGACAGACTTGTTTCATTCGCAATTTAGTCCATCAAGCATTTCAGATTATGGAGCCCCTTGCTAGACGCAAATCCCTAGAGATGACAAAGACGATCCCGACGGAAAGTATGCCTATTCTCTGCGATCGAAAGAGTATTCTACAAGTCCTTATTAACCTGCTAAGTAATGCTATTAAGTATAGTGAGCCTGGAGGGCGCATCCACGTTGAGCTTGCATTTAAAGGAGATTTAGCACAGGTTTCTGTGGCCGATACAGGCTACGGTATCAGTATCGAAGCGCTACCGCATGTCTTTGATCCTTATTGGCAAGAGAAGCGAATCAATAATGAGGGTGTTGGCTTAGGACTTGCCATCGTAAAACTAATCATTGAAACACACAGAGGAAAAGTTTGGGTAGAAAGTAAGAAGGGAAAAGGAAGTACGTTTTATTTCGTATTACCGATTCATAGATTAACGTGAGAGAAGCTATCAACTATTTGTGCGGGATCGACGATCTTTACTGCCGCTTCTTCTGTAGTTAGAGCTGCGCTGGTGCAACCTGAAATCAGTATCGTAAATAGACTAACCGCAATTCGAGACGTCATTATTTTTCCCTCCCACAGAACTTATTTCTCTTTATTTCGCGAAGCTCACCTTTAGCCTCATATCCTATTGACCTAATGCGATCATTGGTCATCATACTTCCGTCGCTAGTTAGGCAATTCCACTCACCTGCCTCTGTCTTATATCGAATGGTATCGTCTATTTCGCCAATATCATCATTCAGCCCTTCGCAAGAGACAGAGTTCCATACGTTCCCTTCGAAACGCCGGAAGCCGTTTAATATTTTCTAGCCTTGCCTATCTCCCCGCAAATTCGGACCGACGGTTTGGATACGGACATATTTACTTCTTCGCCGAGAGACTCCTGGTCTTTTACCACAACCTACCACAAGAGACAGCAGAAGTATAAAGCCTATCGCGTGAAGAAAATCCTTAGTAGAAGCTATTCTATTCACAATTCCTACAATGTAAATGGTCGACGGTGAAGACAACCCGGCCAACAACAGGGTCGGCGTTTACCGTTGATTCGGCTCTTAAGTGTTTCCGTCTTTTTTGAGGGCGTAACCAAGCAAATCCATTATCTACTGACAGGAATTATTTGACACAGAATAACATCTCAAGTTAGCTTCGCCCTACTTCCACACTTCAATTAGGTGCGCACAAGTTCTCAGAAAATGTGGAAACGAATTAATAGGTTTTGGCAGTATGAATTTAACCGTTAGAATAACTTGCATCTTAATAGCCCTTGAAATTTTCTACACCGTCCCAAGCTTTGGGATGGACATCATCGCTGCGCATGGCGCAGCGATAGCAATGGACATAGCAACAGAACCTTCAGTTGCGGAATTAGATGAAAAAGAATCAAAACGGCCTGAAAATTCCGGACTTCCTGCTGTTCTCAAGGCCGACGACCGCGTCAACCTTGAGAAGTATCAACTTGAGATTCAACAATGTCTCGAAAGAAAGAACCTTCCAACAGCATTGGCCCAACTAATCATCGATTACCACATCATTGAAACAACGAGTACAGGCGTTATTATTCATCGAGGCGAAGACGAGAGTATCACATTTGAAGCCGATCCCAGGTTTCCGCGTGCTCCTAAAATTAGGCCATTTTTCGAAACAAAGCTGCCTAATGGTACTGAGGTTGGGGACTTAGGGTATGGGAACTATTCTTGGATTGACTTGAGATTCTTGCAAGCCTATGACTTGATTTGGTTGCCTTCCAAAGAGCAATTTCGCGCCATCGCTGAAAATCTTGGGAGTCGACTTAATACCTATAGCCCTCTTATTTACGAAAATGGCAAAAAAACCAATCGTAAGCTAATAGGACACATGAGTGGTATTTGGACTCGTGAAGATTTATCTTTGTCTAGAGTCTTTGGTAAATTCACTATTTTTGATCCCAATTCCGGGGGGTTCCATTCTGAGGAAGATATTTGGAGTATTTTTACCTTGCCTGATGAACGTCCTCCAAAATCATTTTTCAGACAGTCGTTACCTAGTTGGTTGAAACTTTTTTTCTAGAGGAACGACTGGCGCAGTTAGGTAAATTCTGATTTTTTTTTGAAGTATGCTGAAATCATTGAGTACTTGGCAATTTGCCCTGAATTGCTATAAGTAGTCTCATTATGACGCAAACTGCAATTTCGTTCGATGGAACATCTATTTCTTTTGAGACTTGTGGACATGGTGAAACTGCCATTTTGTTCGTCCATGGTTGGCTTGGCAATCGCCACTGGTGGGATCATCAAAAAGATGCATTTTCACAGAAGTATCAAATAGTACAAATGGATTTAGCCGGACATGGAGAATCTTCCCTAAGAAAAGTGCCGTCGGTTAAAGCTTATGCCGAAGACATCAAAGCAGTTGTCGAAAAACTTGGTTTAAAAAAAGTTATTCTCGTCGGCCACTCAATGTCCGGAAGCAATGTTATTGAAGCCTACGGACTGATTCAAGCTCAAATTCCCATGGTCATTCTCGTCGATACTCTTCTTGATTTAGATCAGTTGCCCTCGCTGAATGAAGCGGCGCCTTTTTTTGACGGTATGAAAAATGATTATAAAGCCACCATTGAAATCGGTTTTGCGCAATTTGTGTTTGCCAAAACTTCTCCCAAGGCAGTTGTGGAACGAATTGTTCGTGAAGTCAGTTCGACAAATCCATCGGCGGCGATTGCGAAGTTAGAACCATTTTATACGACAGACATACGCGAAGCATGTAGCCGTATTAAGGCGCCGGTACGGTCTATTAATGCAGATCTTTTTCAAACAAATGCAGCCGCAAATAAAAAATATTTTGCAGATTTTGATTATGAAATCATTCATGGCGTTGGCCATTATCCAATGCTTGAGGCACCCACTGAATTCAATAAGGCCTTAGACAGAATTCTGATCAGCTTATAACGGGTTTCGACCAGTAG
>JABDFB010000091.1 GCA_013286765.1 Deltaproteobacteria bacterium
GCCCAATTCGATTTAAAGGGGATGATCCGAGCCTCAAAAATATCCCCTCTGGTAAAGCCACGATTAATCTCTAAGTCGTTCACTGTACTGGACTTGTTGGAAAACAGATCGACAACGACGAAGCCCTTTCTACTCCAGGTTTGGCGCTTCAGCCGAAAGATGGAGTGGATAGTCGAGCAGAAGTCTTTGTAGATGTTGAGTTCTTCATTGGTGAATTTGTCTTTGTTCTTCCGGAAATAGTATTTAATTGGGGGAAGGTCGACTCCTGGTAGATCTCGATCAAAGATGTACCAGTCCATAAAGATGCACATGCGCTGTTCAAATTCTACGTCGTCTTCGTAGACAATTCCTGTTTTTTCGAAATACTCTTGCTTGGCGTTGTAGACTTCTCGGTAATATTCCCCAGTAGTGAATTCCTCAACGAGCGGCTCTAGGTATTTTTGGTACATTTTCCCTCATCCCTTGTATGAACTTATCAAAAATCAAAGCAGAATCGTGTGGTCCTGGACACGCTTCGGGATGGTATTGAACTGAGAAAGCGTTTGCTTCCTTGATTTCAATTCCCTCCACTGTCTTGTCATTAAGATTAACATACGTAATTTCCGCATTTCTAGGGAGAGTATTGCCATCTACCGCATAACCGTGATTGTGGGAGCTGATTTCTACTTTTTTAGAGGTCGTTTCTAAGACCGGCTGGTTTGATCCTCGATGGCCAAATTTCAATTTATAAGTCTTGGCGCCTAAAGCCAAACAAAGGATCTGATGTCCCATGCACACACCAAAGATCGGAACTTTTCCGAGAAGATCGCGAACCGTCTCAACTGCGTATGGCGCTGCCGAAGGATCTCCAGGGCCGTTCGATAAAAATATCCCGTCTGGATTTTTTGCCAAAATATCTTTTGCAGGCGTTTTTGCCGGAACCACCAAAACTTCACATCCCAGATGCTCAAGGCTGTGAAGCATATTCCATTTAATCCCGAAGTCCATTGCGACTACGCGATAACGGTCCTGACCCTGCACTGGAGTTTGAACTTGTTGGCCCTTACTCCAATAGTAGGGTTCTTTGGTCGAGACTTCATGAATCAGATCGCGCCCTTCAAATCGAGGTAGGTCTGCCAGTAAACCCCTGGCCATACCCTTTTCAGCTTCCGGTAAAATCACCCCTCTGACTACACCTTGAGATCGAATGTGGCGAGTTAGTGCCCGTGTGTCGACTCCCATCAGTCCCGGGATGCCATTTTCTTTTAAATATTCTCCTAAATTCCCTTTCGACCGCCAATGAATGGGATCGTCGCAAGATTGATTCAGAATAAATCCGGCGCACCAGACTCGGGCACTCTCAGGGTCCTCCTTGTTGACTCCGGTGTTACCGATATGAGGGGTGGTCATGCAGACCATCTGTCCGTAGTAAGAGGGGTCGGTCAGGACTTCTTGGTATCCGGTCATCGAAGTGTTGAAGACGACTTCGCCATAACCAAAATCCTTTCCCTGTTTTGATGTCGCAATGGATTTTGCAGAAACTTCCGCGCCAAAAAGAACTCCGGGAAATTCAACTCCGCTTTCTAAAACAAGTACGCCTCTATTTGTTAATCCTGCTGCCATGTTTTTACATCCTTCGAGACTTCTAAGTTTTTTGGTGAATAAACCCATTTGCCCCCGACTATGGTGGCTTGGATCTCGCCCTTCATTCGTCGTCCTAAAAACGGTGTGTTTCGGCTCTTTGACAGAATATCAGCCTCGGTCAGCGTCCACTCTTGGGTCGGTTGGACTATCGTCAAGTCTGCCGTGGATCCTACTCGGAGCGTACCATAGGGCAAACCCAAAATCCGAGCCGGATTTAAGGAAAGCACGCGAACCCAATTAAGCGGAGAGAGAATCTTTTCATGAACTAATTCTAAAGTCACAGGCACTGCTGTTTGGAGCCCGAGAATTCCGTTGGCCGAGCAATCAAATTCCACAGCTTTGTCTATAGTTCCATGTGGCGCGTGGTCGGTAGCAATAATATCAATTACTCCGCTTGCTAGAGCTTCTCTGAGTGCTTGTACGTCGTGATGCGTTCTCAGGGGTGGTGCCATTTTGAAATGGGTGTCGTAGGAATGTAAGCACTCTTCCGTCAGAGTCAGATGATGCGGCGAAACTTCTGCTGTTACAGGTAGTCCTTCTTCTTTTGCTTGCTTGATATGTTTCAGCGCTAAAGCCGTACTAACATGGGCAATATGGAGACGGGAACGAGTGAGTCGGCAGAGACTAATTTCTCTTGCAACCATGATCTCTTCTGCGGCTGCTGGATTTCCTTTCAGACCGAGTTCATTGGATAGGATTCCTTCATTGATGACTCCTTGGCCGACGAGATTCCAGTCCTCTGCATGACTAATCACCGGAACACCGAAGGCTTTGGCATAGTCCATTGCCTTTCGCATCAGGTAAGAGTTCATTACTGGCATTCCATCATCGCTGATGGCACGCGCTCCTTCGCTGATCATGCCGCCAATTTCAGCGAGTTCTTCACCTTTCAATCCTTTGCTTACGGCTCCGACAGGAAAAACCCTGCAAACACCTTCGTTTTTTGCTTTCTCGCGAATATAGGCGGTGACAAATGGGTTGTCGTTGACAGGCATAGTATTCGCCATACAAGCAACCGAAGTAAATCCACCTGCAACTGCCGCCTGTGTTCCCGTCCGAATGGTCTCTTTATACTCAAGTCCTGGTTCACGCAGGTGCACGTGAAGATCAATCAATCCTGGGATCACCCAGGCCCCTTTGGCGTCCACGACTTTTTGCGCTCTGTCTTTCGGAATGCGTCCCGGCGGTTCGATCGCATGGATGGTATCGCCTTCAATAAGAACGTCTCCCTCACAATCCATTTCTTGAGAAGGATCTAAGATGCGTCCGTTTTGAATGAGAATACACCCTGTTCTACTTTTTTGGAGCTCAGACACGAAAGCCTCCTTGGTCTAGCCATTTTCTGAGGGCGCTCGGGTTGCAAATCTCTGCGAGCACGGCCATTCGAACCACCACTCCGTTAAAAACCTGATCGAGTATCAAAGAATGCGGCCCATCCGCAACTTCTGGATCCATTTCGACTCCGCGATTGATCGGACCGGGGTGAAGAATAATGCAATTCTTCTTCAGAAGTTTCACACGCTGCTGGTTGAGTCCCCAAAAACGGGAATATTCAGAAAGCGACGGGATCTGCATGCGATTCTGTCTTTCTAGCTGAATACGTAAAGCCATCACTACGTCTGCATCTGGCAAAAGATCCTCTAAGCGATACGAATACGGAACTCCCATCTTGTCCAATTCCGGTGGAAGCAGAGTGGGGGGGCCACAGACTGTCACGTTTGCTCCGAGTTTGCGCAAAATATGAATATTGGATCGAGCAACGCGACTATGGGCTATGTCACCGACAATCACTACTTTCTTTCCCTGAATGGAACCTAAACTTTCCTGAATCGTAAATGCGTCCAGCAACCCTTGTGTCGGATGTTCATGTAAACCGTCACCCGCATTAATAATCGGGACGGAAATCATCCGCGACAGCAACGTCGGACTACCCGAAGAGGAATGGCGCATGACAATGCAATGGGGGCCCATTGCGGTGATGTTCCGCGCTGTATCTATCAGGGTTTCACCTTTTTGCGCACTGGAACCTGATGCCGAGAAGGTCAGTAAGCCACCTTCGAGCTTGCGGACTGCTAGTTCAAAGGAGGTACGAGTTCGTGTTGAGTTTTCATAAAATAAATTAACGGTGGTGGTGCCTTTTAATAGTGGAATCGTTTGTCCCTGCTTGACGATAGAGGTAAAAATCCTGGCAACACCGAAGAGATTATGAATTTGTTCAGCGCTCAGGTCCTTTGCTGAAATTAAATGATTCATCATAACGACTACCGAACCTCCTTAAACATCCGCTGGAATCGAAATTTGGGCAACCAGTGCGTGGGTGTTCCAAATTCCTGATAGGGATCGATCGAAAGCCATATCCACATGGCTTTGCCTTTGACCGCATCCAGGGGGACCATGTCCCAGTCTTTTCGTTTCTCTAGAATATTCTGTAGTTGCGTGCGCTGTGCGGGTGGTTCAAACCTATAGTCCACCACGACGAAAACTGAGTCTTTCTGTACTGTTTCCGGCCCAAAATCCTCGCGGAGAAAGCTTGAAGTGCAGATTTCATATGCCTTACCTTGGGGAAGCTGTTCATTATAACAACTGGAAATGGAATTTTTGAAATCGGGTTCAGCTTTAGGTGGATTCTTGAGTTTCTTCAGATTTTTTGGATGGGTAGTCTTAACGTTACTGAGAGGACTAGTCGAAGTTCCGGGATTTGCCGGTGTGGTTGCCAGTTCTTTTCCATTAATCCAGATATGTCCTTTTTTCACGGCAACTTGATCGCCCGGTAGGCCGATTACTCGTCGGATAAAATCAAGATTGGAGGAATCAGAAAAAACTACGACATCTCCACGTTCAGGAACGTGATTGTTCGCCAGACGGTAGGGCCACTTTGCGACAAAAATCACATCGCCCGGTAGAAGTGTGGGTTTCATAGAAGCACTTGGAATTCGGTAGGCCTCTACCACGTAACTGCGAATGAGTAGTGCAATCGCTACAGCAATAGCTGCTGCGATAAAATAGTCTCGCAGGGTATCAAAAGTAAAAAGTCTCACCTTCAATTTCAACCACCTTTTTAGTCCACCTTCAATACAGCGAGGAAGGCCTCCTGCGGAATTTCCACGCTTCCAATCTGCTTCATTCGCTTTTTGCCCTCTTTCTGTTTTTCCAACAACTTTCTCTTTCGAGAAATGTCACCGCCGTAGCACTTTGCGGTCACATTTTTTCGGAGGGCAGAGAGGCTCTCGCGGGCAACGATTTTCGAACCAATAGCAGCCTGTATCGCGATTTCAAACATTTGCCGATCAATCAGCTCTTTCATCTTCTTTACAAGTTCGCGACCGCGATAAGCTGCTTTGTCACGGTGGATGATCAACGAAAGCGCGTCAACGGGGTCTCCATTAATGAGAATATCGAGTTTTATTAATTCAGATGGCCGGTAATCGGTAATTTCATAGTCCATCGATGCATAGCCCCGAGTGGCGCTTTTGAGCCGATCATAAAAATCGAAAACCATTTCATTCAAAGGCATTTGATAAATCAGCGCAACGCGGTCCCTCGTAACGTAATCCATCTTTTCCTGAAGGCCCCGGCGGTCATTACAGAGAGCCATTACCGCTCCAACATATTCGGCAGGCATATGAATGGTCAATCTGATGTACGGCTCTTCAATTGTCAAAATACGCGTTGGTTCCGGTAGTTTGGATGGATTGTCGACGTACTGAACGCTGTTATCGGTAAGCGTCACTTTATATATAACGGATGGAGCTGTTGTAATCAGGTTTAAGTTATATTCGCGCTCCAGTCGTTCCTGGACTACATCCATGTGGAGGAGGCCTAAAAAGCCGCATCGGAAACCAAAACCTAAAGCGGTAGACGTTTCAGGTTCCCAGCTAATAGCAGAATCGTTGAGTCTGAGTTTTTCTAACGCTTCCTTCAAATCATTATATTCGTCGGCCTCAATTGGATAGACTCCGCAAAAGACCATCGGCTTAACTTCTTTAAATCCGGATAAAGGTTCGAGGTTTGGATTAAGTGCGTCTGTAATCGTATCGCCCACCTTCATATCGCGGACGTCTCTGATTCCACAGACAATAGCTCCCACCTCACCACTGGTAATTTCGTTTACGTCTGTAAATTTAGGCGAAAAAGTACCCAGTCGCTGTACTTCGAATTCCTTACCGACGTGGAAGAGCTTAATCTTTGTACCTTTAGTAATTTTTCCTTCGAAAACCCGGCAGAGGGCGATCACTCCTTGATAAGCGTCGTACCAGCTATCAAAAATCAGCGCCCGAAGGGGCTTGCTATCAGAGTCTTGTGGTGGTGGAAAATAGCGAACGATTGCTTCTAGGACATCTTGGATGCCGATCCCAGACTTTGCGCTACACATCACGGCGTGACTAGTATCGACAAGCCCAATCATCTCGTCGATTTCGCGCGTAACTCGATCGGGATCTGCCTGAGGGAGGTCAATTTTATTAATTGCAGGAAAGACTTCTAAATTGTTATCCAGTGCCATGAAAACGTTAGCAAGAGTTTGCGCTTCGACACCCTGGGAAGCGTCTACAACAAGGATTGCTCCCTCGCAGGCGGCCAAAGATCGTGAGACTTCATAAGTAAAATCAACATGACCCGGCGTATCGATAAGATTGAGGATGTAGGTTTTTCCGTCTTTGGCTTTATAATTCAGGCGTACGCTCTGCGCTTTAATGGTAATCCCGCGCTCGCGCTCAATATCCATATTATCGAGAAATTGTGCCTCCATTTCACGGGCAGTGACTGTGCCAGTTGCCTCTAATAGGCGATCGGCTAAAGTAGACTTCCCATGGTCGATATGGGCGATAATACAGAAATTGCGAATGTTCTTGGACATATTGCTGAGATCCGAAGCTAGCAGAAGGAAAGTCAAAAAGATACCGGGAAGGGTGATTCTTAGGCAAGCCCTGGGCAGGACGCTCAGTCCATGAGCTGCGCGCGCCTCTCGGGCTTCGCCCTTCGAACGCCTCCGGCTGGCGCGAGCCCTGCCAGGGCTTGCCTAAGAATCACCCTTCCCGCGTTCTTTGGAGTTAGGGGGACTAATTGGAATCGGAATACAGGAAAGGGGATGGGGGCCAAGAACATTCGATGATTTTAACGGGCACTTCAATTTGGTACGCGCCGGAGGCGCGTTTTTAGCAGATTTCTATTTTTTCGTAAGCAATCAGAGGTGCTATTGAAACTTATCTCCACCTGTAACCATCGCTTTTTTAGCTATTTTCTCGAATTGGTCTTGGACTTTATTATCGACTCGGTAGTGGTCTAAGGTTTGATAGGCCTGTGCATCTGTAAAGTGCTGATAGACTTCAGGATAGTCTTGAAGGAATGAACCCGTGTATTCTAACCATCCGGGACGTTTGTTCATAACTGGGGGGATACTTCTCATTTCATCGCCTTTCCAGAGTACTTGTTGAGCAATGACGCGATTGTGTTCTGCGTGTTTGAGGATATCTTTTCTAAGTACAAAATAATATTCATATCCATCTTGAGTTCTTCTTGCGATTAATGAAAGAGACGATCCATTTTTATCTGTTGTCAAAAATTCGTCTTGAAGTTGGTTCAAAAATGTCCTTGTTTTGGCATCATTACTAGTACTGAAGACGCGATAAATTGTTCCTGGATATTCAGGATGCTTTACTTTTGAGAATGTGATGCTTAGTGGCTTTTTGTTGTCACTATACTTAATCTGAGAGATTCCATTTGTTGTTGCGGAAAAAAGGGGCAAGGGATGATCAGGATCCTCAGGATCCTCAGGAAACTGTTGAATATGGAGAAAGTTGGCGTCAGTACTATGATCAGGCCCATTTTGTCCCAATACCGTTCCTGGTGCCACTTGTGAGAGAAGATAGGACATCAATTCAATTTCACTTCTGTTTGGTAGAATTTTTGAGGAATCTGAGGACTGAGCAATCTCGGTAGCTGCTGCCTCCACGTCCTTCAACGATTTAAGAGGGCGTTCTAAGGACTCTTGAAAATCCTTCCTTCCTGTTTCGCTCGTATATAACACTTGCTCTTGAAAATAGGAGGTTGTCGGAATGGTAGCCGTGAGTGTGGTTTTACCTCCGGTTAACCTTGGAATTTCAATCGGAAAGTAAACTCTTGTTTTGTAAAAATGATCAACTTTCTTTTTCTGTTTCTTAAGCAGGTCTTTCTGAATTTGGTCCAGCTTATGCTCGTCGATAAGGCCCTGAAGTTGCTCATCGCTCATTAATGCTAGTTCTAGATTTGATAGATTTAATGTAGATCCATAAACGATCGGCTTTTCGTTCGGTTCGAGCATCGTCAGAATAACACTGCTCTTGCCTTTCGTGACTTCTATCGGATCTCCTTTAGGCGCATTAGAATATTTTTTTGATTTTTCGGCTGGTACTCTCATTTGAAAATGATGGGGTCCGGATTCCCTAATAATAGTGTGTGTAATAGGCAACACTTCATAAGAGAATCGACTGTATTCGCTCGGAGATAATCCTCTTTCTTTGCTGAGATTGATCAGGAGCTCGACCGCGACACAGAGGCCATGCTTCTCTCGGACTTTTTCTAACCATTTACGTATCCTAAAACTTGAAGCATCTTTGAGAGACGATAGTTCAGATCTGTATTTGATAGCAAATGCTTCGCTGTGTACAGTTTTCTTACATGGGTTCTCTGGTCTCGTTTTAGGATGAAAACTTTCTTTGTTATCTAAGCACCCTTCTACCGAGGAACCAGCTGGCACTGTCGACGATTGTCGCGTTTCGCAGGTCTCGGGGCGATCCGCCGCATAAACAAAATTATAATTATGGATTAAACAGCTTAAAAGCAAAACCTTAAGCAATGGGTAAATACCCTGAGTCGCCAATCGCGAAAAATTTAGTGTCATTGAAATATGTAGAATAACCTATTTAAATTGAATATAGACCTCAAGCACGAACATCCCTGGGAGGTCATTCGTGCCTGAGGTCTTAATGTGACGGTTGATTTCTTAGTTTGCTGTGAAATTTCCGATAATGCCGCCTGGTTCTAGTCCGCAACGAAACAAAGTACCAGACCAATCCCAAACAGTTAGGTTTCCTAAATTCAGAGTTTGCCAGGTCTTGGGGCCAGAGACTGTCCAAACTTGCGCTCCGACTGCCGCTCCATTACCCACGCCGTTAATGGATACAGTTTGACACCAACTATTACTTCCAT
>JABDFB010000092.1 GCA_013286765.1 Deltaproteobacteria bacterium
AGCAAACGCTTTTTCCAACGTAGGAGCAAACTTTTTAATATTCTCAACTCTTGTGCCACGAGCACCATACGCTTCTGCATATTTTACAAAATCAGGATTGTTGAAAGTCATTCCGAAATCTTTAAATTTATCTACGGATTGTTTCCACCGAATCATTCCGTAAGCTCCGTCGGTTAAGATCAGTACGACAAGATTAAGCTTCAGCCTTACTGCGGTTTCCAGTTCCTGACTATTCATCATGAACCCACCGTCCCCACAAAC
The DNA here is from genome assembly GCA_013286765.1 of Deltaproteobacteria bacterium. The sequence goes on from JABDFB010000092.1 coordinate 262, forward strand.
AGCCATAACACGGCGTTTTGGATAGAGCATCGCTGCCACCATTCCGGATGGGAGACCGGCGCCCATTGTAGCTAGTGCGTTATCCAGCAAAAGAGTATTTGCCATGCGTGTCCGGTAGTTTCTGGCAAACCAGATTTTATACATTCCGTTATCGAGCGTAAGAATGCCATCTTCTGGCATTACCTGTCGGACGTCGTGAACGATTCTCTGAGGTGTGAATCTATCTTCAGTGGCGCGTGCCGCGATTCGTTCGAGAATATTCTCGCGCAGATGCAGAAGCGCCTGGGCATTGGGAAGTTTTCCTTCAACTCGATCAGCCAGAAGTTTGAGCGATGGGCCAATATCGCCAATAATTTCTGTTTGTGGAAAATAGACTTTTTCAACAGTTGCCGGCTGGTATCCGACGTGGATCACCTTCGGCCCTTTTTCACTCATTACAAAAGGTGGTTTTTCAATAGTGTCGTGTCCAATTGTAATAATCAGATCGGCTCGTTCAATCGCTTCATGTACATAGTCACGCTCTGTCAGGGCAGCAGTCCCCATATAAAGATCTGTTGCGCCAGAGACTGTGCCTTTGCCCATTTGCGTCGTGAAAAATGGAATTTTTGTCCGTAAAACAAATTGAGAAAGATCTGAGGTGGAACGTGGTCGTGACGCAGCAGCACCGAGCATTACCAGCGGGCTCTTGGACTTGATAAGCATCTCTGCGGCGCTTTCAATATCTTTAGGGCAAGCGATAGGGAGATTCACAGGATGCGAATGCAGCAGCGGAATTTTTTCGCACTTTTCGGCGGCGATATCTTCAGGAAGTTCGAGGTGTACTGGGCCTGGTCGTTCCTCCTGCGCTATGCGAAAGGCCTCGCGTATCATAGTTGGAATAGCAGACGGAGTGACGATTTGACGGCTTAGTTTGGTCAGAGGTTTCATCGTTCCGACGATATCGACTATTTGAAAGCGCGCCTGGCGTGACGTTAGAATACCTTTTTGGCCCGTAATCATGATGAGTGGCATTGCGCCGAGAAGTGCGTAGGCCGCACCTGTTGTAAAGTTGAGCGCGCCGGGACCTAAGGTTGCGATACAGACTCCCGGGCGGCCGGTCAATCTACCGTAGGTCGCTGCCATGAATGCAGCCGCTTGTTCGTGGCGTGTGAGTATCAGTTCGATTTTTGATTTCCGTATAGATTCGACGACATCAAGGTTCTCTTCGCCTGGAATGCCAAATATGCGATCCACCCCTTCGTTTTCCAAAGCTGAAACCAGCAAGTCGGAACCTTTGATCATAGACGCTCCTCTTAGATTCTTCAATATCAGGGTTATTGAAGCCGTTCAAGTTTAGTCATCCTTTTTACTCAGTATTTAGATACGGACTTTTACGGGTATGGGTGACGGGAAGGTTCTAAAGGAGGTCGAAAAACTTGGGCTCCTATTGACATAATTGCGATCCAGGCATAAATACAGTCGCTAGATAATATTCTAAAATTTCTATTCTCTTTAAAAAAGAAGGTGAAAATGAAAACGTTTCGGAATTCTCTACTTGTGATAGGATTTTTAAATTTTTCGTTAATAGGAAATGTCTACGCCGGCATAGTACATAATCTGGCACGAGAACGAGCATGGCCTGCTGTTTTTCGGGTCTTGGATGAAGCAAAGAAAAATTTGAAAAAAGAGGCGTTTATAGAATTTTTTGAGGATCGTGACGAGAGTGGCGAAGATCTCTTCGACATAGCCGACGCTCAAGGAAACCGATACGCTTACGGAATTCTCGCGTCCTACGAACAGGAAATCTCTTATGATCGAGTGCAGGCAGAAGTAAATGCATCGGTGATTAATAACAGCGGTGAAACGCATACTTTTCGTCCTATCACTAGCCCTATGGGTGAAGGCTCTATGGCTGATACTGAAGCCGGCGATCTTGGTGAAGGAGGAGGGGAGGGTTCAAGTGTAGGTGACGGACAGCTTTTAGTTTCGAGTGGAAGAGTTAATCCAGTCAATCTACCAGCCGGAGACGATGTAGTTGCTATGGAGGCAGATTATGCCTTGGAAAGAGAAGCTCCACCCCGTGCGGAATCTACCAATGTTTCTGAATCAGAGAGCGAAGATTTACCACGATTTAACCGACCTGAGCCTAAGATTGTACCAGCTGGTACGGGTGTGGGGCCCCGTAAGTAGTACCTATTCGGTTTGGCATGGTGCCATGAAGTCCTGATATAGCATGTGATATAGACTCGCTATGAGAATAGTATCTTTATTGGCTAGTGCTACAGAGATTGTGTGTGAGTTAGGTTTGCGGGAACAGCTGGTAGGAAGATCTCACGAGTGCGATTATCCGCTCGACATTTTGCATCTCCCTCAATGTACGGAAACAAAATTCCAGACTTCTGGGTCAAGCCCAGAGATCGATGCTCGGATCAAGGATATTGTTCGACGCGGTTTATCTGTCTATCGAGTCTTTGAAGATCGATTACGCGAGCTTCGGCCTGATGTGATAATTACGCAAATCCAGTGTGAAGTGTGTGCAGTGAGTGAAAAAGATGTTTGCGAGGCACTTTATAACTGGATGGACTATCGACCGACAATTGTTTCTTTGAATCCAGGAGATTTAGAAGGAATCTGGACAGATATTCGCAGAGTTGCCGAAGCGACTCGAGTTCCCGCCCGCGGTGAAGAGGTTATTTCGAGACTCAAGAAGCGCATGCAGGACATTTCTTCGCACGCAAGGAACTTTACGGACCGACCTAGCGTCGCCTGTATCGAATGGATTGAACCATTGATGTCAGCCGGAAATTGGCTTCCAGAGTTGGTAGAGATGGCAGGCGGTACAAATCTATTCGGAATTGCCGGTAAACACTCTCCTTATATGAAGTGGGAAGACCTGGTTCGCAAAAATCCTGACACAATTGTTGTTATGCCTTGTGGTTGGGGTATGGAACGGACGCGTGAAGATATGCACTATCTGACGGACAGGGGAGAATGGGGCCGTCTCAAGGCAGTGGAGGAAGGCCGCGTATTTCTCACTGACGGCAATCAGTACTTTAATCGCCCAGGTCCCAGAGTGGTCGAGTCGTTAGAAATTCTGGCAGAAATAGTTCACCCTGGTAAGTTTGAAGCTAGATATGAGAGTCAGGGTTGGTGCAGGTTCTAGGGTATCCGATGACTTTTTGATAGGCGCTGCGTCACAACTTAATATAACGCAGCGCCTATCAAAAAGTCATCGGATACCTTGCAATTATTTGAAATAATTAGAATTTATCCATTTAAGTAGGTTTTTAGTAAAAAATATAAAGTATTGTAATTTATAAAAAAAGTAGTATATTAGTGGACTATTTTAGTATGCTTTGTGCAAATAAGCCTACTAGATGAGCTGGGGGGCTCTCATGAAAATTACTAAGTCTTTCATCGTAACGGTTGTGCTTGCGGGTTCTTTTTCCGTGGGATTGGTAGTAAATGCGGGCAATCTAGATGCGCCCCATGCTTCCGCTCTTCCCAAAGGAAAATCAGACACTCAGTTTTTTAAGAATTCCGACGTCGATTGGAGAGAAGATTTTGCGACATTAGATAGGGCGCGCTGGACTCCAGAGGTGACTGCATCAGGTGGGGGAAATTTTGAATTTCAGGTTTATACGGATTCTGAAGATAATCTCTTTGTAAGGGACAACGTTCTCTATCTTAAACCGGGTCTTACTAAGACCCACCAGATTTCTTCGGGGCAGTTTCTAAAAAACGGAACAGGCGGGAGCACTCCCGATTCAGTACCCGTAGTTCCCGGTGATGGAAAGAACTATTCAGGCACCATTACGGCGGGAGACATAGGGGAGCATGCAATACTCGGTTGTGGGAAAACGAGTTTTGTTCAAGCAAATGATATTTTTACGAATAATGGTTGCCCTGTATGGGGTAAAAATCAGATTTGGTGGTTGGATTTAGGGACTCGGTGTACCGATAATGGGAGTTCCATTAAACTACCTAATAACGGCGGATGCGTTCTGAGTAGCGGTTATTATGTGACTCAAGCATTTGAGGATGCGTCATACTCCTATTATTCCATCATGAAACCCGTAACATCGGCCCGTATTTCCACAAAAAATAGTAAAGACGGATTCTTCAAATATGGTCGTTTAGAAGTCAAAGCAAAGATTCCGAAAGGCGACTGGTTATGGCCAGCTATTTGGATGCTTCCGAAGTCTACGGTGCCTATTGATCGTGATAATCCCACAGGAACTGGCGTTTACGGCGTCTGGCCAAGAAGTGGTGAAATCGATATCATGGAAGCTCGGGGCAATGATCGTGGTTGCTCAGATGCTTATATGGACCGAAATCCAAAATCAAATGCAGGCGGTGTTCAATCGATCGCTGGAACTCTTCATTGGGGGGAAAGCTATAAGAAAAATGGATTTCCAAAAACTCATACGGCTTATACCGTATCCGATACTTCAGGAACATTGGATCAGGAATTTCATATCTTCGGAATACGTTGGAACGAAACTGGACTCTATACGTATTTGGATAACGATTCTAACCACGTTTTGGAAGTTTCCTTTGTTCAAGGTTCATTTAGCGACAGAGCGAGTCAGAAGACAGAGCATTGTTTAAAAAGAGGCCCGAAGGACTCTGATAATTTTGATTGCGTCATGAACAGTTCAGAGAATTCCATGGAGAAGTTTCCAGCTGATATTTGGCCAACACGCCAGGGTCCTTTCGATCAAGAGTTTTATCTGATTCTCAATGTGGCGGTTGGCTTTGTTGATCCTGATCCCAACGCAGGAAAATTGGGATACTTTCCAGATAACTACTGTAATAAGCCCTGGCAGAATGCAGGTAAGTACCCTGTCGCAGATTTCTATGCGGCAAAATCAGATTGGTTTCCTACTTGGACGGGCGGTACTAGCTCCGCAATCAGCGACAATGCAGCACTCCAGATCTCAGAGATTCGATATTGGAATGAGCAGCACGCAGGTGTTTTCGGTGAATTGAAAAATCCCGGAAATTAATAATTAAATAAAAAATATAAATGTAATTTATAAAAAGTTGTGAGCTTAAAAATTTAATCATATCATCATACGAAAATGATGAGACTGAATAGAACTGCGACAACTAAAAAAGTGATTAGAGCGGGCGTCTCTGTAAAGCTAAGAGTAGGACTGCGGAAAGCTGTGGGCTTCGGGTTGTTGGAGATCCTGCTTTTATTGTCAGGCTTTTCGGTGAGTAGAGCCGAACAGCAACAACGAGAAGTGTCAGATCCCCATCAGGAGCAATCGCAACAAATTCTGAGTCGGAAAGCGATGCCTGGTTTTGCAATGCTTGGAAATCTGGGTCTGCTGCCTGCTAACAAAACTACTTTTAATTATGGTGGATGGATCACCCCGGAACAGGTGCCTGGTATAGTCGATCAGCATCGCTTCACAATTCAGGTACCGGTTTACAGAGGTGATAGAGACAGCGTTTCTATCTCGGCCGGTGGATCATCGCTTCATTTTGGAGAACAACAGTCGCTCGATACTACTGGAATTTTAGTTCCGCAAAATTTTTGGAGAGCTGAAGTTGGAGGAATGTATTCCCATAGAATCGAAAATGACAAATTAATAGGTGGACGGTTGAGTATTGGTTCGGCAAGTGATCGTCCCTTCGCCAACTTGGATGTCACGATAATTGGAGCGAGTATGTTCTATAGTTGGGCATCGTCGCTCCAAAGCCGCTGGATATTGGCGCTCTTTTATTCCAATAACAATCCGATCATTAATTATGCTCCGATTCCAGGATTTATTTATTTTTACCAAACACCCACCCTGATTGGGTTGTTTGGATTTCCCTTTAGTTCGGTGATTTGGCGACCGATTGACCTCTGGATGTTTACGCTGTCGGTATTTGGACCCACCGTTAATACTGAAATCGCGTACGGCAATCCCAACAAGATCCAAATATTCACGGGATACAGCTTTCTCCAGCAACTCTATATGCGCTTCGATCGACCCAATTCGAAAGATCGATTGTATTATGCGGAAATGCATATTCCAGTCGGAGTACGGTTCCCTTTGGTAGAAGGAATTAAGAGCGAATTTTCCATCGGATACTCTTTCAATCGATCCGTTTATGAAGGAACTTCATTCACCGGCAAACAAAATGGCAATGCAAATCTTGGCGCTTCTTGGTTCGCCGCTTGGAATTTGAGCGCCCAGATTTGACTAAAAGAGCTATTCTGCAAACGGCGCATATTCCGGCAGCGTGTAGGCACTCGTGTGTGAGCTGGTTCGTGCGCTAATCCAATCAGAGATGAGGTCTAGCACTCGCGGTGCAATCGTCTCCTCGATTTGGGCGTATTCCTCAATGGCGCCTGTCTTTGAGGTTTGGAAGAGGTGATTCAGTTTCTGGAGTTTAATGATGGTATAAGTTTTGTTACCTGCTTCTTCTAGAGCGCGCTCAATCTCAGGCAGACTTTGCTGGAAAGAAACTTGCACGTCGTTTTCGCCATTGAGAGCGAGGACAGGAATCTTCACTTTCCTCAAGGCGGTGCGAGGATCGTAAGTCAGAAAATATCGAAACCATTTTGTATTGATCAGTTCAATAAAGGCTTCAACTTGAGCATCTGTAAGACTGCCAGGAACTTTTTTTCCAGATTTATCTGTACGGAGCTCTTCTGCTTCTAGTTTCTTTGCAGCTTCCCGGAGCTTTTGTTCAGCGCGTTTTAAATCCGGCTCGTTTTTGAGAATTTCAAAACTTGCCTCTCGCATTTTCCGATCGAAAGCGATCTTCTCTTCAGAGGTACCAATTGCTCGGAGTTTAAGTTCACCTTGTTTTATGAGAATATCTTCGCCCTTCACTCCTGGTCCTGCAAGCATAACGATAAAAGCCACGTCCGTGGATTTAGCAGCAACCATCGGTGCAATCAATCCACCTTCGCTGTGACCCAGGAGACCAATCTGACGAGGATTGATTGCAGGATGGGTTTTTAGAAATTCAATTCCGGCCATAACGTCAGTGGCAAAGTCCTCGCTTGTGGCGTCGTCAAATTTTCCGGTAGACTTGCCCACGCTTCGATCATCCACTCTTAAACAGGCAATGCCCTTTCTTGTAAGATGATCCGCCAAAATAAGAAAAGGTTTATGTCCAAAAATAGTTTCATCTCGGTCCTGAGGGCCTGATCCTGTAATCAATAAAACCACTGGAAAAGGCTTAGTTCCCGACGAGGGAAGGGTTAGCGTTCCGGCAAGAGTATGTCCCGCGGGATGGCGATAGCTCACTTCAATTTCTTGATAAGGATATGGCCGTTTCGGCTCCTGAGGGCGGTTTGGTTTTTCGACTGTTGCAATGCCTCTTTTCAAGATCAACGGAAGTGGTGTTCCATATTGCTTGAAAGTGCCTTCAATTTCATCTTTATTTCCATTGATTTTACCTTTGAAAGTTATTTTCAACGCCTTTATTTCAAAACGAACGTCGTTACCTGCTTGCGCGAATAAATCCACTGGATAGTCTTTCAGCTCTTGCTCGAGACAATCTAGAGTTGCTTTCCAGCCTCCTGTACCCGTTTCTATTTTCAAAACTCGTACTACGAGAGTTAATTTCATCGCACCTAGGTCTAGTTTTCCAGACCAATCGCCGCCGATCTGAGTCTGTTCCCGTGTTGGTGTTCGCGTTTGAGTTTTTGAGTCTTCTTTCTCAATCATTTCTAACTTCTCTTCGGGAAGGCCTTCCATTTCTGCTTCCGTCGTAGCAAATAGGCTGTGGCATAAAATCAGAGAACACAAAAAAGAACTGATTATTTTAATAAGCATAAGATGACTCACCTTCTCAAATGTCAAAGGGTAATGGCAGTACAAGAGGCGCTGCAAATACAATCAAAGGCGAACTAGCAAATCGTTCACTAAATTTAGTTGAATCGGCTGGTCTCTCGACAAGACTACATCTTCCATCTGTCTCGACGATGGCGTATCCACAGGTGGATCCTTGAAAAATCTTTCCCAGGTTTTCTGATCAGGCCACTGTGCATAACCCAGGTAAGTACCATCGGAACAGCGGTGCAGCCTTGATCCAAGTCCGCCATAGTGTTCTCGAATCAGTGGGGTTCCTTCAGCCCAGGCTTTCTCAAATATGTCTTCTTTTCCTTCTTTAACCTTCCAACGATAGATGACATAGAACATAAACGACCTCATACGTCAAAACCGGCAAAAAGTCATCGGATGACTTTAGCGTGAGGACTGGCAAAACTATTGCTTTGTCATCAGAGTGAAAAGTGAGTGTGGAGGTGGTTTTATGTCTAACAACTACGATGATAAGGACGAAAGAGAATGTCCGGGCTGCGGAAAGCCGCAGGGACAATGGAAAGACGAAGGAGTAGTAGCGGAAGGCGGCGAAGGTTGCTGCTCTGTCGAGTGCGCTAAAAAATTAGAGCCAATGCGAGCACATCAGCATCGGCCCGTTAAATTGCGACTTTTAGCTTAGCCTCGGTTAGATTCTATTGACGTCTG
>JABDFB010000093.1 GCA_013286765.1 Deltaproteobacteria bacterium
AGAGAGGCTTAAGTTTTTGAACTCCATCGTAATCGGCTAAAAAATCCTCAAGGAAATTATACATGGGCCGGTATTCGCCCATTACCCGATAACCACCGCTTCCGTCCTGTCCAATCGGCATGGTACGGCTATAGAAATCATCAATCAAATCTGACATGAGGTTCAGGAATCCATGTTCGGTTCCACCGACATAATACTTCTCCTGACCTAAGACCCCCAAAGACTCAAATTGCTTGTTTAAATCAAAACCCGTCAGATCGCAGAAGGGGTTAAGGAAGGACAAGAGCATGCGACTATCTTTTAGTAAATACTGACTCAGATCGCCTTGCTGTTTCTTTACCTCTCTCATTTCTAAAATGAGATGAGTGATCACATCCGGTATCGGAAGGGCTCCACTCATACACTTAATAGGCTTATGCGCGAGCGCATGAAAGCTACTCGATAGAGATTCCAAAAGAGCCCCATCATTTTTTGTTAAAGTCTCAACAATGGTAGCTAATTCAGGAGCACGGTCTTTTACTTCGTCTGCGTTTCTACCAGCGCGTTTATCAAGTATGTCAAAGAGAACACCAGATTTTATACCGTTAGCTAGATCAGTCCCTAGGGCAAATTTTTTCCCGTCAATGGTGGTTTCATGATCACTTTTTAGATAGTCAAAAAGATTATTTGCAATCCCCTTCAACTGTTTTTTATCAGTTGTATATTCGTTCAATTTCAATTGCTTCAACAGATTTTGAAAGGCTTTAGAACCAGCAAAATCAATCCCTAATTCGAGAGTCTGTTTAAAGTCATCACCATTCCAGCTTTGCGCAATTAATTCAATTGCCTTCAATGTTTTCTGTTTATGTTGCTCTTTGGTATCTGTTGGTGCAGCCTCATAAGCCTCGCCGAGAAAAGCAATTGTATTTACAATGAACTCATCATTTTCTAGAAACTCTCCAAACTGCGCCAGCGTTCCCTTAAGTTCATTAGCTCGACTGAGTGAGCCGTAGGTCTCTTCTATTTTATAAAGAGTGGATGGATCATTTAAAACAAATTCATTGATTACATTGGTTAGGGGGCCTAGTTCATCGTCTTTCAAGATCTCAACTAGCTTCCATACCTTTGAAGATCCTTCATCACCATCAAAACACTTAACTAAATTCTTAAAAGTGAGCGGGTCAAGATTAGGGCTTCTGAGATTAAGGGATGCACAAGGTTCATTGAGTTGTCTGAAATTTCTTTTCTCTAAGACTTCATTATCTTCAGAATTTCCAAAAAAAAGTCCTGGACCACAAGACACTATTGAGGAGCTAAAAACAAATGCAACAATTATTGAAATGAATTTACGAATAAATAAATAACTTATGTTGTCAGATCTATTTGATCCTAGAGAAGCCCGACTCAGCATACGCAAGAAGCTGCAGTACCATTTCATAAACACAACCAGAAGAGGTACCACCATCAGACGACTGAGTCAATGTTAAATTAAATTAATGAACAGCTAACTGAATTTAATTTTATAGAAAAATCGAGTAAAATTGCGGACTTTTTATAGCAAGTGCCATGGGCTCCGGCAGTACAACCTTTCCGCATTTACAATGGAATTTCATCGCCTTTTTCAACCCGTGGTTTTATAATAGGCGACCCTACTGAATCCCGAGCTAGATTTGCAAACAAAGTATATTCTGCAAGCCATGCTAAACGAATAGTATCTGTTTCACCGGCACGATGCTTCGCGACGATGAGTTCTGCGATCCCTTTGTCTTCGGTATCTTTATTATAAACTTCATCACGATAAATAAAACAAACCATGTCCGCATCTTGTTCAATGCTGCCGCTTTCACGCAGATCGGACAACATAGGGCGTTTATTGGGTCGACTTTCTACACCTCGGTTTAATTGCGAAAGCGCAATTACCGGCACTTTCAATTCCTTCGCAAGATTTTTTAAATTTCTGCTAACTTCTGAAATTTCACGTTCTCGCGAACCATCCCCTCTTTGAGAGGCGCGCGTTCCTTTCATAAGTTGCAGATAGTCCACAACGATCAGATCCAGCTTTTTTTCCATGGACAGGAGTCTTCGACATCGCGCCCGGATATCCATCACAGTGAGATCGCCTGAATCGTCAATAAAGATTTTCGATTTTGCCAGTTGATCCGCCGCTTGGGCTAAACGCGGCCAATCTCTATCCGCGAGACGACCAATTTTCAGTCTCTTTGAATCGATTCGAGTCATCCCGGAAAGAAATCGAAAACCCAATTCCTCCTTTGACATTTCCAAAGAAAAAATTGCGATTACACCTCTCCCGGACGAAGCAATATTCTGTGTGGCAGAAAGAAAAAGACTCGTTTTACCCATTGCTGGTCTTGCGGCAATAATAATCAGTTGTCCCGGCCTTAAACCGCTAGTCAGACGATCAAACTCATGAAATCCTGTGCTCAGACCAATCACATCGGAGCGCTTCTGTGCTAATTCTTCAATCGTATGCATGTTAGCAACAAGAATTTCCTGCATACTCGAAAACGACTTACTCAATTTGGTATCAGAAACAGTGAGAATTTTTCTCTCTACTTCGTCTAGGAAGGCTTCTGTATTCTCAACGCCATCATATGCTTCGGTGGCAATCTCAGCAGAAGCTTGAATCACTCGCCGCAGAATCGCTTTTTCACGAACAATTCTACCGTAGTGAGAAATATTCCCGACGGCAAACGTATCGTCAAAGAGTCCGGTGAGTGTTGCAGCCCCCCCAATCTGGTCGTGCCAGTTACGATCTCGTAACACCCGGGTGAGCGTCACCAAATCTACCGGCTCACCTCGTTCTGAAAGGCTCAAAGCCACTTCAAAGATTTTTTGATGGGCGTCTTTATAAAAATCGCGACCCTCTAGACCAATTTCGAGGACTTTATGAATAGCTTCATTGTCCAATAAGATGGCGCCAAGAACTGATCTTTCCGCTTCTGCATGGTGGGGAGCTACACGACCACCCTTTAAAGTCTCTTCCGCCCCGTACTTAGCATCCCCTCCCAACATCAAACTATTCCTCTTTAACGACGCTAACTTTGACTTTTGCGCTTACCTCCGGCTCTAGTCTAATCGTAACCGAATAGTTGCCGAGTGCCTTGATTGGAGAATCTAACTGAACTGATTTCTTTTGAATTTCAAACCCTGCTCTAGTCAAACTATCGAAAATATCTCCGACGCTGACAGAACCGAAGAGTTTGTCTTTCTCACCGACTTTTCGAGTAATAGTACAAGTATACTGAGACAGTCTATCTGCCAGTCCTTGTGAGACCGCTAGCTGCGCCTGTCGTCGTTTTTCCAGAATTCTCTTCTGATGTTCGAGAGCTTTCACATTTTCTTCGTCTGCTTTCGCAACAAGATTTCTCGGCAGAAGAAAATTTCTAGCGTACCCATCAGAGACCTTTACGACATCTCCAATTCTTCCCAAATTTTCTATGTTTTCACGCAATATGACTAACATGATTTTTACTCCCTTTTACCTATATTTTTCCGTTTTTAGGATTGCCTGAACTTACTTCTAAAGTCAAACCACAGATCAAAAAAGCCAACACAGAGCACAAGCGGCGTCATAAATAGTAATGGTAAACTATACCCCAGAAGGCGAAATAGCCCTTTTAGTCCCCAAGCATCAAAAAAGTAGCAAAAAACGCTCAGACCTTGCAAGGCATAAACAGACATTAGAAATTTAAATACATTGACGCTAATGTCTGAAATAGTACCAAAATTAATCAACAAGAAAAATCCGCTGATAATAGTGGGCCAGATAAAATGTTCCGGCGCCTTCCACTTCTTAAATAAGCTAGCATCGAGCTGAACTCTCTCTCTCATCTTGTTTGGATTCATGAAGAATAGAATTACAAAATTGATCCACACAAAAATGAGAGAGAGAATCGCAACAAAAGACGGGAATTCCAAAACAATATGCTGTTTCAACTCTTCGAGATCTGCCGGATCCACCAATGAAGACCCACTTAACGAGGTACTCGCTAGCGTATCGACCTTGCTTGCAACGTAGCTCTGTATCTCATTGATGAAATTCACATGATGCATTTGCGCGTAGAAAGCGAGAACCAGAGCCGCGCTAGCGCCCATCGCAAACAGTGTACCTATAGTGGACTTCTCAACCGATTTCATCCGGATCAACAGATCCGAGAAGACTAGTGATAAAACCACAACAAATACAAAATAGAGGGCCAAACCAGACGGACCGACAAGAGCAGCGACGATCAAGCTATTTGACAAAGCACAGAGCCACGCCCACCCTCTTCCCTTCTGCATATAAAGGACTAAAACCGGCAGAGGGGAAAAGAGGGTAAACAGACCACTCAGAAAAAAAACCGAACTGAGAAAGAATGGCGAAATCAAAGCCCATCGTGGGACTCTAGATAACAGCTTACTCTTGCTTTTCGATTCTTCCGGTAGCTTTGTATTTGATTCCACTTGAGTGCATTCTTTCGACAGATTGCCCTACGCTCCCATCGAAACGTATCCTACCAATGCCAAATTTCGAGCTCGTTTGACAGAAGTAGTGAGCTGTCGCTGATGAAGTGCACAGTTACCTGAGATCCTTCGAGGAACTATTTTACCGTGCTCAGTGATGAAAGATTGCATCATCTTTATATCTTTATAATCTAAAACAAAATCTGGATCTGCACAAAAGCGGCACACCTTTTTCCGATGAAATCCGCCTCCACGACGCTTATCATCGCCGTCTTTTTCCATTCGATCGGAACGGTCATCTTTACCAAAACCCCGATCACCTCGATCGCCCTTATCTCTCGAATCATTTTTTAAATTTGTAATTGCCATTGTCCTGCTCCCTTAGTCGCCTAGCACTCTTAATTTACTGATTTTCATCTTCTTGATCGGTCATTTCCACGCTAGAAAAATCAGCTTCTTCAGCGCTGTGTCGGCGATATCCGCCGTCTCCTCCGCGCCTTTCCATCGCTTTTTCCTCTCGTCTCTGCTCACGCTCTTCTTCACGGCGTTTAGCAGCAGCCTTCAGGTCTTGACGTCTCTTCTTGAATTGAGAAGGCTCAAAGTCTCGCCCAAGATTGACCGTTAAGAACCGAATGACGTGATCATGGAGTCGAAGATTACGTTCCACTTCGTGAACGATATCCCCTTTGCCCGTGTAGACAAGGTAGGAATAGTGCCCTCGGGATTCTTTGCCGATGGAATAAGCCAGCTTTCGCTTGCCCCAATCTTCGTTGAGTACCATTTCGCCCTCAAACGAAGTCACGATTTGACCAATTCTATCTTGAAGTGTCTTTAAACCTTCGTCACTGAGATCTTGACGAACAATGAATGTAGTTTCATAACCTGGCTTCGCACCAGGGACCATTTTTGCCATATTTTCTCCTTCTGGTTAGTGGGTTAACAAACCCCAATAGCCCGGTTCAAAAATTAACTCTTGAGTCCGAGCAAGGTAAGGTGTTCTGTAGCACAGACTGAATAGAAATCAAAGTGTAGTGACCGAATATCCAAGACTGGCTGGGCAGACCGTGTTTCACGAGAGCAGACGTCGTGTCTTTCGAGCTGCCGCTAGCATAAAGTACGGCTATCATGAATCTCAGGAAACACGGTCTGCCCAGCTAGGCTTGGTTCATCGCTCGTTTTTTCTCGATAGCTGCCACCACTAAGATCGAACCTTCGAACAGCAAAACCAGCGGAACTCCCAACATCAACATCGACACAGCATCTGGTGGGGCAAAGACAGCTGATATGACCGTTATGATGAGAATAGCCGTCCTTCTATTTTGTTTGAGAAAAGGAGAGTCTACAACGCCTAGAAAGCCAAGTAAGCAAATAAAAACAGGAAGTTCAAAAGCTAAACCAAAAAGGGTGAGTAACTTAAGACAAGTACTATAGTAGGCGTCTATCGTTAGCATTGGAACATCTGTCGGCGATCCATACGTTACAAAATATTTGAAACCAAAAGGGAAAACGGCAAAATAAGCAAAACACGCCCCTCCGATAAAGCATAAAGATGCCGCTGAAATAAACGGAATTGCCATTTTCTTCTCATTGGAATTGAGCCCGGGCGAAATAAAGCCCCACACTTCGTAGAAATAATACGGCGAAAAGAAAAACAGCGACGCATACCCACTGATCTTGAGGTGGGTAAGAAATGTCTCAAACAGATTTGTAAAATAGAGTTTCTGCTGTTCCAGAGGCAAAACAGCAAACAAAGGTCTTCTTAGGAATGTCAGGATGGGCTCTGATACAAAATAACAAAGCACAAAACCGATCCCAAAAACGACTAGGCATCGCATCAGACGAACCCGTAGTTCGTCGACATGTTCATAAAAAGTCATGCTATTCGGAGAATTCAGTTGAGTCATCAGCTTAACGGAGTATTATTTGCAGTCGTTGGGAGATGTCAACCTATGCGTTCAGTGCTTTTCTTAGTTTTTGGAATTTTAATAGCTGTTTCTATAGTCGTCGGCTTAATTTACACGCAAAATACCAACCGCCAGCAAGAAATCAAAGCTAGCGAGGCCATTCAATCTACAGCATCGCCGGTACCGACAACTACACCTTCCTCGCCAGGAGCTAGTGTGCCGACTGAAAACCAGGCATCACCTACACCACAGCCCTCAGGCGTGTCTATGCCTCATGTCGATTTAACAGTTGACGGAAATGGACTGTCAAAAGCAACCGTTGTTCTCAATACCTCCCAAGGGGTAATTAAATTTCGATTTTACTCAAACGATGCCCCGAAAACTGTTCGACGAATTGCTGAACTTATTACTTCCCATTTTTATGACGGACTGACTTTTCATCGGGTGGTCCCTGGCTTTGTTATTCAAGGCGGTGACCCACGGGGGGACGGAACGGGAGGCAGCGGACAGAAATTAGAGGCTGAATTCAATCAGCGCCGACATGTCGAAGGCACCGTCGCAATGGCACGAGCCGCAGACCCCAATTCTGCCGATTCCCAATTCTATATCGCACTAGGAGCCATCCCACATTTAGACCATAAATATACTGTATTTGGTCAAGTCGTCGAAGGACTGGATGTAGTGAAGAAGATCAAGATGGGTGATAAAATTAATTCTGCTATTGTGCAGTAGGTAGTACATGAGGACTCCTTGTGCTGGCGGCAGCCCCCCAAGCATCAAGCCAAAAGGACATTTCTGTTATCGCGAAATAGGATTTTTGGCTTCAGGCGAGAAGATTTTTGCGAAAAAACCGGAATGTACACGCAGTACATGAGGATTTTTGAGCGAAAACCGACGAAGCATCAAGCCAAAAGGACATTTCGCGTCTATTGCCAGTCTTTTTTCATAGTCTGGTTCGGCAGTATCCCCGCCAACTGTAGGGCTTTTGCGGCCCTTTCACTTCGTGTTCTAATCCAAACTTCATAAAGGCGGAGTAGATCTTTTTCCGTTCGACATGACGTTTTGTCACTTACTTCAGCCAAGACTTCTACAAAGGCTCCAAATTTTTGGGCCAACTCCTGATAAAGGGTTCTAAATATTTCATCTCCACTCTGATAAGCAACTTGTTGATAAGCGGCCCCGCCAATCTCAATATAATAGTCCACATCCACGAGCTTACGATTCAAGCTATCCTGAAAAAATCCTGCCGTATAAAGAGATACGTCGCCAATTTGCTTAAGCTTGGCATTTCGAGCCTGAGGGAGAGGTTGCTCTAAGGCATCTTTAAGCATAATGGCCAGAGCCTCACTTTTTACCTTGTCCGCTTTCATAAATTCATTCATTAAATTTACTAAATAAAACTCAGTTTCTGGCTTAGTAGATAGTTTTTGGCGACCGAGTGCCTCGATAATGAGCTCTCTGAAATACTCCTGAGGTTGAGATACTAGCGTTAAAGAATCTTTGTCCTTCATCTTCTTCTCTGCCCCCATATCCTCTCTGGTTAATTTTACACCTATTATTGACTAAATAAGTCGGTTTATACTTACCGTATCGGCAGCACACACCCTTTCTATTATTTTTAAGCCGAATTAAGCTGCTGTCAAATTCACTAGGTCAAATTTAACCTATGTCGAGATCAACCCACTGCACTGGTCACCAGGGGCGGCTCACATAAATACTTCAGGCAAGCACTCTTTATATGTGCCGGAGTGACCGCCTCTATTTTCTTCAAAATCTGTTGATCTGTAAAATAAGGAAGTCCGTACAGGGTTTCTAGCCCAAAATGGGAAGCCAGATCGCTGTCGCTCTGAAGGTCCATCGCACGACGACCGAGGTAAAATTCTTTCGTCCGTTTCATTTCTTTAGGCGTAGGTCCATCTTTAGCCAAACGCTCTAAGACTTTTCGAATACCCATTATCGCATCGCCACGTTTCTCTGGGGCACAGGCAATATAGACTCCCATATAGCCTCGTTCTAGGCCCTCAAAATTAACAGGCGCAACGGTGTACGCTAAACTGCGTTTTTCGCGAAGCTCGATAAATAACCGCCCACTTTGCCCCCCCAGTATGTTCTGCAGGAGTCGCACTGCATGGCGATCGTTTGAATTAATTCGAGTTCCTAGTCCACCCA
>JABDFB010000094.1 GCA_013286765.1 Deltaproteobacteria bacterium
AAACAGGTTCTCCACCACAAGCTGACCGAACCATGAGAATGGAAGGCGAATAGATTTATCAGAAATCACAGTCGTTCTGATGCCAAATATAGGAAGCACGATCAGAGCGATCACATTAGATGATAGCTCAAACTCTAAGCACCTCCCCCTGCCATTAACGTCCGTGCCTACGTATTTGAGAGAAAGAATAGCTTTGCAATTTCTGCAGAGCGCTCTGGAGAATAGTCACTTCTCTTCGCAGATCATTCTGACTAATCAAGAAGCAAAACAGTTGAAAGAAATTATCGATTTCGATAGAGAAATAGCCCTAAAAGCCAAAGAAACTGCTCAAATAGATCTCCCGATAGAGCCCTTGAAGCTAGCTATTCAATGGATTATCATTTCCAGCATACAAGCTCGGCAGAAAGATGAACTTGGGATACTCAGAGGTTCACGGGAGCGAGGTTTGGAAGCGGATTTATCCCAATTTTATAAACAATATATATTTGATGAAAATTCAGATGAAAGTAGGGCTTTGATGAGGGTTCCTAAGCCACTGTTGAACCAGCGTCCATCCATTGAATATTCGAAAATGCGCAGACCAAGTGTCAGTAATTTTGAGCGAATGTGGAGCTTTTTTTAGTTTTGGACTAAAGCCCACGATCGATTGGCGCAGTAACTGCAAGTCTGCCTGAAAGTGCGCAGACTCATATTACTCGTTTCCATTTTTCTTACTTCCTTTGCGGCTAACACGCATGGCAGTACTTTTTTAGTAGGTGCTGGTAGTCACGATATTACAGGTCCGCCTGCGGAGCGGGTGATGATGGGGTATTGTGACCTAAAGCAGACTTCGGCCGGAATTTCTCTGAGGCTGAGATCGAGGGCCTTTGTCATTGAAGAGCCGGATTCGAAATCTCGTGTTGCTCTCGTAGTGGCCGATTTGGGAATGATCTTTAGCGCGGTAAAGCGAGAGGTTCTCAAAAGGCTAAACGCAGAATTTCCTGGGACATATCGGGACGAAAACGTCGTTATTTCAGCGACGCATACGCACTCCGGTCCGGGCGGATATTCTAACCATACTCTGTTCAATATTAGCGCAGCCGGATTTGACAAAGAAAATTTTGAAACGATAGTTGATGGGATTTTCCAATCCATTCGGAAAGCCCATCTGAATCTTAAGCCCGAGGAAATTCGCCTGGCGGAAGGTCAATTGACCGATACTGCAGTAAATCGTTCGAGATTTGCTTACCGCGCTAACCACGATTGGAAGGACTTTGAGAACGAAACAGATACTTCTAATATTCTACTTCGATTTGGCGACCTCGGAATGCTTAACTGGTTTGCTGTGCACGCCACCTCGATGAGCAAAAAAAATCATTTTATTAGCTCCGACAATAGCGGTATTGCTGCAAGGCTTTTCGAACGTCAGTACAAGCAACCTTTTGTCGCAGCGTTTGCTAACGCCAACGAAGGGGATGCTTCGCCCAATATATTTGGATCAGACTCCAAATTATCTGATTTCGTAAAAACGAGAGAAATTGGGCGCAGGCGATTCGAAAAGGCGAAGGAGCTTTTTGAAAATACGACGAGTTCAATTTCTTCGCGCTTGAGCTATCGTCATGTTTGGGTGACCATGCCGGACTATAAGGTCCAGTCGGTTGGACAATCACAACAGAGACTTTGCTTTCCAGCGGTGGGCTATTCGTTCGTTGCAGGCGCGACCGATGGTCCAAGCGAAATACCCGGGTATCATGAAGGCATGAAACAGGGACCGGATTTTCATCCACCGTATGTCTTTGACTCTCTGGCTGGTTTATTGATTTCTTGGATTGGCGGTTCCAGGCAAGGGGAAGACTGCCACTATCCAAAACCTGTATTTTTATCTAGTTCAGAGAAAAATTCAGACATGATTCCTCAAACTCTTCCGATGCAGCTCGTAGTCTTAGGGGAATTGGCAATTGCTGCGGTTCCATCCGAAATGACCACTATGGCCGGGAGACGTCTCAAAGCGGTTCTCGCCCAGGAGCTTAAGGCAATCGGTGTCACTCATATAGCGATCTCCGGCCTCGCCAACGAATACAGTGGATATGTCGCCACGCCCGAAGAATATAATGAGCAGTCTTATCCGGGAGCATTTACCCTGTATGGTCCGAATACGTTGGAAGCCTATCTCGAGATTTTCTCGAATCTGGCGAAAGCGATCGTAGGGAATCAAACTCTAGCGATGGATCGAGCTCCGCCACTGCGAAAGGCGGCTCTCATCGATCCACATTTGCCTATCGTATTTGACGGGCGCAAAATCGGAGAGAGTTTTGGAAAGGTTTTAGTTCAACCAAATAAAAATTATTTTAGGGATCAATCTCAAAAACGGACCGTGGTTGCTTCGTTCAGAGGTGGGCATCCCAATCTTTTTAAAAAAAGCGACTACTTTGAAATACAAAGACAGACGCAAGATGGTTGGATACCCTTCGTCCGAGACTCAGATGCTGATCCGAATACACTCTTTACCTGGAAACGTGATCGATCATTTGGATGTGTGGCATGCTCTACTCTTTCAGTTCACTGGCGGATTCCGAGAGATGTACCCTCCGGTACTTACCGAGTGCTTCAACGGGGATTATGGAAAGAACCTCTGACAGGGAAACTGCATAATTACGAGGGAGTTACGGACACATTCCATATCAATTAAGGAATGGAATCTGAAAGGACAATTCCTTCTGAAGGACCGCCCCTAAAATTGCCAACAGAATAGTAGTTAGTAGCGCTCGAGCCACTTTGATTCTCAGTCTTCCATGCCCAGAAAGTCGATAAACAATCGTTGCTGTCATACCCGAGCTAGATAGGGAAGCTAGGACTGACGCCACGCCGGCGACCGAATAGGAAACCTTGCCGTGGATCGCAAGCGAACCAGCCGAAGCGACTGCCGATGCACTCGACACAAATCCGCCGATTATACTGATCACATACAAACCGTATTTTCCAAAAGAATCCTGAGCGACGCCCCCGATCACTTGGATGATTAGAAATATGGCCGCGAATTTCAGAGTCGAAGGCAGCGAAAAAGGTGATGTTAGTTGAAGAGAAAATTTCTCGTCGTGATTATGAATCGACATGTATTTGCTTATCGTTACGAGTATGCCGCAAGGAACTAGAATTAATAGTAACGGAATTACAGATGCTTTGAATGCCCCGAAGGCCAAGAACGCTAGAATCAGCGCATTTCGAGAAGCCATAGCAGCGCTTGCGAGCAACACACCCCGATAGACTATTTCATCAAGTCGTCCTTGTGCTTCTCTGGCGCGAACGCTGAGTTCAGTGACAGTGATCGTACTATTGACCAATCCGCCAAAAAATCCGGTCACTTCTAGTCCGTCAGTTCCAAAGACTTTCCAAAGAGTATAGTTCACAAAGCTAATTCCGGCGATCAACATTACAGTCATCCACGCGCTTTTTGGAACTATCAGTAGCCAGGGATCAATGGCGGTTGTAGGCAAAACTGGATAAATGGCAAAAGTAAGTATCGCCAAGAGAATGGCGGAACGGAGCTCTTCAGCAGTCAATTTCTGGCTAAAAACTGCCATTCTCTCTTTCCAGGCTAGCATTCCGGCACTAATAACGGCGATCGCAGTTGGAATAGTGGAGTGTCCTTTTCCGCAAAGGACTCCGGTCAGACCGACCACCAGCAGTGCGGCAGAGGTAGTCAATTCTACACCTTTATTTGCCTGGAGCGCTTGGACATTCAGGAAGACGATTAGTACGCCGAGCATGGCTACACTCACCAACGCAAAACTATCGCCGGTCATCCCGCCTAAACCGCCCAAAAGAGCTGCAAAACCGAACGTTCTGAGGCCCGCTTCTTTTCCTCGCCATTCGCGTTCGAGCCCTACGAAGAGCCCCACGCCCAGAGCATGAATCAGTCGAGATATACTTTCAATGGTTGGCCAATCAATCCCGTTCGGAAGGTCGTTCACATCTATATTGTCGTCATAAGTTGCGGAAATTTTAAAGGTATCTGATGACTTTAAAGATATCCGAAGATTCTTTTGAAGGCCCCGCATTAACATCCATTTCAACGCACCGCGAAGTGATTCCGAAAGAATCATCTGACACCTTTATAAGGATACCTCTACAAGACTATGCTAAGAGGGTATGAGAGGTTGTGAATGGATTTTAAAGGGATTCTAGTTCAACTCTGCAAAGTGCCAGCCCTAAATGCTAGGTTTATTAATACCTTAAGCTTTTTGGAATACGTCGGGGCGCGGAAGATTCTAAAGAGTCAGCATGAGTCATTGGTGACGTACCGTCTGATAAACCATATGCTGGAGGAGTTAAGACACGCGCAGCTTCTCAAGCGGGTTGCCCTAAAAATGAGTGATGGAAAGTTAGAAACCTATTCGGATGACCATCTTTTATGTGGTCAGGAAGCAAGACGCTATATTCAGACCGTCGACTTTGCTCCGGAAATTGAAGTTCCCTGGTTGAATTACCTCCTCACTACGCTGATGCTAGAGGAAAGAGCCAACCTCATTTATCCCGATTACGAACCGCTTTTGGCTCAAGCAGGCTTTCCTGGAGTGCTGAAGGCAATCGTTACGGAAGAAGATGTGCACCTCCGGGACGTGATTAGGAATCTAGGTAGAGAAACTTCTATTTCCGCATATCAGCTGAATCGCTTACGGGAGATCGAGAGCGAGGCTTTTCAGCGGTTTGCCGACTCGATTGAGGCAGAAATTACAGCGACCGCACGGTAGACAAGTCTGAGGGGAGGAAGTTCGGATTCGATCAAAGTAGAACTTGAGGCCTGCGAGTCTACACCCTGGCGAATTTAGAAATTCCAGCAAATCCTCCATTTCTTTTTTTCGTTTACTAGAATTTTTGACCGTCCACTCCAAGAGCCTGAAATCATCATAGTCCCACAATACGAGGGCATGGCTATTCC
The DNA here is from genome assembly GCA_013286765.1 of Deltaproteobacteria bacterium. Next base: position 4,919 of record JABDFB010000094.1, read on the forward strand.
TGTTGGGATTGCGACCGACACGACCGATCGCCTGAACGAGAGATAATATCGAAGTCGGAGTTTGCCAGAGCACTACATAATTCAAATGAGGATAATCCATTCCCATTCCAAAGGCGGTAGTGGTGACTATAACGTCTACGGTGTTTTGACTGACCATTTGTTCAATATTTTTTCGCTCCTCCGCGGAAAGGCCCCCATGATAAGAAATCACTCGCTTTCCGGTAGCCGCGATTAATCTCGCGATTCGTTGAGTCGACTCCCGAGTCGGAACAAAAATGAGACCTGGTTCATCGATTTTTCGCACCCATTCGGTCAGAGCTTGCGTGCGCAGGCGCCACGGAATGCGTTGGGCTTGGAGAATTAATCTCGCTGGCAGATCAAACTGCCCTAGTTCAGTGACCGGATGAGGTAAGAGCGTTCTCATCTGAAGTCTCGCGTCATGGGGTAAGGTGGCGGTCAGCCAAAGACTATGAGGAATGGAATACTTACTTAGTAACTCCGGAATCAGAGTGAAAGCGGGACGAAAATTCTCACCCCATTCCCAAAGACAGTGGCACTCATCCACGACAAGTAAATTCGGTTGCCACTCTGAAAGGGCATTTCTCTTGCCAGCGAATTGGAGTGTTTCCGGACTGATAATCCAGGCTCCGGACTTTTGGGGGGGCGGATCCAGTGAAACGCCTTCGATACCACCTCCTGCTCCTAGCGTGACCGGAATGCCCATTTCTTTGAGCTTACGGAATTGTTGCCTTGCTAAAGCAACCAATGGCGTAATGAGAAGGGTTCGTCTATGCGGTTCTTTTGCAGCTTTTTCGTAGATAAGACTTTTTCCAGACCCAGTGGGTGCAACACAGAGCACGTGTGTTTGCTTCTGAAGTGAAACACTGAGCGTTTCTAAAGCTTTAGCTTGGAATGGATGCAGTTGAAAATGTGGCATAGGGGAAGAGACCGAGTGCTATTCTTATGCCGTGCAGAGCCGCGTCTAGACCTGAACGGCTCAACCCGTTTCAAGTGGCACAGCTCTAAAACCGGCCGTTGCTCCTTGTGATTTGTATCGGAAGTAAACGAGTCCACCAACTGCGGCCATAGAAATCGAAACTACCGCGTACATACTGTAAACATCTGCACCACGAGGGTAATTCAATAAGCTGAAAAAATATAGAAAAGCGACATTACCGGTGCCAATTCCGGCTGGTCCAATTGGTACTGCCGTAATTAATAAACCCAAGGGGACAATAATATACACAGAAAGTAAAGATAGCGGGCCTGGCTGAATTGCCAATGCAAATTGATAACACATCCAACCAAACATCAAATGGATGCTGATTGAGAGCCCCAGAACGTAAACGATCGTCATTCGATGGTGATGATAATGCCGAAGGCTCTCGTAAATTCTAGAAAACACCGCAAATCGCGGAAACGATTTTTCGATTTGATGAAAAAAGTAAAGCAGAGGGTCGTGCTTTTCCTTAACAAGAAAAAGATAACTGTAAAAGATGGCAACAGCGGAGGCAGCCATAATCATAAATATTTGAATCGCCTTGAGCAGCGGTGAATGTAGAAACGACCGAAAACCCAGTAGCAAAGCACTCGCCGAAATAAAGACCAACGCTGATAATCCGACTACACGATCAAAGAGAATACTGCCGAAGGCCCGGCTTTTGGCGGAAGGCACTTCCTTTCCAATGTAAAAGGCTTTAACAAAGTCTCCACTTACAGCCCCTGGTAAAGCGATATTGAAGAAGTTTCCGATTAGGGTCAATTCTGCCACTTGCTTCCAAGACAAACGGATATTCTGTGCTCGAAGTAGAAGTTGCCAACGAATAATTCCTAGTACTGTAGCAACAATTAGGGCTCCTATGGCAGGGAGAATTCGATCTAGTCGTGTAAAGGCCTGCTGTGTGGCTTTGAGCGATAGAAAGCCTTTTGACGCTAAAAAATAGAGTAGCAGCCCAACTGCCGATAATTTAACCAATAGAATGACCCGCCCACGCAAGGCGGAATTAGCACGAGTCTCTGTATTTACTTTATTCATTTTGAAGAAAATTCCTCATCAGCGTTTGAGCAATCCGCCCATCATAGAGCTGACTGCCTTTTCCAATATTTAATAAAGGAACATCCGGCCCTTTTTTCATCTTTTGTTTAAGTATCTCCTCGCCTTCCTGATCCGTTTTCTCCGGATGAAATTGGATTCCAAAGGCGGGATAGCCTTCCAACTGGCAGGCTTGGATAGCGCATTGATCCGATTCCGCTAGTTTGGTGAAAGATCGGGGCAAAGTCGCTACTTCTTCATAATGAGACGAAAACGTATGAAATTCCGAAGGCATTTGGTGAAAAATCGGCGATTGATGGGTTACTTTTATTTTGGTCCAGCCAAATTCGGGCGATTTTGCTTTTCTAAGAAGTTCTCTTTCGCCCAGAGCTCGTGCTAACATTTGATGTCCAAAACAAACACCCAAATACGGAACTCTTTCGTTAATCGTTTTTCGAATAAATGCTAACAGTGAATCGATCCACGGATCAAGCGAAAGACAGGAGGTAATAGACCCGGACACAATTACTCGATCGAAAGCCTTAGGGTCGTCTGGCAAATCGCCTTCCGGCGCGCGGCGTACGTAAACCGTTGAATCGCCTTCCTGTCGTGCAATTCGACAGAGCTCTGGCGATCCAAAGGACTTGGGTTCCATGGTGTTGTCGATAATTAAGATCTTCACGTTTAGATTTTTTCCTTGCCCCTAACCCTAATTCGATCTTCAAACAAAAAAGCGTACTTTAAAAACATACTATATGCTGCGTTGACAGAGATAATAAACCCCGCCAGGCCGTCCAAAAAACCGCGTTTGAGGAAATACGTTTCAGCAAATTTTCCTAATGGTTTGAAAATCATTAAAAAAATACTTGCCGTGCGCCCTTTTGCTTCTAGATTAGCTCGCAATTCGGCAGAGCCCAGCTTTGCGAATTTTAAATTAGTGAGTACTTGATCCTCAATGCTATGAAAAGCTTCGTGATAAAGTGGCTCTTTCAAACTATCAGTCCTACCTTTGACTAAGAGTTGTTCATGCACCTGCGGTTCAGACCAAGCAGCAGCTCCGCGTTTAACGAGCCGGACGAGCCTATTTGGGTACCACCCTCCGTGCCGAATCCATTTTCCCATATAAAAAGTTTTTCTGGGAACATCAAAACCGCAAATATCGAGTTTCTCTGAATCCACCTGGCGTACGGAATGTCGAATCTCCCGTTCCAGTTCTGGAGTTACCCGCTCATCGGCATCAATATTGAGAACCCAGTCATGCATGGCCTGTTTGTGCGCAAAGTTTTTTTGTTGCCCATACCCTAACCAGGGCTGATGAAAAACGCGAGCCCCCATTTTTTGTGCAATCTCAGCCGTTCTATCTGAACTGCCCGAATCCACAACAATAACCTCGTCCGCCCATTGGACACTCTGAATCGCTTGTGCGATGTTATGCTCCTCGTTCAAGGTAATAATCGTAACACTCAGATGCGGGGAAGGTGGCGATTTCATAGATGATAGTCAGATTAT
>JABDFB010000095.1:0-77 GCA_013286765.1 Deltaproteobacteria bacterium
CTTGGTATTAGAAACAGGGACGTTAGTAGCACAAGGACCTGCCAAAGACTTGCTTCAATCCGACGCAATTAGGCAGG
>JABDFB010000095.1:87-8298 GCA_013286765.1 Deltaproteobacteria bacterium
AAGCTTGGTTCGTCAAGCAAGAGGAGTTTTGGGTGCGCGAGAAGAGCTCTTCCGATGGCCAACATCTGCTGTTCCCCGCCGGATAGAGTTCCGGCATTTTGCTTGCGTCGTTCTTTAAGGCGTGGAAAAAGGGCGAAGACTTCTTCCAACTCCATAGCGAGTTGGGCCCGGCTTCGAATCTTGCCAGAAAAAACACCTAAATCCAGGTTTTCCGCGACCGTGAGATTCAAAAAAATGCCCCGACCTTCCGGGACATGCGAAATACCTTTTCTTACTAATAAGTGTGCGGGGAGTTTTGAGATTTCCTCACCTTGAAAAAAAATCTTACCGGATTTGGGTTTAATCAACCCAGAGATGGCGCGCAATGTCGAGGTCTTGCCTGCGCCGTTGGCGCCGATGACCGCAACTATTTCTCCGGCTGTAAGTTCAAAGCTGAGAGACTTAAGTGCAGTGACTTCTTGATACGCAACAGTGAGTTGGTCGATTTTAAGCTCAGGTCGAATTCCTGGTTTCCATTCCGATTTGAGGTCAGTCATTGCGGGAGGCCTTTCCAAGATAGGCTTCAATCACCTGAGGATTATTTTGAATCTCAGTCGGTGTGCCTTCAGCAATTTTTACACCGTAATCTAATACAATAATTTGCTCACAAATTCCCATGACAAGTTTCATATCGTGTTCGATGAGTAGAATGGTAATTCCAAACTGATCGCGAATATGCTGAATCGTTTGCATGAGGGACTTGGTCTCAGAATGGTTAAGTCCAGCTGCTGGTTCATCGAGCAATAAGATTTTTGCTCCCGTAGCAAGAGCTCGTATAATCTCTAGACGTCTTTGATCTCCATAAGCGAGATTTTTTGCGAGGGAATCTTTGGCCGAATCAAGCCGAAAGAGCTTCAAAAGCCTCAAAGCCTCGGTGCGCAAAGAATTCTCACGTTCATTTGCGGCTTTGGTTCTGAGAATAGACAAGATGAGCCCGTGTTTGAGATGGTTGTCTTGATCGAGGCTTACCAAGACGTTTTCTTCGACCGTTAGGTTTTTGAAGAGGCGGTTATGTTGAAATGTTCTAGCCACGCCTTGACGAGTGATTTGATGCGTTTTGAGTCCTCGGAGATCGTGATCAAAGGCAAGAATTCTTCCGCGTGTGGGCTGATAAATTCCAGTGAGAAGATTAAAGACAGTGGTTTTTCCAGCACCATTGGGACCAATCAAACCGACAATACCTCTTTCGGGAAGAGAGAAATTCAAATCCGAAACTGCTTTAAGACCACCAAATTCCTTGGTGAGACCCTGAATCTCTAGCACAGATTTGGCGCCAGTGTTCGCAGGTTTCATGACCGAGGCCCCCGTGCTCCTGTCTTGAGTTTGCGAAGGTAATAGCTGAGCTCGTGTCGTCCCAGTAATCCGGTCGGTCGGAGCAGCATCATGAAAATCAAAAGTAGCGAGTAGATTACCATTCTTAAATCAACCCGTGTAATCTCCTGAAGCGGCCGAAGTGCCTCATGAAGTCCGGTCAATAGAATCGCCGCAATGACAGATCCGCTGACACTGCCCATCCCGCCTAGGACCACCATAATAATAATTTCAAAACTTCGATTAAAGTCAAAAGTCTGGGGGTTGAGATACCTTAAGTAATGTGCAAATAATCCGCCTGCGATTCCAGCAAAAAAAGCTCCGATTACAAAAGCGCGAACTTTTGCGCGGGTAGTGGGAACCCCCATGGCCTCCGCTGCCACTTCGTCTTCGCGTACCGCCAGGAATTCTCTTCCGTACGGAGACTTCACTAAACGCCAAATCACAAATAATGTGAGGATCAGAAACGTCGCTGTCCACCCAAAATTTGTTAGAGCGGGAATATTCGGAAGACCGCGTGCACCGCCTACCGCCTGAATATTCAGAACAATCACCCGGATCATTTCGCCAAAGCCTAGTGTAACAATAGCTAAATAATCGCCTTTCAAACGCAAAGATGGCAAGCCTACTAAAAAACCGGCGAGACCTGAAAACACTCCGCCGATTAGCAACAGACCTAAGAACAGAGCTGCACTCAAGCCTGGATTTGTAAACCAGTGCGGATATGCCGTCTGGCAGCTAAGTGTCAGATAGGCCGATAAATAGCCGCCAATGGACATAAATCCTGCGTGGCCTAACGAAAATTGTCCCGTAAATCCTGTAACCAAATTCAGACTTGCCGCCAAAATTATATTGATCCCGATATAGATCACAATAGTGAGAAAATAAGGGTCGATTTGATCTATAAAAGTCCCTTGAGCTATCCAACTCAGAACCAGTCCGAGGAGCCAAGGCCAGTTTGCTAGGATAGGGCGTCCAGATAGATTCATAGTTTTTCCACAGATTTACTGCCGAATAGACCGGTCGGTTTAATCAATAAAACAAGAATTAAAAGACCAAAAGCCAACGCATCTCGGTAGCTCGAGGACCAGTAGCCTACCAAGAATTCCTCTGATAGGCCCAAGATAAGGGATCCTACTACTGCGCCAGGAATATTTCCGATGCCGCCTAAGACGGCCGCAATAAACGCTTTTAAACCAGGCATTACACCCATGAGTGGATCAATCTTAGGATATACTAATCCGACTAACACTCCCGCTGCACCAGCAAGTGCTGATCCCATCATGAACGTAATGGAAATCACCGCGTTTGTGGGAATTCCCATTAGACTGGCAACTTCGTGAGAAAAACTGACTGCGCGCATCGCGCGGCCGAACCGCGTTTTGAAGACAATCCATTGGAGCGCTAGCATGAGAATAATGGAAATAATAAAAACCACACCTTGGAGTGCATTGACTTTTAACTCGCCCCCCAGACCGTCCAGTTTAGGTTGCCAGCTAGGTGTATAAATCTCTGGAAAAAACTTTGGGTCGGCGCCAAATAGAAGCTGCCCGGAAAATTGTAAAAAAAGGGAAACACCGACGGCAGTGATCAGAACATTGATGCGTGGCGCGTGCCTCAGTGGTCGGTACGCGAGGCGTTCCATGCAAAATCCTACCATGGCAGTTCCTACCATTGCCACCGCTAGGGTTATAAGAAGACCCAGGAAGGACGATTCTGTACCAAAGTGAAAGTGCTTTGCCGTATAGAAGCCTATAAAAGCTCCAAGCATGTAGATATCACCATGCGCAAAATTAATCAGGCCTAAGATCCCAAAAACCAAGGTATAGCCTAGGGCAATGAGCGCATAGATACTTCCATACGAGAGGCCGTTAATGAGATGTTGCAGGAATTCCAGCATGCTAGAAGAATAGGGTTACCTTGGTTGAGCACGGGTGTCAACATCTCGGTACTCCGGGGGGCGTCAGGCAGAGACTCTGGCTTCACGAGAGCGGACATCCTATCCTTCACGACTCCCGCCATCCATGGCTGTCGTGAATCTCGTGAAGCCAGAGTCTCTGCCTGACGCCCCGGAGTGCCTCCTTACGGCGCACTGGAGGTACTTTCATTATAAAGAAGCGGCGGCCGTGGCCGCCAAAGTACCTTTTGAATTGGCGTGAGAAGTTAGCGTAGGTTAACCCTAAGCACCGGCACGCTTCTTTCTTAAGAAGGCATTTGGGGTCATGAATATTGAGTTCTCGCGAGGCATCGGACGCCTTCGCAACTTTGGATAGGTACCACGTCATGAACGGGCTACCTGCTGCTAGTGGTGGGCATAGTCTTTTGAGAGATTCGCAGCAGCCAGGATGGCGACTGCTGCGAAGGACACGAAGTCCGCTCTCTCGAAAGACTATGCCCACCACTAGCAGCCGGGATGGCCGATCGGAAAATTTCAGAAGATTCGGCGGTTTTACGTTATGGTGAAGGTATCGATTGGGAGTATCAATGGCAACGAAGACAGCAAAGAAAGAAGCAGCTCAAAGTGGGTTTTCCTACGCACTGAAAAGTTTTATTGGGTATCTCGAAGGTACGCATAAGTCCATTCATACCATTAAGAATTATCGTTTAGATCTCTTGGCTTTTGAGACTTTCTTAAAGCAAAGTCAGCCCGCTAATATAGGGCTTTGTTTCGAACAAGTCAGTCAGGCGGATGTGGAGCGGTACCGAAATCACCTCAAAGGAAAAGGCCTTAAGACCAATACACGCCGCCGAAAACTCCTGACCGTTACTCAATTTTTGAGTTACCTGGCGAAGCGCAAGAAAATCAGTCCAGAAATGGCGCGAAAAGCGCCCGCGCCTCATAAGATCGAACGTATTCCGTATACTGTTTCCTATCATAGTCTCATTGAGCTCATTCAACAGCTCCCGTCAGAAACAGTATTAGACGCTCGAAATCGAGTTCTCCTTTGGACTCTCGCGGAAACGGGTTGTCTGGTAAGCGAAGTGACGCAGCTGCGTTTTGAGGACTGGATACAAGCGGAGGATTTGACGAAGGTATCGGTGCGGATTCCGGGGAAATTCGCTCGAACAGTGCCTGTGTCGGTTCCTCTCTACGAAGCAATAGAAGTACTAAAGGCCCGACTAGAGAACTCCCGGAATTCAGGGACCTATCTGTTTCTAGGATATAATAAATTTGGGGCTTTGGGTGGCCCACTCTCGCCGCGAGGGGTGGAGATGGTTGTAAAATTCTACGGACCGAAACTAGGTTTTCCGCAACTTACCCCCCGAACGTTTCGCCATTCCGTGATATTGAGTTGGTTCGAGCAGGGTTTGCCGCAGAATCATATTCAAGATCGACTAGGTCTGAAGACGACTTATGCTTTCCGTTCCTATATGCCTTTGCTGAATGCTCGAAATAGTGCCGAGGGCGCTGAAGCGCATTCTAGATCCAACTCTGGAACCACATCCATCGCCGAAATGACTCCGCCGGAATCTTGAGCGCAGCGAGCAGTGGGAAGAAATAAATAAAAAGCAGGGTTGCAACGCCTAGAAAAACCCATTTCGCTCGATTCGATAGTTCGTTCTTATCTCTGAAGAATGCGTAAGCCAGCGCTAAACTAAGCAACATTCCGGAGGGGTAATAATAGTAATAAAATGTAACGCGTCTTGGAATAAACGGCCAACAGAGAAAAAAGCTGCAGTAAAAAAACGCAATCAAAAAAGCCACTCGATCCCGTTTTAAAATCACGTCTCTTAGACAGATCAGGATCGCCAAAACCCCAGACCACATTACCAGAGGATTTCCAAGGAGTAGCACGCCACGCACAAATGCCTGACCCAAGCCTTCGCGATCGAACGCGTACCAGATGGGACGATTCAGTAGCGGCCATTGAAACCACTGACTCATGTACGGATGAAAACTAACCACCCGTTGTTGCGCATTCCACATATTGATTTGCGATTGAACAAGCCAATCGAGCGAGAACCCTTGGTTAGTGAGCAGGGAATAGAGGAAAAAGACAAACGAGTAAGTCGCTAGTGGAAGAACTCCTAGAGACATTAACCAATCTCCAAACCGAATATCCTTCCATAGTAATGGTAAATACCACTCGTCATTTTTATAGCTCCTGGTGTTATGGCTCTTGTTGTGATGGTCATTGAATTGAACCTTCCAAACCTGGAAAAGCTTTATCCATGCCACTAAGAAGATCATTGAAAACCACGGAACTACTCCAAACCATTTACATGCGATAGCGAGGCCTAGGAACACTCCGGTTGCGGCGAGACGACGGCGTTGGGTGCGAACTTTGAGGTCTTTTTCCCACGTTGTACAAAATGCCACCATCGCCCAGATGAGAAAGGCAAACATATACGTATCCAACATCGCGATTCGCGATTGAACGTAGAGTAGGTTATTCACGAGGGTGAGTAACACCGCCCAAAGAGCAGGTTTTTCATCACGAAAGAGGGTGAGCCCGAAAAAATACATTCCTACCAGAGTGAACGCGCCAAAAACGGCGCTCATAAATCGCCAGCCAAACGGTATGTCCCCAAATACTAGAAGTCCGAGGGACATCAACATCTTTGCTAGAGGCGGGTGTTCGGTGTTTTGAACCGCGTTGCTCTCCAAAAGTTGCTTGGCCGCAGGAATATAGTGGAATTCATCGAAATCGAGGCTGCGTGGAAACTGAATATTGATTAGAAACAGAATCAAACTCAGGCAGAAGAGAAGGAGCGCGATGGTCAAAACCCGACGGTTTAGTGTCACTTCTCCAGACTGCCGTAAACACCGTAGATTTTCAACGCCAAGCTTGATAAAAGCAACCAGATATGACGCAAAACTCAACAATTGGCAGAAACGAACCTTGCCCCTGCGGTAGTGGCAAAAAATATAAACGATGCTGTGGGGTTGCTGCAGCTCCTAAACTTTCAACACCCAAGTTTAATCCGGCTGCGTTTGATCCGTCCGGTGGGGCAGGATTCGGGGGTATGGATCCCAAGATGATGGAGAATTTTGACCCGCAGATGATGATGCAAATGTCACAGGCAATTCAGAGACTACCTAAAGGCCAGCTCCAGAGACTGCAATCGATTATGCAGAGAGCAATGAGCGGACAGGACGTCGCGTCAGAAGCGGAGGCTTTTGAAAAAACGCTGCCTCCGGATTTTAAGAACATGATGGAATCTTTCGGAAGCGCATTGGGTGCGGCCGGTCCAGAAGGTTCTGAAAATTTAGCGGCCGGCGTCGAAGATGTCGAAAGCGGCAGTGGAGCAGCCGAGAAAACAGATTTAGTGTCAAAAACAGATTCTATGTCTGTTGACCAAGCAAAAAATCTGGTAATGCAGGCTGCCAAATCGGGAGTCATTTCAAAAGAGCAGGCTGACGCGTTGCTAGGGATGCAGTCTGCCTCTTCAGCTGAATTGCCTGTTCCAGACGTGAATCAAAAAAACACAGACGACAATGTACAAACGAGCACGGACAAAGAAGCCGGCACCAATAAGTTCGGAAAATTTTGGCGAGGTCTTGGAAACAAGAAGAGCTAAAAAATTGCGATTTGACGCGAAGGTCAGAACGAAACATAGACCTAAAAAATCAGAGAGGAAAGTATGGCAGTACCAAAATTACCCAGTCTCGTAGGAGTTATTCATTTACCTCCCTTGGCTGGTTCCCCCCTTTCACACGGTGAGCATTGCTCCGATCTTTTACATCATGCGGGTTTACTTGCGGTAAAAGAAGCCCAGATGATGGTCAGTGCAGGATTTCAATCCATTATTCTAGAAAATTTCGGTGATATTCCTTTTTTCAAAAATCAGGTGCCACCCGAAACCACGGCGAGTATGGCTGTCATCGCCGCGGCGGTACGCGAAGCGGTTAAAGTGCCGCTGGGTATTAATATTCTTAGAAACGACGCGCGTTCAGCCTTGGCCGTGGCCGCTGTAACGGGCTGTGATTTTATTCGCGTCAACGTATTGAGCGGGGTGGCGGCGTCAGATCAGGGAATGATTGAAGGGAACGCTGCCGAATTGCTCCGCGAGCGAGCAAGACTCCATGCCCATGTAATGATTTTCGCTGACGTGCATGTCAAACATGCAGTCACGCTTTCATCGAAGAAAATCGCGCTTGCTGTCGAAGAGGCTGCGTTGCGGGCACTGGCGGACGCGGTCATTGTTTCAGGTGCAACGACTGGGCGCATGATCGAGATTTCTATTCTTGAAAAAGCAAGTCAGATTGCGAGAGCACATGAAATTCCATTGTTTATCGGTAGTGGTGCCAATCTCGAAAATATCAGCGAAATTGCTCCGTTGGTCGATGGAATCATCGTCAGCTCCGCCCTGCGGCAGGGGGGGCAAGCTGGAGCTCCGCTAGATGCGAATAGAGTGAAGAGTTTTGCCAGAGAGTTTTTGAAAAAGCCGACGAAGAAGAAAGAGCGCGTGGGGAAGAGTAAGAGCAAAAAGAAATAGGAAAAGTACTAACACTGCACCTGTTAGGTGAGCAGATTTTGGCTTGAGACAAGGAAGATTTTGCAAGGCCACCGGAGTGTACACGTAGTACATGAGGATGGCCGAGCAAAATCTGAAGAAGTATCAAGCCAAAGGATGCCACCTAACGGACAAAGAACGGCTGCACCGTCGAACAATAACGTCCCACCCAGATATCTCCAAATCGCTTCTGTTCCTGATAATTAAGGACCAGAATATAGCGTCCATTCTCTAGTTTACTAGCACCCGTTCCTTCCTTTGTTACACCAACCGTTGCTTCTCGAAGTGTCGGGGGTTTTTCAAAGAGTTGCCATTTCGCATTCCAATCGTAATTGGGTGGTTCCGACGTAGATACCCCCATCCACAATGAACGAGTTTCGTAAGGCTTGTATTGTGGGGACT
>JABDFB010000096.1:0-341 GCA_013286765.1 Deltaproteobacteria bacterium
TTGGCATCCATTTTCACAGCATGGGCTTTTTCCGACGACTCTGCCAGTCGCATCAGCAGAGGGTGCATATATACATCTGGCAGATGGAAGAAAAGTCCTCGACGGAATTTCATCGTGGTACGTGAATATTCACGGTCATTGTCATCCCGAGATTGTGAAGGCCATTTCGCGTCAGGCCTCTAAATTGGACCACGTAATTTTTGCCGGGTTTACGCATCAACCTGCCGTTGAGTTAGCGGATGTGCTTTTAAATTATCCTGCAATTAAAAATGCGGGTCTGGCGCGTGCTTTTTATTCAGACAATGGATCCACAGCCGTCGAAATAGCTCTGAAGATGGCGT
>JABDFB010000096.1:351-8164 GCA_013286765.1 Deltaproteobacteria bacterium
TACGTGAATAGAGGCGAAAAGAAGCGTGATCGATTCTTAGCGCTGAACGACTCTTATCATGGGGATACTTTAGGTGCGATGGCCGTTTCTGAGCCGAGTGGATTTAACGAGCCTTTCAGAAAATTACTTCCAAAGGTAGATTTTGTACAGCCTGGCGATATCGAGCGTTTTGAGACGCTGGTACGAGAGAATGCGCAATCGTATGCAGCTTTTATTTTTGAGCCGATTTTGCAGGGTGTATCGGGCATGAAACTGCATTCTGCTGAATTTATAAACAGAGCCGTGGAAATCTGCAAAGAAGAAGGAATTTTAACGATTGCAGATGAGATTTTTACTGGATTCTTCAGAACGGGGAAGTGCTTCGCTATCGAACATACGAAAGTGAAGCCAGACCTTCTCTGTATAGCAAAAGGAATTACAGGAGGGGTCTTGCCTCTGGCAGTAACGCTGACGACGGAGCAGATTTTTGAAGGCTTTTTGTCGAAGGAAATTCGGACTGCCTTTTTGCACGGGCACTCCTATACCGCAAATCCGATTGCGTGCGCAGCAGCACTCGAGTCGTGGAAGTTACTTCACTCGGAGGAATGTCAAAAGCAGATCGCGATGATTTCGTCGGTGACATGTGATGCGATTAAGAAGTTAGAGTCCCATCCAAATGTGGCTGCAGCTCGCAGCATTGGGGTGATAGGGGCGGTCGATCTGAAAAATGTGGGCAATTACTTTTCAGGGCACTCGAAGCGGGTGATGGATTTGGCATTGGATAAGGGAGTGCTGCTCAGGCCCTTAGGAAGTACACTGTATTCCTTGCCACCGTATTGTGTAAGTAAGAAGGAGCTAGAGACGATTTTTGGCGTAATGGCCGAAATCGCGGAAATTCTGAACTAACTCCAAACAGCGGAAGTTGCCAAAATAAGAAATAAAATTAAATTATTATAATTAAATAATAGATAGTATAAAAATTGCTATAGAAAAAGACCTAAGCCAATGTTAGGAATTGGTAGATGGTTTTGGTGAAGTTTATTGGCATTTTGGCAGTATCTAGCTTGCTCTATCCCGTAGCATTGAATGCGGCTCCTCTCGCTTCAAACACGTCTCAAGCGACTATTTCTAGTGATGGATCTCTTTCGAGGCGACTTGGGCCTATCGGTGCTTTTTGTTCGGCGAATGAACCTAATGACTTATTTTTGTTCGTTATTCCAGATACTCCGATTGAATTTTTTTTCACACTCTCACCTGGAGGCCGGTTTCAAAAGATATTCCTAGGAGACTTTGGTACCCAAGAAAGTGTATTTTCTGAAGTTTCAAACACCTCAGATAATACGAGAGAAGAAATCGAGGCAGTGATTAGCGTGCCTTCGGGATCTGATGGACTTGGAGAGCTGGATGGAAGATCATTATCGGCTTTGAAAATCACGTGCTCTTCTGATCTGAAGAACGCGGGTCATGTGAATTGCGATGTTTTCTATACATTTGGCGATCAGACTAAAATAAGACCTGTCGCACCGTCGGAATTTGAATTTGTTCCGTGGTTGGTATGTGCAAGTCTGCTCATTCCGATGATGGACAATGGTTGGTTGGATATGCCCCGAGATGCTTTCTATTTTCTTCACCTTTAGCTATTTGCCCTGCGTTTTAGAAGAATTCTATGTACAGGTTTGCCCTCTTTTATAAAGATCCGTTCGAAAAGGGTCACTGCAGGCATGGTGAGCTGATGGGCGAGAGGATTCCCTTCATGCAAGTTTCGAGAAACTGAAAGCGTTTCCCAAAGGGATTCACAGGGACTGAGAGCCTCTAACATCCATTCAAAGTATTCGGGATGGTCCGTCTTAATTTCGAACGTTCCTCCCGGTTTCACGAGGGAAGCCAGGTTCTTGAGGCGTTCTGTCGTAACAAAACGGTGTTTCCAGTGGGCCTTCTTTGGCCAAGGGTCTGGGAAAAATAAATAAAGATGGTCGATTTCGGCAGGACCAAAGATAAATTCCAAGCGTTCTGCGTAGGCCCTCAGAAATAGCAAGTTTTCTAAATGCCGTTTTCTTGCTTTTTCAGCACCCCGATAAATGGCCTTAAATTTCCAATCAATTCCGAGATAAAGCCCTTTTGGGTTGGCTGCCGCCCACTCCACAATGACATGCCCGGCATTACACCCGATTTCGACGTGGAGTTCTGGCGAAGGGATTTGCCCTAACGCATTGCTAGAAAAACGAGATAGCCACTGACCTCTATTATGTTCGGTCTTGTTATCTGAATAAACTAAATCACTTGATTCTTGGAGTTTACCCCAATATGGATTTGGAGAGGTCGGGTATTTATAATCTGGGTGGCTAACAGGGAGAAACGATTTCTGCCCCAAGACTCCCGTAGTTACTTCTTTGCTAATATCTTGTACATCCCGGTTCCGCACGTTTCACACTTGCCCTGCATGGCTTTACGGCCATTTTTCATAGTAACTTCTTGGCTGTCTTTCATAGGGCGTTTTGCTTTACACTTTACACAATAAGCTTCGACGTTTTCCATAGGCACTTCTTATAATGCGATTCCTAAAATGAAACAAGCGGGAACCTCATTTCCATGAGATTTCCCGCTTGCTCGCGTATCTGACTTATCTTTTACCTTACTCGCTAGCTCAAGAACAGCTGCTTTCCTGAAGGTGCCGTCGCTCTGTGCAGAGAGCTGACGAGCATTCGGCCCTTAGAGAGCTGCCGTTTCAGCTGTCGGATAATCTACTTATCCGAGAAGCTTGAGGGCAAGCTGTTGCGATGCATTTGCTTGGGCTAAGACTGCAACGCTGGCTTGTGACAGAATATTGTTCTTCACAAGTTCGCTGGAGTCGTCAGCAACGTCTGCGTCGCGTATACGGCTATTAGCAGCTTCCAAGTTTTCTCTATAGATATTCAAGTTAGAGATCGTGGACTGCATGCGGTTTTGCAGAGCGCCGATAGTAGATCTGTTACCGTTGACATGGTTCATCGCAGTATCGATTTGGTCGAGATTCTGCTGAGCATTCTCTTTGGTTATTGTACTAATGTCGTTCAAGCCAAGCGTGTTTAAAGTTACTGCTAGTGATTGTGGATCATACATAAGACGGTCTTGCAGCGGATTGTTGTGAGTACCGACTTGAATTTCAAGCACGGTGCTTGATCCGTCTAATAGCTTGGTACCGTTATATTCAGTAATCGTCGAGATTCGATCGATTTCAGACTTGAGCTGTTGAACTTCTTTATCGATGAAGCCTCGCTCCTGGTTTCCGATGGTATCGGAAGCACCTTGGATGGAAAGCTCACGAAGCCTGGTCAGAATATTGCCGATTTCGGAGAGACCGCCTTCAGCAACCTGAATCAACGACACGCCGTCGTTTGTATTTCGGCTAGCTTGTCTTAAGCTTCGAATTTCAGATTTTAATCTTTCACTGATTGCAAGTCCGGCAGCATCGTCACCGGCCTTGTTAATTCTTGATCCTGAAGCAAGATGCTCCAAAGATGTTTTCTGATGCTCAAAATTTGTATTTAAGTGCCTTTGTGCAGCGAGCGACTGCAAATTGGTCATGATACGCAAACCCATTTTACTATCCTCCTCGGTTTTTCAACATTTTTCCTCCGTGACTTAGTAAGTTACGATCCATTGCTAACTTACAAACAACTCATCGGTGCATTTTTTGCCGACTTTAAATTTTCTTTTAATATTAATAACTTATACCGTACTAAACTAATCAACTACCATTTTGTTTCAGCGTGACTTGTGGTTGCAAAAGTCCTACGCGCGATGGTTGTTCAGCAAATTATTCTTTGGTACGTTGGCGACTATGCACTCAAAAACTGTTTGTCGGTTCTGTGAAAACGCTTGGAAAAAAACTCAACGCATGAAGGAGCGCAGGCCGTTTGCGGTAACTGGAGCTTCGCCGCACTATGCTCCAGATCGTCCAGTGAAATTGGATCATATTGCGCTGGATCTTAGTGTTGATCCTAAAAAGAAAAAACTCGAAGGAACTATCACCCATCGAGCAAAGGTGGTGGCCTCCCATTTAAAATGGATCAAGCTCGATCAAGTAGATCTGGATATTCTAGATGTGAAAATTGGAATGGAGAAAGCGAAGTTTTTTGTTGAAGGTAATTTTCTCCATATTGAGTTGAATCGAACCTTCGAACCTGGATCAACCATTGAGTTTTCAGTTAAGTACCAGCTCAAAAACCCGCGTCGGGGAATCTATTTTGTTGGGCCAGACTCAGATTATCCAAGTAAGCTTTATCAAGCGTGGACACAGGGACAGGATGAGGACAGTCGTTTCTGGTTTCCGACGTTTGATTATCCGAATCAGAAAGCTACCACCGAAGTGAGTGTGCGTGTGCCAAAGGGTTTTACGGCGATTTCCAATGGCGCTTTAATTTCAAAAACCGACCAGGCGGACGGTGTTCAATTTCACTATCGTCTAGGAACCCCTCATGTCACCTACTTGGTGAGTTTAGTGGTGGGTGAGTTCTCAGAATGGGCAGATACCGGGCCTCATGGATTAAAGGTTCAGTATTATGTTCCTAAGGGGCGTGAAGCGGACGGAAAACGTTCGTTTGAAAATACCGCCAAGATGGTCACCGCATTCGAAGAAAAAACAGGAGTGCGGTATCCCTATGAGAAATATAGTCAGGTGGCAGTCCAAGATTTTATCTTTGGCGGCATGGAAAATACGTCAGCCACCACGCAAACGGATTTGACCCTGCATGATGAACGAACACATCTCGACTATACGAGTGACCCTTTAGTCGCTCATGAGCTCGCCCATCAATGGTTTGGCAATTTATTGACTTGCCGCGACTGGTCGCATGGGTGGCTCAATGAAGGGTTTGCAACTTTTATGGAAAGGGTCTGGGTTGAATGCAAATCCGGTCCTGATGGCGGTTTTGAGGAAGCAAAGTACTATTCGTATCAAGATTGGAAAGAATATCTTGATGACGATCAGCATAAATACCGTCGGCCGATTGTATTTAACACTTATATAGAACCGATTGATTTATTCGACACCCATCTTTATCAAAAGGGGGGGCTGGTCCTGAATCTTATTCGATCAATTTTAGGAGAGGCCGATTTCTGGAAGTCAGTTCAGCTCTATTTGGTTCGACATCACGGTCAAACGGTTGAAACTTTGGATTTAATTCGAGCGATTGAGGAAGCCACCGGGAAAAACCTCCGACGCGTTTTTGACGAATGGGTGTTCAACGCGGGCTATCCAGAGTTCGAAGTCTCTTATCAATGGCATGAAGATAAAAAATTGACAGAGTGGGTTATTGAACAGAAGCAAACGGGTGGACAGCCCAGTGTCACCAAAGACGGAGTTACGACTTCGCTTTTCCATCTGCCACTTTCGATTGAAATGACTCTAGAAAATGGAGAACGTATCAAAAATACAATCGACGTGGGGGATGCCAGGGAACGTGTCTTTCTGCCGTCTCCAAGTCGGCCTGTGATGGTACGATTTGATCGCGATTTTACGATTCCAAAAACACTTAAATTTCCGCGACCGAAGGAAATGCTGCTCTATCAGCTCACGAAAGATTCCGACTGTATGGGGCGAATTGAAGCTGCCCAGGAACTTGGGCGAGAAATCGGTAAAACAGCTGATTCTGAATTAATTAATGTCCTTGAGAAAGTTCTCACGGCAGATGCGTTCTGGGGCGTTCAGGTGGAAGCGGCGAGAGTACTTTCGTCGATTCGAACGGATCAGGCACGAGATGCACTCGTACGCGCTCTCAAAATTTCAAATAACCCTAAAGGACGCCGTGGCATTGTATCGGCTCTAGGAGCCTTTAAAGATGAGCCCTCGGCCGCTGCTCTTAAGACTTTTGCAGAAGGCGATCCTAGCTATTTTGTGGAAGCAGACGCAACCTATGCCTGGGCAAGTTCAAAAATGAAGCCGTGGGACAATCATCGACTCACTGATATCAAATCAGTCGAAGATTTCTTACACCAACAGCTTGAAAAAAACAGCTATCGACAGGTGATTCGGGCGGCGACATTGAGAGCTCTCTCCGAACTACCGGGAGTAGAAAGCGGAGATCGACCTAAAGCGCTGGAAACACTTATCGAATGGACAAAACGCGGTCACGACACCGACGCGCGAGGTGCCGCTGTGCGGGCCCTTGGGAGTATTCTCAAGTCGGCAAAACCGAACGAAAAGGTCAAAATTCTGGATGTCCTGAGCTACCTTGCGGAAGAAGACAACTTTCGATTGAGATTTCAGCTGGTTCCTGCGCTGGAAGACTCGGAATGTGAGGAAGCGATTCCGATTCTTTCAAGAATTGCTCAAAAAGAGAACGATGGGCGAATCACACGCGCTGTGCAGAGGGCGATTAATCACTTAATGACTAGTGGCACACTGCCAGAGTCGGTATTGAATCTTAAAACAGCCCTTGAAAAGCTAGAGGAAGAGCACCGAAAGCTGAGATCCCTTTTTGAAGAAAAGATGGGGAAAGGCTTTAACCAGCTTTCGGAGTAAGCGCGTCATCGAGCTTAGGCGAGTTCAGTTCTTTGTGACGACGAATTCGTTATCGAAGTGTTCACCGCTAGCGTATTTGAAATTCATTTTGAGAACATTATTGCCTACGGTGAGTGGAATATAGTCTGTCGAAAACTTGCCCAACTCTGTGTCAGTGAAGACAGTGGCACTAAAATGATTTGTCGCGTTAACAATATTTGTTTCGGCTAATTTATTCCCGGATTCTTCCAAGTCTGTTCCACAGAGGGGGCCACTGATTTTGACGCCGTTAGCAGAGGTAGACTCTATTTTAACGGGTGTTTCACAATCGATCTTCACTTCTAAGAGTGCCGGAGCTTGTGAAGAAGCCGGTTCTCGCTGTACCTGGTCCGTTTGCTGGGCGGCAATCGCTTGAGCCAAGCTCGCATGGTAGAAAGGTTTATCGTCATAGAACAACGTATAGAGTGAATGGAATAATACTAACGTAACTATTGAAAATATGGCGATTTCTACTGGATTCGTACGAGATCGATGGATCCGTTGCAGATGGCTCATGTCTATCTATCGGAATAATTGTTGATAACTTTAGGTGGACACTGGTAGTAATTTGCAAATGGATATCCTGGGACAATCGTCGCTGCTGGTAGCGGTTACTAGCTTTGCCTACGGATTCTCGGTTTTGGCGAGAAACGTTCGAAATAAGCTTTATTTATCATTTGTTGTCGTGTGTACGCTCATTTCTGGGTGGGCGATGGCCTTTTTTCTAAACCGAATATGGCCTGGAGCGGGATATTACAAGATGCATCTCTTTTTCAATATTCTGCTGGCCCCGGGCAGTCTAGCGATGCTGCATGTAATGATGAGACTCTCGGACAGCGCCAGTCGCAGGATTCTGAAGATGAGTGTGGTTTTTGCTTTTGCACTCTCGGCAGCGCTTCTTTTAGGACTCGAAAAATTTAGAGGCGTTTTGGAAATGATCTACTTTATGCCCGCATTTATTGTGGTGCAGATCACACGTCTCATGTGGAATAATTTATTGAGCCACTCCTCCCTTCAGGGCGAGGACACTAATACCATTCCAGCAGCAGTATCAACGGAACAGCCACATGCAAGGGGCATTTATCTAGGCACATATGTAGGTGCGTTGATTGTTTTGGGGATGTCCACTATGGACCACGTGCCTATGATTGGAAAGGTCATTCCTTCTCTAGGAAACCTGGCCTTATCTGTTTATCTCTTTTTCCTTACTAAGGCCATTACTCATCAAAGATTATTAAATATATCAGCACTGTTTTCGCGATTTATTGTCCTGCTGGTGGTGGCTCTGACCCTCACAATTATTTATGCCACTCT
>JABDFB010000097.1 GCA_013286765.1 Deltaproteobacteria bacterium
GGCGTCCGCAGTTCCGTATGTACCATAGTTAGTAAAAACCCCCGATAAAGAAAGATCTCGGCTTACAGAATAATCGAAATTGAATTGATAGGCTCTATTTGTTCCTAATCCCACTGTACTACCGGCCGACAAGCTTAGCCGTTCTGTAAGACGTCTCCGAATCGTGATTTGAGGCGCAGCAGATGCATCGGCTTGAGACTGCGTTCGAAAAGCACTAACACCTTGCTGAGGATTATAAGATTGGTCCACCTGCAATAGAAACCCGGTTTTCTCCTCAAATTCACGATTAAAGTCGAGCGAATTTAAAACAAGGGAAGCAGCTTCTCCTTGTTGCACAGCGCTGATGTCATTCGCGCTGAATCGCTTCACTTCTGTGGACGTAAATCCAACAGTCAGCAATGATAAGATCTCAGATTCTTGCATCGTCGGGTTCGAAGTGAACTCAACTTTGATCTTGTCCATTCTGTCAATTCTGCCTGACGTGTACATCTGGATTTTAGTTCCTTTGATCTCAGTATTAGCGTTGAGATCAAATCTGGGATTCAACATAGTTTCGCTGTCGAATACAAGATAGCCCGACTGGATAGTAAAAACACGATCTTTGAAAATAAATTTCCCCTGGATGGCGTCTACCCTTCCTAGAAATCGTGGGGCATCGAGAGTGTTTACTAGCTTCAACTTGGCCTTGGCTTGGACATCTTTGAACAAGTCGCTTTGAAAATAAACACCGCCCGGAGAGTCTACATTCAAATCCAATTTGAATTTTTGCCCGAAACCTTTATTTCCGCTGGTCGAAGGTGGAGAATACTGCAATACCTGTGAACCAACGATTCCACCCTTTTTATTTAGAACTTTTTCCCGAGATAGGGCCGACTCTACTACAATATTGCCACCGACAACGTAGGGAGGTTCTTTACCATTGACTGACAAGACCCCTCTCATCTTGGCATACTGGAAAGGAAATATTTTTATTTTTGCGCCGCTCAGCACACTCTTTATATAGATCTCGGGAGCTTTATCCCAGTAAAGATCCATTTCTCCGGCAGCGTTTATTCTTCCACCACCTAAATCAGAATTCAGATTTCGGATCGTCATCTTGTTTTGTTGAAAGTGAAGTTCCCCATTAATATTCTCGAAGGGCGAGTCCACGGAAGAAATTTTTAACGTATTACCTTTAAAAGCGATTTTTCCAGCCAAAGTAGGCTCTTTCGGATTTCCGCCGATCGTTAGATCAAGCGCTGCAGTCCCGGCTGTATCCGAAATTTCAGAGGAGAAGAACTTCAATAGAGAAAGATCTAAGTCCCCGCCAATTTGACCTCGAACCTTTCCAGCCTGATTTTCAAGATCGAGCGTAACTGCTCCGCTTCTTCCAACCAAGACAATTTGTTTTAATTTGAAACTCCCCTGATTAATTTTAACTGTAGAGGGTTCAGCAATTTTAAAATCTCCACTCTCATGCGCGAAATGATACTGGTCTAATTCTATGCTCCCGGTAGCCTTCTCTAGCTGTCCGGTGTGAAATTTCAAATGGACTAATCCAGTCACAGATCCTGCAAGATAGCGATCTTGACTCAACTGAGGATTCAACAATAGCAAGATAGGGGTAAAGGTGAACTCTCGGAATTCTCCGCTAAATGAGCTTTCTATCGTCGGATTAAAATCATAATTCAACTCAAATAATCCTTGTTGTCCTAATAAGTTTGCTTTTACAAGTGCTTTCCCTTTTTCGGTAGCAACCGTCATCTGGCTCTCTTCGAGGGGCAGTCCCTTTACCGAAAAATTCGTTATCTTCATATAAGTAGAAGATTTGATATTGCCTTCACGTCCGCTACCGTGGCTCTGTATATCTAGTCGACCACGAACTGGAATATCTAAATCCGCAATTCGATCGAAATCGACTGCCGAGAGGTCATAAGTCTTTAAATTCCAATCGTAACCCTCTTTAGGATCAAACGAGATATTTCCAAATATTTTTCCCGAACGCTTTGTTAATTTTCCATCACTGATGAAGTAGCGTCCCTTATTGTAACCACCTGTTAGTTGAACAAATCTAAATCTTTCATCCGAGTAGTCCCAACTTCGACCATTGAGATGAGACAAAATCTCCAATTTGTCCAGGCCCAGACCTCCCCTAATGCTGATATCCCCGCTGACCTGTCCCTTGAGTTTATTAGGAAACCAACTTAATCTTTCTGTCAAATTCCGAAAGATGCTTGTAAGATCTGCTATATTGCCATCTTCGACCTTGACGTTGAAATTTATTTGGCCAACATCTTTCACCTCAATCCGACCATCTCCGACACAAGTTGAGTCTCCTTTTTTCAAGACAACATGATCAAAAATGAGATTTTGTGGATCGTCATCCCAGGTGATTCTTCCGTTAAAATCCCCGAGAAATAGTCTTAAGTAGTTGGCATTTTTCAAATCCGCATCAATATCCACTATGGCTCGAGAACTCGGCCCGTGCACCCTTACTTCAAGAGTACCTTCCCCACCGATGTCATTTTCAGCAACCTTGCCGAGGTCTGCCAAATCCGCTTTGCCCGATGCCTCTAAGTCAAAACCGTTTTTAAAATCTATTTTTCCGTCAATATCAAATTTGGTGTGCGGAAGTCTCAGCGTGAGATTGCTCGGAAAGATTCCCTTGGAATTGACCAATACATCTCCGTCTAGATCAATTTTTGGAACAGAAAAAATTTTAGTGAGAGGTTTACTTTTTCCATAACGTTGGTTGTCTAATTGAAACCCTTCAACTACGGACTTAAGAGCTATATTTAGGCTCCAAGGACGTTTATTCTTTTTAGAATTAATAGGAGGAGAAAAAGAAACATCAAAATCACCGCTCACTCTTAAGTCCAACGGATAAACATCTTTTAACGCTAGGGCACCCAACCAATGAATATGGGCCCGCTCCAGATTAATAGGAATAGTGACTGGAGCAGAAGAAGCCAAGCGCCAGTTGAATTTTCCAATTTCAATTCTTCCGCCACTGCCAGGTTGAAATCCGCCTTGTCTTGACTGTTCTCTGGCAGTGAAAATCGCGTTCCGGATGGCTACTTCTCCTCCGTCTTTCGCCAAACTCCAACTGCCCTGGACGCCAATATCGTCTATTTTCAACTGTTTATAGGCAAATTTCTTAACGGACAGGTTACCTGCTATTTTCGAAGTCTCCCAGAAATTAGTCAATTCACCGTTAACGTTGCCATCAAAACTTACAGATGAAGCACCAAAACTCTTTAGCTCTTTGACTTTTGGAAACAACGATAAGAGCTCGAAGTAATCCGTTCTTAATTTAACGCCAGCATCGAAATTCACCTTACCGTTTCCAAGTACATTGCCAGCTATTTCACCTGACAGAACAATATCTGTATTGGAAGTCCGCTTCAGTACAAAATGTTTGAGCTGTCCTCCCAAAGAATTTAAATAAAATTCGCCGCTCACTTGTTCGATCGAATCCGGAAGCGACCAACGTTTCAAAACATTTCCGTTGATTTTTCTTAAATCGATCGACGCAAAATAGCCAAGCCCCCCCCTTCCCGTCCATTGAGACAGCCTCAACAAGTTGACATACGCATTGGCAGACTCAGAAGTTCCTGAGAACTCCGTCTGTAAATAAACATCGATGAGCGCCACTGACTCCACACGAATCTGAAGCAACTCATCCCAATGAATTTCTTTGTCTTTCTTATTCGGAACGATTGTCTTCGCCTTAGCTCCAGGCTTACTATCCTGAAGAGGATTGAGTACCAGGTATATCTTTCCCGATTCTAGGGCCAATTCCTGAACGCGCATTCTTCCAGTCAAAATCTGGAATAAACTAAAAGAGAATCGCAGTTTCTCCACTTCAATAGAAGAACCCGCTGGGAGATTTAATAAATTTTTTTCTCCGATTTTTATTTTCGGATGATCAAGAGAAACCGATAGTGGCCAAAAACTAAATGATAGCCCCGTATAGTCACCTTCGAGTCTGAGACCCTTGGGTAAGTATTGAAATGCCAACCTCTTTGTAAATTGAACAAAAGTCGGGGTTTTAATAAACCACATGGACCCAAAGATCGAGACGCCAAACAAAATAATAACTATGACAATCGGCTTCTTGATCATAGAACTCTTTTTAATCGCTCTTGCAGATCTCTATAATTCGGATCAATTTCCTTTGTTGCTAAATAGAGCTTCTTCGCAAGGTCTGGTTTCTTAAGGGAATCGTAGATGCGTCCCAAAAGGTAAAATAGCTCCGTCTTATGCTCTCTCGGAATATCAATATCAATCAACATCGACTGTATTTTAGAAATTGCTTCATAGGGTCTACCCCCTAGGTATAATGTGAGAGCCAACAAACTAGTAGCTGATACCGCCATTTCGGCAAAATCTTCCGAATCTACTTTCAGGGATTTACAAGCGCCCGTAAATAATTTAATGGCGATATAATATAAATCAATTTCCAAAAAAGCAATCCCAAGATCAATCCAATCGCGCGCGGAAGAATCAATTAAATCTCTTTCAAGGGTAGAATAAAATGCATCCATCTCTTCAATGTTTTGAAACAATGACAGTTGATTTACCAACGCCTCAGGCTGATTCTCGGTAAAAACTCCCAGTCCTAGATCAAAATCAAGTTTCTTCAAAATTTCTTCTGAATCGAGGTCACTCTCTAGTGGGTCTCTACCTCCCGACGTTGAACCTTTTTCCCCTTCTCGTAGCATTTCACTGAGTTCACGATCCTGAATTTCAGCGAGCTGTTTTTTTGCCGAAATATTCTGCGGATCTAGAATTAAAATTTTACGAAGCAGTTTTTTTGCATCATCGAGAAGACCTTCGTTGAACAAAATCTTAGCATTCTCCATCAACGTTGGAACATCTCGGTCTTCAACTAACTGGCCGTCGGCTCCGCTGTTGATTTCAATGTCACCAATCGCCCTACGATCCGGAGGAATAGTCGAAGAGGAAGGAATTGAAATATTAGTATGCCCGATCAGATCTTCGCCCAGATCGACGTAGGTGCCCTCAGGATTGCGTGTCGGTTCTTTCTTAATGTCTTTAATATCGCCCATTTTGCCCATTAGCTAGCCGCTGGTTCTGCAGGCAAAGCCAAAGTTCTTAGATTCTACTCATATTTGGGCAGAAACTCTTCCAAAAAATGTGTGTCGTAGTCGGCATCTCGGAATTTCTTACTTGCCAATATTCTCTTTTGGAACGGAATATTTGTCTTAATCCCTTCGACTACATATTCGTCCAAAGCCTGTCGCATTTTAGCAATGGCCTCATCGCGAGAGTTTGCGTGAACGATCAATTTCCCAATCATGGAATCATAAAAAGGAACGACCTTATATTCATCGTAAACAAAAGAATCGACCCGCACACCAAGGCCGCCGGGAACATGCAATCCCGTAATTTTTCCAGGCGAAGGAGAAAAGCGATCCGGATCCTCTGCATTAATCCTACATTCAATGGCGTGGGAAGCAATTCTGATATCAGACTGTTTGATCGTTAACTTCTTTCCGGCAGCGACGTCGATTTGCTGTTTAATCAAATCTATTCCGGTCACCATCTCAGTCACTGGATGTTCGACTTGGATGCGAGTATTCATTTCCATGAAATAAAAGGCCTTATCCCGCTTATCGACCAAAAATTCCACAGTCCCTACATTTTCATAATTGACGCGATCGCAAAGCTTCAAAGCAGCTTGGCTCATCTCTTGACGTAAACGATCGTCAATAATTGGGCTGGGAGATTCTTCCAAAATTTTTTGATGTCTCCTCTGTATCGTACAGTCTCGTTCGCCCAGCGAAATGCGGTTGCCATGCTTGTCGCACAAAACCTGAATCTCGACGTGCCTGGGCGATTCGCAGTACTTCTCAACATACATAGCCGGATTTCCAAACGCAGCCTTCGCTTCAGAACAAAGGCGATCAAACGAGGATCTCAGCTGATTAGAATTGTAAACGATGTAGATTCCGCGCCCCCCGCCGCCGGCAGCTGCCTTTAGAATCACGGGATATCCAATTTTCTCGGCTTCTTCGACGGCGGCGTTGACGTCTGGAACTGCAGAAAGAGTTCCGGGTAACAATGGTACGCCCGATTCTTTGGCAATAGCTCGGGCCCGGGTCTTATCTCCCATAGCTCTAATATTGTCGGGAGAGGGCCCAATAAAAGTCATTTTGCATTCTCTACATAATCGCGCAAATTCAGCATTCTCTGAGAGAAATCCATAGCCAGGATGAACGGCATCCGCTCCCGTAATGTCGGCAGCCGAGAGAATATTCGCAATATTAAGATAGCTCAGTTTTGATTGCGGCGGTCCAATACAAACTGCTTCATCCGCAAGCTTTACGTGGAGAGAATGGACGTCTGCTGTCGAATAGACGGCAACAGTCGAAATCCCCAGTTCATGGCAAGCCCGAATAATCCTAAGAGCAATTTCGCCTCGGTTCGCGATCAGAACTTTTCTAAAAACAGGTGATGCCATTCTCAGGATTTCCTAAGGCTCAAGAATAAAAAGAGGTTCTCCAAATTCCACAGGCTGGCCGTTTTCAACTAAGACAGAGATTAACTTACCTGGGAACTCGGCCTCGATTTCATTCATTAACTTCATCGCCTCAATGATGCACAGAACGTCGCCTCTTTTTATGGCTTGCCCTTCTTTCACATAGGGAGCTGAACCCGGTGCAGCGGACCGATAAAATGTCCCAACAAATGGCGAAAGTACTTGTTTATGTTGATCCTTCTGCTGATCCTTCGCATGGTGAGTCTTTTGTGCAGCAACAGAATGTAAAGGAGGACCTTCTTTGGGAAATGTTACTGGGGCTTGGGTAGTGTGAGACGAAACCATCGTACTCGGTGATACGCTCGATGTGGCATTGGCTACCACTGAATGCTTTGATTTGAACTTAATGCGTTCGTTACCTTTTTCCCATTCTAACTCTGCAAGCTCGTGTTTTTCCATCAGAGCTAGAATTCGCTCTAGATGTCCGAGTTCCTCATCCCATTCGGTCTTTCTCTTAGCACCGTCCGGTTTTGATTTTGTAGCCACGTTATTTATTCGCCTTTTCTACGTAAGTATAATCACGAGTATCCACTTTAATTAAGTCCCCCTCTTTCAAATGGAAAGGCACAGCCACAGTGGCCCCTGTTTCTAAAACGGCTGGTTTAGAGCCCCCCGAAACGGTATCTCCACGAAAAGATGGATCCGTCTGAGCAATCTTTAAAACGACAAATGTTGGTAATTCTACTCCGATTGGGCGTTCATTAAAATACATGACCTTTATGGCAAGATTCTCTTGGAGAAAATCCTTACCTTGACCCAGTGTTTCAGCCGAAAGGGCGACCTGTTCATAGCTCGCGTTATTCATAAAATGATAACCTGCAGCATCCTTATAAAGATACTGCATCTCTTTTTCTTCGGTATTGGCTCTATCCAGCTTATCGCCTGAAGTGATCGTTCTTTCGATAACGTTCTGATTCAGCATGTTTTTTAGCTTCGTTCGGGTAAAAGCACGGCCTTTTCCCGGACTCACATGTTGAAAATCGACAATCTCATAGGGAATGCCTTCGATTTCGACTTTAAGGCCTTTTCGAAACTGATTCGTAGCGTACATGGCTACTTAGGTAACCGAGACAAGGCTAGGTGTCAACCTGAGATACCTTTAGCGAGCGTTGTCACGGGAATCTTCGGGCTAGAAGACTCCCTGGAGAACGACATCCTATAACGTTCTATCTTTTGGAGCATTCTCTGCAAAAACTCGATCTTTTCAATCTTACGCGCCCTCTTGAAATCCTCATCTTGGGTAAAAGCCTCGCTGGCCGGCCGAACGTCGAATTGGGGCAAGTTAGTCTGGACGGGTCCAGATTCGGAGGATTTTTGTAATTCGAGAGTTCCGTGCTCATATGCTTGAGTCTCAAGTTCCTGAACAATTTGAGCGACTTCTGGATCTCCAGGGCTGAAATATAAGAGCATTTTATAAGCATTCAAGGCCTCCGGGATTCGCCCGAGCATCAGAAAAGACTCCGCCAATAATTTCTGCGCCACCAAGTTATCCGGTACGTCCCTAACTACTTGAGATAACTCTTCCACCACGCTTTGGAAAAGACGCTTATCAAACAACGCCCGTCCAA
>JABDFB010000098.1 GCA_013286765.1 Deltaproteobacteria bacterium
AAACGCAATCCGACTCCTCAAATTGGTCAACACGCTGCTTGACTTTTCCCGTATTGAAGCGGGTCGAATTCAGGCCAGCTTCGAACCTACCGACATCACAGCTTTTACCTTAGAACTTGCTGGCGTTTTCCGTTCTGCCATCGAGCGTGCCGGTCTGCAATTGGACGTTGATTGTCCCAGGGTTTCGGAGCCGGTCTATATCGATCGGGAGATGTGGGAAAAAATTGTGCTCAATCTGCTCTCGAATGCTTTTAAATTCACCTTTAAAGGCAGAATCCAGGTCCGACTTGAGCAGTTAAAGAAAAATATCGAACTCAGAGTAAGTGATACAGGCACCGGCATAGCCAAAGAAGAGGTTCCTCGCATATTCGAACGCTTCCATCGCATTGAGGGAGCAAAAGGGCGCACCTATGAAGGCTCAGGAATTGGTCTCGCATTGATTCAAGAGTTGGCTCACTTGCATGGAGGAAGCGTCCGAGTCGAAAGCGAACTTGGACGGGGGTCTACTTTTGTGGTTTCTATTCCTATAGGAATAGACCATTTGCCCCAGGATCGAATTAGTGCCCACCGTACTCTTATTTCCACAGCTACCCGCGCTTCAATATTTGTAGATGAGGCCAATAGTTGGCTTCCAGCTAGTCTGTCAAATGGTCTACTAGAAAGCGGTATGCCCGCGGTTGACGCAACAGCCCTGACCACTTCGAATCAGCCGGAGTTCCCAGAAGCGCGGATTTTGATCGTCGATGATAACGCCGACATGCGTGAGTATCTTAGAAGCCTCCTTGCTCAAAGGTGGGCCGTTGAATTGGCTTCGGATGGTGAGGCTGCGCTGGTACTAGCTCGGCAAAGCCATGTCGACCTGATCTTAACGGATGTCATGATGCCTGTGTTGGATGGCTTTGGACTGCTTAAGGAGGTGCGTGCTGATCCTCGCCTGAAATCGACTCCTGTGATCATGCTTTCCGCGCGTGCTGGCGAGGAGTCTCGAGTAGAAGGTCTACAAGCCGGCGCAGATGACTATTTGATCAAGCCTTTCTCCGCGCGTGAAATTATCGCGCGGATTGAAACCCATCTCAAGTTGTCGGCTCGTCGACAACTCGCCGCAGACAATGCTGCTTTGATACGGTTACATGAGGTCAGCTTGAAAATGATCACTAAAGCCGATCTTGCTACGCTTCTCGAGGCAATCTTGGATGCTGCTCTAGAAGTATCGGAGGCAAGTATGGGTACCGTCCAACTCTATAATCCGACAACTCAGTCCCTCGATCTCATTGCACATCGAGGATTCCCCAGATCTTTTCTCGATCATTTTAAGTGCGTTCGAGATCAGCCGAGTGTTTGTCGGGAAGCCTTGCACAAAGGCCATCGAGTGATTGTAGAAAATGTGAGCACTAGCGATATTTTCAAGGGAACCGATGCTTTGGAGATTTTGACGGCCTCCGGAGTGCGTGCAATCCAATCGACGCCTCTAGTGGCCCGCGATGGTAGAGTCCTTGGAATGTTTTCAACACATTGGAACGAATCCAGGGAAATGGACCATGCTACCCTACGGATCCTGGACTTATTGGCCCGCGAAGCCGCGGACCTGATCGAAAATCGGCAGCGCGAAGAAGAATTGAGGCATGCGCATCAGGAAGCAGTCCAGGCGAATCGCTCCAAGGACGAATTTTTGGCAATCCTTTCTCATGAACTGCGCACTCCACTCACTGCAATTCTTTGCTGGGCACAACTGTTAAGAACGGGAAGAGTTAGGGACGACAGAGTCAAATTGGGAATTCAGGCAATAGAGGAGAGTGCCCAGGCACAGGGGCAACTCATTAATGATCTCTTAGATATTTCCAGGATAGTCACAGGAAAACTCTCTCTGAATCTAGAAAAAATCAGTCTGACTGCTTTATTGATTGGTGTAGTCGATCTGATCAGACCAGCTGCCGAGAAAAAAGCTATTTCGATTAGTGAGCGATTTTTCACTGATGCTTTTGTTGAGGCTGATCCTGCCCGTATGAAGCAGGTCTTCTGGAATTTGCTCTCAAATTCGGTTAAATTTACTCCACAGGGGGGGAAAATCGAAGTCACCTTAATCTTGATCACAGACCCATCCAAAGGCAAATCTAGTGAAAGAGTAAGTGTGACGATTCACGATTCCGGCAAGGGAATCAACCCCGCGTTCCTCCCGAATGTGTTTAATCGTTTTAGCCAAGCTGACTCTTCAAGTATTCGAGTTCACGGAGGATTAGGACTAGGGCTCGCCCTTGTAAAGAATCTTCTCGAAATTCAAAATGGAACTGTCACCGCGGAGAGTCCAGGGGAAGGAAAGGGTTCAACCTTCACGGTCACTCTGCCTAGGGTTGAATTTCCACTTTTAGCTCAACTATCTTCAGCGGCTTCAAAAACTGTAGAAGAGGACTTTAACCTTCCAGGATTAAAAGTTCTCTTTGTGGAAGATGAAGAAAGAACTCGTGAAGTCCTCGGCGAGGCTCTGACATCATTTGGAGCTGAGGTCCAAGTGGCTTCCTCAGCAAGAGAGGGATTTCAAATTTTTCAAGAATCTGGCTTTGATGTCATCATTAGTGACATTGGAATGCCGGAAGAAGATGGGTATACCTTTATTCGCAAAATTCGAGACCTTGAAACAAAATCTAGAAGAGGTCCGGTTCCCGCTTTAGCACTGACTGCTTTTGCGGGTTCAGCTCATCTTGACAGGGCGCTCGCTACGGGCTTCCAGGCTCATTTGGCAAAACCCATTGACAATATCGAACTGGTCCGAACTCTCAAAATGATTGCAAAGTCCGGTGAAACGAAAAAATCTTAAATAGCGTGAACGTCTTCTGTTTTTTGGTGTTATGCCAAAAAACTAAAAGCGTTTTTGCTGGGGCCGGTAGTTTGCAAAAAACGAATGGTACAGACTTTGATAACTTTTTTATTGTGACATTTGCAAATGAACTCATCGAAAATCGTGATGCAATCGTCCAGCGCTGGTATGAAGCCTGGCGCAAATCAAGACATCCTCATCCAGAAATTGAGGAAACACTCCTAAAAGATATGTTGTCCGAACAACTCAAGTTAATCGGATTTCAGATTAAAGCAAACAAGTCTGAAAACACGGAGGATCTATGGTTAATTGCCAAGCGCCTTGATCCTGAAGAACGTGTGATTCAAAAAATTCCCATAGAGGAAGTTGTCCAAGAATACCGGATTGCTGTAGAGACCGTTCGGTGTTGGATTGAAGAGAAGGAAATTGAAGTAAGTTTTAAAGAGTACTCCTACTTTTATAGTGCCATTTTTCAGTTGGTTGCTGAGTCAGTGCGGAGATACTCTAAGTTTCAACACGAACGAATCAGTCGGGACAGATCGGACTATTTAGCTCGCCTTACCCACCAGATGAGAAATCCGCTCAGTGCTATTAGTCTTAATGTCGGTATTCTTTCTCGCATGGAGATTGACCAAAATGCTTCAAGGGCAATCTCAATTCTAGATAGAAATATTAGGAAACTGAATCTCTTGATAAACGGCGTGATGAGGATGGAACGTTATAAGCCTGAAGAAATTCCGGTTCGGCCTGAGAGTTTGCGACCTATGGTACTGCTGGAAGAGGTTATGGATGAGTTTGAATTTGACGCAGCTAAAAAGAAACTTCGCCTAGAAATTTCTGGAAATCGCTCCCTTCGGATGGAAGTTGATTCTAATCTTCTTGTAGATGCTTTTGGGAATTTGATTCAAAACGCGATCAAATACACTGAAAAAGGCTTTGTTCGTGTCCTGGTTGAAGAACAAAATAGTAATATTCTTTTTAAGGTTATCGATTCTGGTCCCGGTATTTCAAAAGAAAGACAAAAAGACCTCTTTAAACCTACAAAGCCAGGAAAACCAGGAGGAGTTGGAATCGGACTCTCAATTGCAGCGCGTGCTGTAGCGGCGCAAAGTGGTGAAATCGGGGTTACTAGTGAACTCGGTAAAGGTTCCACATTTTGGTTTTACCTTCCAAAGAAGGTAAAAGTCCGCTCCGAGCCCCAAAGAAAAGAAGAAGATTACGCTGCTTAAGGCATCTTTAAAACTAGAAAGAAAGACTCCGGAATGCACTTGCTTCTTTCCCTAGAAGATTTTTGTGAGTGGCATGAATTTCTACAAGATCACAAACGGAAAGATCGAAGTGGAATGGGAGCAGACGGATTCGCTGGGGATGTTGATGCAGATGCGAAAATTTCAGATTTAGTAATTTTCGTCCAAACATTTAGGATACGGTTTTGCGTAAGTAGAAGGAGTAGTTCCAGTCATTCGTCGAAACATTGCAATAAAAGCAGAAGGCGTATTATATCCTAGATCTAATGCAATATTTTGTACGCTCTCTCCTTCCGTTAACCTTGTAATAGCAGTCACGGTTTTTAATCGCTGGCGCCACTCCCCAAATGAAATTCCGAATTCGCTTTGAAAGTATCTTGCCAGCGTACGTTCGGTGGCGTGAATGAATTTACCCCATTCAGATAGAGTTCTATCATCGTTGGGAGTTTTTAACATTTCGGCAATAATGGGTTTTATTTTGGGGTGATTTGAAAGTGGAAGATAGCTAGCATGTTTAGGGGCCAGTCGAAGTTGATCAATGAGGACATCAGCCAAACGTAAATCCTCTGATGTAATTGGGTGCCGGATTTTACGAGTCTCGAAATGATCGATTATAGCCTTTAAGAGCGGACTCAACACGAGAGTACAGGGTTTGTCAGGAAGGAGTTTACAGAGCCGTCGCTCAATGTAGATCGAAGTGTAGCGTGTTTTAAAGCTATTGCGTCCATCATGTTCTGTGTCTGGCGGAGTCCAAACCAGATAGTGCCTGGGTGAGAGAAATCCTTTTCCACTGATTTTTAGTTCCATGACGCCGCTGGCGGCATAGTTGAGCTCGCCCCAAGGGTGACGATGAAGCCCGCATCGGGCCCCAGGTTCATATACTTCTGTTTTAAACAATATCGGAAGAGGAAGTTCCTCTGAATTTATGCGCGGCGCTGCGAGCTGCGTTTTGATCATTGCTTATTTTCCGTCTGGTTCTCAGTAAAGAATGTCTGTCTCACACTATATCCTTCCTATCAGTCTGTGGCAGATTCGGCCAGTTCCTTTTGATTTTTTGGAATGGAGATCTATTATGAATAACTCTTGGGCTCCGCTTTTAGCGGTCTTCTTTTGGTCAGGAAATTTTATCATCACAAAACTTGCGGCATCCAGCATAGAACCAGGTGCGATCGGATTTTATCGGAGTTGTGTAGCCGTGTTAGTTATGACTCCATTCCTGCTCCCTGCAGTAGTACAGAAGAGGACGCAAGTCGTAAAATATCTACCCAAGCTGGCAATCTTGGGCCTTTTTGGAACGGCTATGTATCAAGGCCTGTCGTATGCAGCCGCAAAGACTACTACTGCGATTAATATGGGAATTATTGCTTCCAGTATACCTTTGTTCACAATCATGCTCAGTAGGTTCTACCTTAATGAAAAAGTAAGAATAGAAGTTGCAATCGGCTGCGTGATCTCTCTTGTTGGATTATTTATTCTTATCACTCAAGGAAACTGGGAGGTGATCTCTCTAATGGAGTTGAATTATGGAGATGCATTAATTCTCATCGCATCGGTATTTTATGCTTTGTACTGTGTTCTATTACAGCGATGGATTTTCCCCCTCTCTATTTGGGAGTCCCTCTATATTCAGTCTTTGTGGGCCACTATTCAGCTATTACCCGTTTACTATTTCACGCCGTCGTCACAAATGACTAATCAGAATATTGGCATCATTTTATACGCTGGAATTCTCGCATCCGTGATTGCACCCCTATTTTGGATGCGGGGCATTTCCAGCCTAGGTCCAAATCGGGCAAGTGTTTTTATGAACTTATTTCCACTCATCACGGCTGCTATCGCAATCGCAGTTTTGAATGAGACAGCGCAACTTTATCACCTGGCCGGGGGCATATTGACATTGACCGGGGTGGCATTAGCACAAACAAATTTTATATCATCAATAGTCTATGGACGAATTTTAAATAAGGAGAACTTATGCAGAAGCTAAACAAAACAGCAATAGTCACCGGAGCAAGTTCGGATATTGGTTCGGTACTCGTTCGAGAACTATTAAGCGCTGAATACACCGTTTATGGTCAAATTCATTCGAATTTTGGTGCGCTAAAAGGGCTGGAATCAAACGCCAATCTTAAAGTGATTCCTCATGATTTGTCGACCTCCCGCCAAGCTGAGAAGTTTGTTCAAAGCGTCGTAGAGCAAAGTGGGCGTTTAGACGTCTTGATTAATGCGATTGGGCCTATGCAGCATAAGAGTCTTTCCGAAGTTACTCCTGACGAATGGGATCAGCAGATTCTTTTTAATTTGAATCTTCCTTTTTATATGACTCATTATGCAAAAGAGCATTTGATTCGAACTCAAGGGCACGTCGTGAATTTTACTTTTGCGGGAGTGGAGTCCCAGAAGGCTTGGGTGAATTCTACAGCTTTCAGTTCCGCCAAGGTAGGGCTGGTTGTTTTAACAAAATCATGGGCGTCGATTCTGGCTCCCCACCGAGTAAGAGTCAACGCGATTAGCCCTGGTTTAATTGAAGTGGGTGACGCTCAAACGGAAGAGAGAAAAGGAATGAGCGATCAAATTCCGTATGGAAGACCAGGAACACCAGACGAGGTGGCCCAAGTTCTTATGTGGTTGTTGAAAGGTAGTCCATCTTATTTGACCGGCGCACTAATTCCGATTGCTGGAGCTTGGGAGTACCTCTAGAAATTCTTTGTCTTTAA
This sequence comes from Deltaproteobacteria bacterium, assembly GCA_013286765.1. The sequence continues at coordinate 6,777 of JABDFB010000098.1, forward strand.
GGTGCCTCTACAATAGCATTGAGGAATAGGGGCTAACTGCTATGCAAAAATTCGGATTCGTTTTGGGGGTGGTGCTTTGTTGCTTTGCATCGATCGCGCATGCGGATCGACAATGCAAAGAATATTCTCAGAAAACTTACGACGACCTGCTTAATCGTGCTGAAAAAAAAGATAAAGATGCCATGTTCGAACTTAGTGGGATGTATTGTGACGATTGCAAAAAGTCGTTAGATGACTGCCCCAAGGACGCCATTAAATGGTTAAAAGCCGCTGCTGACAACGGACATTTGGAAGCAAAAGCTCGGGCCTATGAAGTTAAGAAATCCGAATACGAGCATGAGGTAGGGTTCCAATTTCATCTCGCGCAGCAGGAGACGGTCGGAGACTATGTATTTCGATCCTATCAGGATAGTGGAATTGCATACGCTACTTACTTTGAAATTTTGAAAAAGGGCGAAGTAGTCTTTTCTAAAGGGAGTGAAGGAAGCGCTTTTTCAGGCAAAGTATATACGAAAAGCATATTGAACGACGAGTTCCCCACGTTGGAGGTCTATTTTAATGGTGGCGGGAGCTCAGATAGCGCAGACATACTCTATTTCTCTTTAGGCGCAACTCTTGAAATGAAACTCCATCTGACAGAGGGTGGATATATGCAGGGAGTTAAAGACATCGGAAATGGAAATTACCGATGGGAACTTTATGACACTGTATATCGATATTGGAATACCTCTGGGGCAATGTCACCTAGTCCAAAAGTTCTTCTAAAATTTGATCGAGGAAAGCTTGTTTTAGATCTGCAAGCGATGAAAAAAGAGCTACCGACTGAGCAGAAGATTCAAAAATGGTTAAAATCTTTGGAAGAAGACATAAAAAGGAGTTCCGGTAATCATTGGTGGGAAGGCAAATACTACATATCCTATGTTTTGTGGGAAAAAGCATTAGATCTTATTTATCAGGGAAATCCTGAAGACGCGCGAAAGTGGTTTGATTTGGCATGGAATAAAAATGTTCCCGGAAAACAGAAGTTTATCAACGAGCTCAAATGGCAGATATCAAAGAGCCCGTTTTGGGCCGAATTACAGGGACCAACCGAAGTGGCTTTTGGAAAATTTGATCCAATGGCTGAATTGACTAGGGATACGGAATGTAGATGGGGCAGGATATCTTCTCCTAAATACGCGCAATTAAA
>JABDFB010000099.1 GCA_013286765.1 Deltaproteobacteria bacterium
AAAAGAAAAACCACACTATTGAACTGCTGATGACTTCACCCGTCACTCTGACTCAAATTATTTTTGGAAAGTTTTTGTCCTCATTTCTTCTGGTTTCCGTGATGTTGGGATTAACTCTCTTCTACCCTCTCATCCTCATGATCACGGGTAATCCAGAGATGGGCCCTATCCTTACAAACTATCTAGGAACACTCCTATTAGCGAGTTGTTATCTTTCCATCGGAATGTTGTTTTCATCGGTGACAGAAAATCAAATTGTTGCTGGTGCTCTGACCTTTTCAGCGGGGCTATTTTTCTGGTTGGTAAGCTGGGCAACAATCACGGCTGGCCCGGTTTGGGGCGAGTTCTTGTCTTATCTCTCTCTGACAAGCCACTACAATAATTTCGGCCAGGGGCTGGTTAATACTTCCGACATTTTTTATTTCTTATCATTTATCGGAATCGGACTATTTCTCACCTACCGAGTACTGGAATCGTACCGCTGGAGGTAATCGACTATGGCACAAAAAGATCAACCTATTTCAAATTCTGGGATTACAGGGGCTTTATGGATCGTGGCAGGTGCCACTTTCTTGGGGCTTCTATTTGCAAGAATTGTTTTTCCTGAGTTGCTGTGGCTAACCATTCTCCTCAGCGTCGTTTTGATTGGCTCGCTAGCAGGTCTGGTACGAGAAAATCAAAAAGCATTGCGAAGCCGAGCCGCCGCTTATGGCCTGAACTCGCTCGTAACTGTCCTGCTGGTCTTTGGGATTGTGGGTGTCTTGAATTTCCTCACCCAACGTTATCCTCTCAAGTGGGACGTAACACAAAATAAGCTGCACTCGCTTTCAGATCAAACGGTAAAGCTTGTGAAGGGGTTGCAGAAACCGGTAAAAGCCGTCTATTTTGCAAAAATTCAGCAAAAAGAACAGTTTCGTCCGCTATTAGAAAATTACAAAGGCCTGAACCCAAAATTTGAACTTGAATTTGTTGATCCGGACCGCGAGCCGACACGAGCCAAACAAGCTGCAATCAAGAAGTACGGGACGCTTTTTCTAGCCGCCGGAACTCGCGAGAGCCGAGTCGAAGATATCTCTGAAGAGAAGATCACAAACGCAATGATCAAGCTCCTAAAAGACAAGGTCACCACACTCTGCTCGCTGACAGGACATGGCGAAAAGAGCTTCAACTCGCAAGAGGCGGAAGGTTACTTCCTGGCCAAGAAGTCGTTGAATGATCAATCTTACGAAGTGAAAGACCTCAATTTGCTCCAAGAAGGAAAAGTGCCTGAAAACTGTGATGCAATCGCCATTTTAGGTCCAACCAAATCCTTCTTTGAACCCGAAGTTAAAGCCGTTCAAGCTTATTTGGAAAATGGAGGCCGGGCAATTGTTGCTACTGACATTAATCTCAAGGGTACTGATTATGCGCCGGAACTCAAAGCTCTTCTAAAATCCTGGTACGTTCAACCAGATTCCGCTTTGGTGGTTGATCCTCTATCGCGCATGCTGGGCGTAGACTCTTCCGTTGCAATCCTGGCTAATTTCAATCGTGACAATCCCATCGCGAAAGACTTCCAGACCAACTGCGCCTTTCCCTTTGCTCGACCGCTGGATATCGTCCCAGGAGCACCACCTTCGCTCAAAGTTCAGTGGCTCGCTCAAACAACACCGAAGAGCTGGGGTGTTACCGACCTGAAAGAACTTCAAAAAGGACAAGTCTCTTTTAAACAGGGACAAGACAAAATGGGTCCGATCAATACCGTCATTACCATTGATGGAAAGCTCAAAGATTCAAAGGCTACCAGAAACACACGTATGGTTGTGTTTGGATCGTCGTTCTTCGCGACCAATAATTTTTCACGTTTCATGGGAAATATGGATTTCTTCCTGAACTCTATCTCTTGGACAATGGAAGACGAAAGCCTTATTTCCATTCGCACCAAAGAAGAGGCGCCCGGAAAAGTGGAACTCTCAGAAAAAGCTGGGAGTACGATTTTCTTGTTCACAGTGATAATTCTACCGTTCTTGATCAGCAGCGGTGGAATTGGAGTCTGGTTTTTCCGCCGTAGACTGTAAAGAGGGGTAAAGACATGAGTCAGGTGAGTTGGGTACGTCAGCTTATTCTTGCGGTCGTCCTATTTACTTTAGGAACTGTTGCCTACTGGCTTGAGTTTAAACATAAGCCTGAAAAGGAAAAGCAGGAAGAACAAGAAAAACGTCTTCTGGTGATTAAGGATACCCAAATCAAATCCATTACTCTCCATAACGGTAACCAGACGTTTACCTTCAACTGCTCTGATCTCCAGGCCCATCTCTGTAAAACGGGTGAAGCCTCAAGATGGGAACTAGCCGAACCTCGGAAGTTTAAAGCGGATGATGCGAATGTAAATAGCTTACTGACCACCCTGGGCGGTCTCACCTCGGCAGAAACGATCGACCTTAGCACAGAGACTCCCGAGAAAAAGGCACTCTTGCTGAAGGACTACGGCCTTGACCCGACGAGTCGAAAATTAGGAAAACAGATTAAGATCGTCACCACTTCAAATGAAACCGTACTCTCAATCGGACAAGAACATCCGATTGGTGGTAGTTTTTTTGTGGTTAAGGAAGGCCCGGGTTCCAATCCTGACGTGATCTATCTTTTACCGACCTACATCAAAGCTAACTTAGAACACGATCTCACCTTCTGGCGAGATAAGAAGCTTTTAGTCGTTGCACCGAATGAAATTGAGTCTTTTGAACTCGAAGGCCCGCAAACCCATCTTTCGGCCTCGCGGGTTGATGGTCAGTGGATTCTTAAATCGGACCACCAGGAAGTCACCGGTGACAACGAATCCATCGATCGCCTCCTATCTGCGGTAACAGCGGCAGTCGCCAAGAGCTTTTCATCGGATGACAAAAATAGCTCAGAAGCAAAAGACGTATTGAATTCGGCTAAGAAAATGGTGACCCTCTCCCTCCAAAAAGGAAAGGGTTCGGAAAAAGAGAAGCCTACGCCGATCCTATTGAGTCTCTTTGAGAAAAGATCATCGCAAAAAAAGACAATGAAGAAGGGTGGCCCAGAAATTTCGATCGTCGGTGATCAGCTTTTTGGGACAGTCTCTAATCTCGATCCACTCTTTCAGCTCGATGTCAGCTTCAAAGATCGCGTTAATAAGAATCTGAAAGACTTGAGAATGTCCAAACTCCTCAGCATGATGGATCATTTTTCGACGCGAAGGCTAGAGTTCTCCGGAAAGCCCGTCGGAAAAAGCCCGGTCGTACTCACTCAAACAGACGGAAAGTGGAAAAATCAGGCCAATCAGAAAGAAGAGATTCCTCAAGATAAAATCAGAGATCTCCTCGATAAACTCTCAGGAAATCGAATCGTCGATTTTATGGCTGCAACGAATACCCCTCCCGGTGAAAAGGATGGCCTTATTCTAAAGATGGGAGACGATAAGAATGCAGCGAAGCACAGTTTTGTATTTTGGAAGAACGATAAGAGACTTTATGGAAAAGATCTTCAGTCCAAACGTAACGAAACGTTTATAATAGACCCAACTTTGGAAGGGGCTCTGCCATGGCATAAGGACTACTTCCAAGCAAAACCCAATCCGACCCAACCCAGAACGACATCTCCGGCTTCCGCAGCCCTGCCAGCCAAATCATGACTGATCAGAGCTTCCCGGAGACGGATATCACAAAAAAAATTACCCCAGACAAAAGCATAGTTGAGGAGTACTTCGCTTACCTCTGGCAGATATTGCGTCATCCGACCCGATTCTTTCGGAGTCTCTCGCCCTCCAAGGGGAACCTCAGCAAACCTCTGGCGTTTGCGCTAGTGACTCACTGGATTGGAACTGTTTTTGAGTATATCTGGAGTAGCTGGTTTGGAAGTTTCTTTGCCCTCGGTTTTCAACGCTTTATCGAAAAGTCCTATGAAGTTATCGAAATTCAGACCGCGCAGAAGGATCAGTTCTTAGATTGGATTTTTGGATTTGGATCGGTTGTCACGGATCCGTTTATCACTCTCACTATTATCCTGATCAGTTCGCTATTCATCTTTTTCGGAGCTCGAATCCTGATTTCTCCCTCCGAAACTCGCCACCCGTTAGATATTACCTACGAATCGGCAGTCAAAATCGTTTGTTACGGACTTACTCCTTCAATTTTCCTTGGAATTCCGTTACTTGGAGGATTTGCCAGTTCCATCTGGGTGTTCAGCCTCACCGTCATTGCAATCAAAGAAGTCTACCAAATTGATCTGGGAAGGGGAATTGTCATTGCCCTATTCCCAAAGCTGCTTTTATTTGGGATGATGTTAGTAGGGCTTTTAGTTTTTGCTTTCTCACTGATTAAGATTCTCTTCTCCTTTGTTTAGGTTACTAAGCCTGAAGGGAAGCCCCAGAAGGTTGAAAGTTGAAGACTCGAGTTCAAATCCTTGGGTTATCCTTTAGTTTGGTCCTCTTAATCGTTACTTTTTTTGTTTATCACCGCCTCAGCCGGGACTTACCTCCAAGTCCACCCAACTCATCGCGAATCCCAGTAAACGACTCTATTCCACGAATTACCCATGCCCACAATCACTGCCGCTCGATTTACAATTATATCTGTTCCGGCAATCCCGAAACTTCTGATCCCACAGGAAATGTCCGCCCCGACATCGAGGGCGAAAAGCAGGCGCAGCTCCTTCAGAAGAAACTTATTGCAGACCACCCAGATTGGAATAGCGACCAAATAGATGATTCCCTGGTCAATCAGATTTATTCGCCAGTGCGAACGAACCGACTCATCAGTACGTTTCTCTGGGTCCGTAACACGTTAGAAGAAATTATCAATCTTCAAATTAAGCTCTCGTTTGCCGAAAAAAATCGAATCTTAGCTACAATTGAACGAGTCGAGCTAGAAATCCCACCCCCAGCCGCTGTCTATTCCGACGAGCGTGAGTTATTTACCAAAAATGAAGTTTATTTTGAACGCACGCAGGAGAATAAGCTCCGACTCAGAGTTGGCGGGGCCTATCTGATTATTGCCAAATCCTGGTTTAATATTGTTTTTACTCTAGCTCATGAACTTGCCCACTCCATCGATCCCTGTGAATTGAAAAATAGTGGTTACGTGCTCGCCTCTTATCAAAAGCTTAAAGTTTGTTTTCTGCAAAATGGTTTGATCTCTACCGCTAGCATCACCCAGGAATGCGGCCCTAGAGACCAGTTTGCTGAAGTTTTTGCAGACTGGATGGCGGTGCAGGTAACCGCTCGTGCACTCAAATCCTACTCTCACACTTTCGGGAAGCTTCAAATGGTCAATTCTACTAAAAACGCAGTCAAGGACCTCTGCCGTCAGGAGAATGACGATGAAGAACTCGAACTAGATCTCCACCCCTCACCCGAGCTACGGATCGAAAAAATCTTTGGGGCCCATCCAGAAATTCGAGAATTTCTTGGCTGCGGACCCGCAACTTTGACTCTAAACTATTGCAGCTTAGAATCTAGGTGAAGAGCGACGTTCAGGTCCGGAAAAACATTTTCTGGCGCCCTACTACCAGTTTTGATAGTTCTATTCCTATCAGGAGCTGATTATGGAAAGCATACGGGATTGTCAGTACAAGAATTTTAAGTACCATCTTTCTGAAGTCCCGCAGCGTTACGGCTCGAATGTTCATATTTTAGCCGATCCCTTCCTCTTGTCATTGCTCGCCCAGCTTTGTGCTGAGGAAACAGCTCAACCGATGGTTAATGAACTGTTGACCACTCTCTATTCTTCCCTTCTACGAATCGTCATTAATTGTGAATTTCCTATGATTCAAACGAACGTACGAACGCGTATGTTTGCCGAACATCCTGAGGCGGTAGTCCATGGCCCGAAGATCGATCCCAAGACTTCGGTCGTCAGCGTCAATTTGGCACGGGCCGGTACACTGCCGTCACACATCTGTTACACCGCTCTCAATTACTTTATGGATCCTAAGCAGGTTCGTCAGGATCATATCAGTATTGGAAGGACAACAGACGACCAACACCACGTCACCGGAAGCAAAGTCTCAGGACACAAAATTGGTGGGATAGTCGACCGAGCAATTGTTATGTTTCCCGATCCAATGGGAGCTACCGGCAGTACATTGAAGGAAGCTTTGGATTTGTACAAAACTTGCGGAAAAGCATTAAAATATATCGCAATCCATTGTATTATCACTCCGGAGTATTTGAAAAAGATCCAATCTAGCCATCCAGACGTACACGTTTATGCTATTCGTTTGGATCGCGGATTGTCTCCGAAGGAGGTCCTCGATACAGTTCCTGGTACTCACTGGGATTTGGAAAGAGGTTTGAACCAAAAACAATACATCGTCCCAGGGGGCGGTGGTTTTGGAGAGATTTTAAATAATGCCTATGTCTAAACAAGATCAGAATAACAAGCACCCTAAGATTCTCATCCCGGAAGTAAAGCTCCAAGCACGACTTGCTGAACTTGCACAGGAAATCAACCTAGATTATCGAGACAAAGAAATAACGGCCATTTGTATCCTAAAAGGAAGTTTTATTTTCTTTTCGGATCTCATCAGACAGTTGGATGTTCCCCTTACCTGTGAATTTCTTGGCGTGTCCAGCTATGGCAGTAAGATGGTCTCTTCGGGGGAAGTAAAAGTAACACTCGATATCAATGAGCCTCTCGAGAACCGACACGTCCTGATTTTTGAAGACATTGTCGACACTGGGCTTACCCTCTCTTATATTCTCAGTGCAATACGCACTCGAAAGCCTGCCTCTATTAAGACTTGTGCACTTTTATTGAAACCTGAAAAGGTTAAAACTGATATCGGTGTAGATTATTTGGGTTTTAATATCGGTAACGAATTTGTAGTCGGTTACGGCATCGATTTTGACGGTAAACATAGAGAATTACCTTACATTGGCTACATAGAACATGACCACTAAACACTCGATTCACTCACGAGCCCCAACACGAATAGACCTTGCCGGCGGTACCGTAGATATCTGGCCTATTTATTTATTCTTGAAAAACCCTGTAACAGTGAACGTCGGAATCTCGCTTTACGCTGAAGCCGATGTAGACATTCATCCCGTCCACGCCCCAGGTGAAAAAGCGGTTATCACGCTTCAATCTGAGGATCAAAATAAAGAGCTCAAATTGTCCTGGAACGAACTGAAAGAAAGTACTGAATTACCCAAAGGTCTCGAGCTCCACTACAAACTTCTCCATTATTTTTACCAAAAACGCATCCAGGCCCAAGGGCACTCTCAGATGGATCACTCGCTTACGCTGCGAACGCGAGCTCAAAGTCCAGCCGGCGCTGGCCTAGGGGGTTCATCCACTCTGAGCATTGCTATTATCGGCGCTCTGGCGAGCTGGGCAGCTGAAGCGACGGGCGAGTCTGCAGTAATTCCGGACGAAAACGGAGAAGATTTTATTGAAATCGTCAGAGACGTTGAAACGACGGTGATTCAAGTGCCTGCAGGTCTTCAAGATTATTACGGAGCAATGTACGGCGGACTCCAGAGTATTTCGTGGGGCGCAGGAAAGCACCTGAGAAAAAAATTACCCGAAGATCTGCTGCCGGAACTCGAAAGCCGAATCCTATTGTTCTACTCGGGGCAATCACGAAATTCCGGCATTAATAATTGGGTGCTTTTTAAGAATTTTATTGATCGTGTCGGTGAGGTTCGATCCCAGTTTCAACAAATCTCAGACGCGAGCGTCATGTTGGAGCGAGCCTTTCAAAACTATGATTGGCCTGCCGTCGGCGAAGCAATCGCCCAAGAATGGAAAACTAGAAAGACTCTCGCGCAAGGCATAACGACACCTGAAATTGATCGCGCCTTCGCTGAGGCTGAAAAACTTGCACCCATCTCCGGTAAAGTCTGTGGGGCCGGTGGTGGGGGCTGCTTTTTTGTTTATCTGCCGATTCCTCAACAAAGCAGGCACGGCGGAA
>JABDFB010000100.1 GCA_013286765.1 Deltaproteobacteria bacterium
AATATGAGAGAAGTCGCAAAAACTCATCCACTTCGTCGACCATATGGCCATAAAACGATGGCGGTATACTTGTTGCGATTTTGCCTATTAAGTGTTTTTTAAGGATATTTAGCTTAAAAACACGAAGTTGTTCACCAGCTTGTTTGGATTCGCTTAGCACCGCGCCCAACTGCTGATCCCTCACGGGCTGCCTCGCCCTATCAAGAAGGTCATCGAAACCTTTCATTAAAGAACCGGCTTGTTGAATGTACTCTATCTCTTTGGGAGCCATGGAATCGTAAATCATCCTGATGTGGTCGCCTAACATTTGAAGCCAAAACCGAAGCTCGAACAGCGCTTCTTCCCGGAAAAATTCTATTTTCGTTGCCATATGAATCACCGCCTTTCGTATTTTGTATTCGACCTTGTCTGCCGCCTCATTTTCGCTCATACGTACCGACATAATCGCCGGTCGCGAGCACGTGGCCTTCAGCCGCCTGTACGACCTCCTCTCGCGTCGCACCCACGTCGAGCCCGAGCGGACGATCGAGGGCGAACAACTCGAAGTGATAGTGGTGCGTGCCGTGTCCGCGCGGTGGGTGGGGACCCCTGTATTCAGAACGTCCTACCGAGTTCTCGCCTTGGAGCGCGCCGCCGGGTGCGTCCTTAGTGCCAATTCCGACCGGCAGTTCTTCCAGCGTGGGTGGGATGCGGTACATGACCCAGTGGACTACAGGACTGGGCTTCAACGCGTCAGGATCCTCACAGATCAGCATAAGCTCCTGGGTACCTTCGGGAACACCGCTCCATCGGAGCCCGGGAGAGACGTTCCTTCCTTCCGAATCGGAGTGCTCCACGGGAATCGGCCCACCGTTCGGAAAGGACGAGCTCTCGAGAACGAGCTTGCTCCGGCCCCTGAGTGACGACAGAGCGCACACGAGGCGACGCTCTCCAATGGGATTTTGAATCTGCATGGCAAACCTCCGTGCTCTCAAACTTTGCAATCATCACACCCACCCTCCTAAATTTATCTTGCACTGCACTAGGCACTCGAGTTTAAGCAAAAATATCCGGTAATTTTTATAGTCTCTTTTAAAAGAAATGTCCGGTAACGGTGATAACCGGACATTTCTTTGTATTGATTTCATTTAAAAATTTGGATCACAACGCAAAAGCGAAAGAATGCTCAAAATCGGATCTACACATTTAGTAGAAAGAAGTTCCAATATTTCACATTGTATTCAGTCGGAGTTGGTTGTCGACAGAGCCAAACCAAATCGCAATCAATACAACTCAGCCAAGTCCGCGACGTCACTGACGGTAAATATTCTGGCAACTAGCTAGGCGCCGTTCAAAAAATCTTCCGGCATCTTATGAGCGTAGTCTGCAAATTTCTTTTCGACTGCTTTAGGATCTGAACGAAGATTCTGGGCAATATTATTGGCAAAGCTATCTGGCGTAATATCTTCGATTCCATTTTCGATCCCGTCGAAGACTTGAATTGCGACATTAGCAGGCGTTTCTTTTTCAAAATTTACGTCTTCGGCCATATCTGTATCAATAGGACCTGGATAAACACCGAAAACTGAAACGCCATATTGCATCAATTCCGCTCTCACGGATAGCGTTAGGAAATGGGCTGCGGCCTTTGAAGCGCAGTAAGTAGCAACAATAGGTAGAGCCGCTAATCCTCCTATAGAGACAATGTTGGCAATTGCTCCGTTCTTATTTTTAATTAGTGTTTTGCAGAAAGCGCGAATGAGATTCAGCGAACCAAAATAATTAACTTCAAGTTCTTGTCTTGCTGCCACTTCGCTATAGTTAAAGCAAGCGCCAGAGGATCCTGCAAATCCTGAATTATTGATTAAAATTTGAGTATCACTAGCCTGCTTTGCAACCTGATCAATTTCTTCCTTCTTAGTTACATCCAAACATAGTGGAACTACGACTCCCGGGTACTGGGCGACTAAATCATCCAGTTGAGAAATATCTCTCGCCGTCGCATAAACTTTCTTCGCTCTTCTTTTGATAGCCTCACGAACCAAAGCTCGCCCTATGCCTTTCTTGCGATTTGCGCCCGTTATAAAAATGACCGAATCTTTCACCACAACTTTTGACATTCTTTTTTCCCTCACCTGTGTTTTCCACTCTCAAGGTCGCAAGATCCACTTGCCCTCATGTTAGCTGAGAATTGTATCATACCAGCGTCCTAAATGTTACTGCTCTTGTTGCCTCTTGGTATCTCAAAATGCTAGATGGATTTTATGATTCAAGAACACGATCAAAATCGCGAAGCCTGGAATGAAGCCTCTGAGCACTATCGAAAGAATCTAAATGAAGATCTTAGGTTCTTGAAGGGAGGTGGAAAGAACTTTTGCGCTCCAGAACTAAAATTTTTGGAGCCACTTGCTGAAAAATGCAATCGAGCCATTCACCTCCAATGCGCCGGTGGAACAGACACTCTGTCTTTGATTAATCTTGGTATAAAAGAAGTAATCGGTGTTGATATCAGCGAGGAAATGATTCACATCGCTCGCACAAAATCTATAGAACTTCAAATGCCTGCAACCTGGATTGTATCTGATATCTTGAATACGCCATCGGAACTGAATGGAAAAGCAGATTTAGTTTATACTGGGCGTGGAGCTATAAACTGGATCATGGATATTGAGGCATGGGGAAAAGTTATAGCACGCCTTTTAAAGCCAGGAGGTTTCCTATACCTTTTTGAAGGACATCCGGTAACATTCTTCTTTGATATGCTAGGCTCTGATTTAAAATTTGATACTGAATTTCAGGGGTATTTTTCCGATAAAACCTACCAAAGTCAAAAATGGCCCAAAACATACGTTGGTAAAATCAAGGACAGAGAAGAAGAGCAGTCTATGAAATATGAACGGGCCTGGCCAATAAGTAATGTTATTACTTCACTTTTAAAGGCAGGTCTGACCCTCCACCAATTTGAGGAACATCCCGAGGCATACTGGAAGGAATTTCCCAATATGCCAGATGACGTTCGCACGAAATTTCCGAATACGTTTTCGCTTCTTATGAAGAAATAATGTTTATTTTACTACTCCGAACCTTTGAAACACGATCTTCCAACCCTTCTGGAAGAAGGAAATACTAAGTATGAAGCTACCGATCTCTGAGAAATATTTCATTTCTGATATTAATGATAAGGATAAACCTGCGTATATCGAGCATCTCAAGGAAAAACAAATTTATGATCAGACTCTTGTTATTCCGTTCCCCTATACTGAGGTGGAAGCCGATGCATGGCTTAAATTCGTAGGCGAAATAACGAAGACGCAAGGACGATCGGTCACGTGGGCTATCCGCAATTCAGATGGCTATTTAATTGGTGGAATCGGTTTTCATGATCTCGCAATAGGGAAATCCCATCGTGCAGAACTTGGGTATTGGATAGCAAAGCCTTATTGGGGTCAAGGTATTATGACTGAAGCAGTGAAACTGGTGACCGAATTTGGCTTCCACGAATTCGGCCTGATCAAGGTTTCGGCCATCATCTTTCCCTTTAATACAGCATCTGGCCGAGTTTTGGAAAAAGCAGGATTCCAACCGGAAGGATACCTCCGAAAACACTATCAGAAGGATGGGAAGATCCTGGATGGCAAAGTATACGCGAAATTACACGACGACTATCCCGCTCTATAGTGCCAGGCGGGTTTGTACTCCTGGACTCATGTGTCCGATGCGACACTAAACCAACAATATATAAATATATATAACTTAAAATCAGCCCTCAAAAGTGATAGATTAATATACATGTACTACTTAAGTACAATGAAGGAAAGGTAAGAACTTTATGGGCCGTTTTTCAATGTCTTTTTTTGTTTTAGCAATATCTATTTCTATTTCAGTTGTACGCGCGGCTGATATGACAGACCTAAACCCAAAGACAGACTGTGATGTATCCGGTTCCTCACAGAAAAAATCGTACCTCAATTCATTCTTTGATTTGTTTAAGTTCAGCCAGAGAGAGCCACAAGGTTCTACCAAGTCCGAGAAAAAACTGGCCAAAGAAGATGTTACGCCTGCTTTTCTCCAACTGGAATGGGGCATTTCGGAAAGCGACGCGGTAGATTTAAAAACACTGATCAATAGCCACAAAGACGTCTGGCAAAGAAACTTAGACCGTAAGTCAAAAAGAACCATAGCGTCAAACAGCAAAGAACTAAAAAAAGCCGAAAAAAGTTTACTTGAAAAATACGGAATGAAAATTATTGTCTTCAACGACCTAATAAAAATGGAGATGACTCGGGTATCAGAAAAGAGAAAACCTGAAAAAGAAGGAGGGAGGTACGATCCCTTACGGTCTACAAGTCGCAATCTCTACTATAGAGACGGATATCTCAAAGATACTAGCGGAAAGAAGTGAAAGTTTTAGAGAATACTAATTACCCAGTCTGAGCCCATTGGGTACGGAATACACAGACCCCGATATGGATCATTGAAAATTCATGGAAACATGTATGCGGCAAATGATCCGGAATTGTAAATTCGATTAATAGTTTTATGTGACTAACTAAGTTGATTACTTATATTGAAGCAATCAACTTTATATATATTTATATTTTTACTGTTGACAGCGTTATCATTTCCACTTTAATGATCATTTTTGGTTTATTAATTATTCGATTTTTGGCAGATGAGGTAGTTTATGAGGCCTGAGAAGTTATTTATTTCACCCGTAGCCATTGTCATTTGTACTGTTTTATTTGGTACATTTACTCTTAACTCAACGACTTTCGCTGGTGAAGATCCGAATAAGAACCTCAATAATTCTACACATAAATCAAAACAGACTGAAAACAGCGATCAGGACCAGTGGGAAGACAATGAACCTGAGAATTGGAATATGACTGACGCTGACCCCACTGAGACCAGTTCCCCTCGGCCGAAGACAAAGAAGTTTCGCTCGAAACCACTTGCTGGTCCCTCTGTACATCAGGAGGATGCTGATAGAGCATTGGCTATTCAAGTACAGCAAGAAGAAGAGGCCTTCGTCCGCAGGCCTGCCACCATGGCGCCGTCCGCACGCATTCTTCGCCCGGAAAATCTATTAGGGGCTTTTTTAAATGTTGCCACGGGCTCGACACCGACATCGAACGCTATTTCGAACTCGTCTACGGTACCCAGTGTACTGTCCACGAGTTATCACGCTCCAGCAATTGGAGGCACCTGGGCCCGACGTTTCGCAAATAGGAGAGAAAGAGAGAAACGAGAGGCGCGAGAAGCACAAGAGAAGCGAAATAATCTATCTATTGTGAACTCTCATTGGGGTGCATGCTCTCAGGATGCTGCAAGTAACTCTACACCAACTCCGACTTCCGAGCTAAGCATGACCGCCCCTGCGGCACCCGAAGAGCGACCTCTACCACTAGGCGTCATTTGGCGCCGACGTTTTGAAGCCAGGAAAGAACGAGAGAGACTAGAAAATGTAAGCTCCGGCTCTGCTTCAAGACCCACTCCCCCTGCTAACTCTATTTCTAGTGCAAGCTCTCACTCCAGTTCCAGTGTGAGCGTTCATTCTGCTGTGAGCCTTGGCGCTAGTTCAAGTTCTAGCTACGAGTCTAAGATGGACATTGAGAGTAACGATGGTGCGGAAATAAGCCCATCAGAATCTTTGGCCGTCATGAAACACACCAAGAGAAAGAGAAATAAGAATGCCGTTCAGGACGATGTACAACTCTCTCCTGGTTACTGTTATCAGTTTACGATCCCTCTTGAAGTCGAAGGATCACTTGGGAAAAGCCTTGAGGAGATTCTGAGTAGGCCGATCGTAGCTCTTGTTATGGAATATGATGGGAGTCATCTTCAACCGAGCGCTAATCCTAAAAGACAATATCGAAGATACGAAAATAGTGGCTTAATATTCGGTCCTAATTTTGAAACTTCACAGTCAGATACGTACTACAGAGCCTTAGCTCTCTTGGCTCAGGAGAATTTATCTGCCAGACGGAGGGGTTTTGAAATCATGATAAATTTGGCGAATAGTGGTAGCAAGAATGCATCCGAGTTCGTAGGTAGAGCCTATTTAGGCATCTCCGATAAACAGGAATCCGTTTTTGGAGTAATTGAATTTGATGAAAAGGCAGCAAGACACTTCTTGAGTCAAGCTGCTGCGAACGATGTTATGGGGAACGCAAATCCTTTCGCAAAGGGCATTTTATACTTGCTTGATTCTCACAGATACTTATTCGAAAAAGGAGCCCCTGACAGCCAGAGGCTCTTTCAGTTGGGAATAGATTTTACGCTGCAAAATAAACGCGACGAACTTAGAATGAATGAGTCGTCGATTAAAAAAACTGAATTCCCGCGCGTCATGACCCTAGAAATGCTTGAAAGAGAAGAGCCGACTCTAGACTTCGCAGCTTTTGGCCGAAACCTCATTGAAACGGCAAAGAGCCTCGGAAATGAGAATGCTTCGAGATATTTGGAACTCCAGACCGAGAACCAGCGCATGCGTGCAATGATCGCGAAAAAAATCTGAAAGAACAAAAAAAAACGGAACTGGAATTTTCTTTCTTCTTCCTCATATGTTGATTTAGTCTGATTTGCTTCATAGAGATGCATCCAATCCCTTTATACGGGCGAACGCGGTAACTCAAAAATAAATTTTGTTTCTTTTTCCTGCTCACTCTCAGCCCAAATTTTTCCGTTATGCTGTTGCACAATTTCTCTGCAAATTGCCAAACCCAAACCCGTTCCACCTGCTCCAGTCTTCGTTTTACTACTCTGTACAAATTTATCGAAAATTGTCTCAAGCTCTGCTGTTGGAATGCCCATACCCTGATTGACGACCTGGCATTTCATATTTTCTTCTGTCTGCTCGAGTTCAATTCGAATCGTGCTCCCTTTGTAAGAAAACTTGATAGCATTGGAAATAAAATTTCGCAGGACCTGCATGATCCTCTGGCCATCGAATTGCCCTGTTACGGCCTCGCCACCACCGACTTGAATTTTTAACTCTTTTTCTTCGGCGTATGCTCTCATCTCCGAGGCAACTTGGTCAGCTAAATCGGTTAGGTTCCCTGCTTTTATGGAATAGTCAATTTTTCCTGCCTCCAATTTTGAAAGATCTAGGAGGTCATTCAATAGACCCATGAGGTTCGACCCGGAATCGTTGATTTCATCAAAGTAGTCCTTCAATTTCTCCAAAGGAACTGTATTGATTTTCTGTTGACCGAATCGAGCAAAACTCAGAATTCCGTGCATGGGAGTTCGTATTTCATGGGACATATTGGCTAGAAATATGGACTTTGCTTGACTCGCCTTTTCTGCGACGTCGCGTGCCTGCCTCAAACTCTCTCCATGCGCTTGAATCTCCTCCATCATGTGATTAAAGTTTTGTGCGAGGATTCCAATCTCGTCTTGCGATTTGACCATTTCAATGGGGCGCAAATCCCCCCCAGCCGCACGCAGTGAAGCTTGTGATATTTTTAATATTGGCCCAATCACGTTTCTCTTAACGTATTGAGCAGAAATAAAAACAAATCCGGAAATCACTCCGAGAAGCGCAAATAGAGCCGTTTT
>JABDFB010000101.1 GCA_013286765.1 Deltaproteobacteria bacterium
ACTTCAAGCCCGTCGAGCTCACGGCACTCCTCTATTGCTCAGGAAATGGCCGCGGCTTGTTTCAGCCTCCTGTCGCCGGCGTTCAATGGAAATATGGGGGAATGGGTAATGTACACTGGCGAGGGATCCGCCTCAAAGATCTTCTGGCTAAGGCCGGGCTAAAAAAAAATGCAGTCGAAATCGAATTTAACGGTGCCGATGGCCCGGTATTTCCGAAAACGCCCGATTTCGTCAAAAGCCTACCTATAGAAAAAGCCTTAGACGACAACACATTAATCGCTTTTGAAATGAACGGTAAACCATTGCCTCAAAACCATGGTTTCCCGGCTCGACTGATCGTCCCGGGCTGGACAGCGACTTACTGGGTAAAGCAACTGACATCCATTCGGGCCCTTTCTAAACCCTCGGAAAGCTATTGGGTAGCGAAGGTCTATCGCGTTACAAAAGGAAAATTTTCTGCTGAAACGCCTTGGAAATCTCAAGAAACCGAGACCTCGACCCCGATCACCGAACTTGCGGTAAATTCTGTAATCACAAACCCTACGGAGAATCGGCATATAAAACAAAATTCGAAAGTGACTATTCATGGCCTTGCCTGGGACGCGGGACATGGTCTCGCAAAAGTAGAAATCTCCGTAGACAATGGCAAAACCTGGAATAGTGTCCACTTAAACCAAGACAAAGAGCGCTTTTCGTGGCACTCGTTCACTTACTCTTTCGTCCCTAAAACGAGCGGAGAGTGGATTCTATCGTCTCGCGCTACTGATAAAATGGGCCATACGCAACCTGACCAGGCCGTCCCCAGCGGAGCTGGATACCACTATAATGCGATTCAGAAGATGAAAATTGTGGTTGATGGATCTTCTGCTCCAAGCAATTCACCAAATAGGCGAAGCAATGGAAAGTCTATAGGCGAACCCATTTTGGTTGAAGCTCCCGGAAGAGATAGAGTCACTGCTAACTGCATTATGTGCCACAGTCTCGATTATATCGAAATGAATCATTTTTTAGGGCCTGACGAGTGGCAAAAAATTGTAAACAAAATGATTCAGAATTATGGGGCTCCGATTCAAGCTGCTGACGTTCCCGTTATTGTCGACTATCTTACAAAGTGGTATGGCAAGAAACCTGCCCAACAATAGGTGACCTATATTTTTACAAACAATGTTTTAATAGATACCGCTTTGATTGAAACAGTCCTCATTGACAATGACCCACTCGTTTTGCTCTGTTGGAAAATATCGGCAAAACGACATGAAAAATCCATTCGGCTATACGCAAGTCCAAATGATTTCATGAAAGAACAGGAGCATATTCCAAGAAGCACCCCTATCTATATTGACTCCAATCTGGATGACAACACGAAAGGAGAAGATATTGCACAAAACATCTATCAGCTCGGATTCACCCAAATCTATCTTGCCACCGGATATCCAGAACGCTTCTTGGCAACGAAATCTCAATTATGTAACATATGTAGAGTAGTAGGAAAGGATCCTCCATGGGAAAAGTGAGATCAAAACTTCTTGTAGTAGGTTCGGCTTTGCTAGGGTTCATAGCAATTGCAACGATCTCTTCAACCTCCCCGCCCCATGCACTTGATGCGAAAGCACCTTCAATGGAATTTTCCGCTGGCAGAGCCATGCGGATTATTGATTTGATCTCGAAAGAACCACACCCTGTCGGCTCCATGGCTCATGAAAGGGTAGCAGCAATTATTTTTGAAGAGCTAAAGAAATTGGGAATTACACCCTATATTCAAGAAACAGTTTCTGGGGCCCTGACTGTCGGCATTCACAAGGTGTCCTCTATCAGAAATATTTACGCAAAAATTCCAGGCACGGGGAATTCAAAAGCCATCCTGCTCAGCTCACACTATGATTCTGTCGCCGGAAGTCGCGGCGCAAGTGATGATGGCTCAGGAGTCGCTACGCTTCTTGAAACTGCGCGGGCATTAAAACACTCGTCTGCGCTCAAAAATGATATCATCTTATTATTTACTGATGCAGAGGAAGAATTTCTCCTCGGCGCTGTAGTATTTACCCATTCAAATCCTTGGAAAAATCAAATCGGGCTGGCTCTCAATTTCGAAGCACGGGGTAGCCATGGACCATCTGCAATGTTTCAGACTACCGGTAACAACGGATTTCTCATTAAGGGTCTTGCAAAAGTGGCTCCCTATCCAATCGCAAATTCTGTGGTATCAAGCATTTCAAAGGCTCTACCTAATGAAACTGATCTACTCGTTTTTAAGAGAAGTGGTCTATTAGGTTTGGATTTTGCCTATGCTGATGGACTCAATAGATACCATTCCTATCATGATAGCGCAGAAACCATCGATCCGAAGAGTCTGCAACACCACGGGTCCTATGCCCTTTCTTTAGCACGTTATTTCGGAATGCTCGATCTGCACTCGATCCAACGCCCCGATCTAGTTTACTTCGACGTATTCGGGAAAATACTAATCGACTATTCGCAATGGTTTGCGAGAGTTCTGGGCTTTCTGACACTAGGTGCATTTATAGCGGTTTTCTTAAAATATCGGAAAACAAGGGACTCTAAAAAGGTTTCTCCATTGAAGCTCTGGATCATGGCATTGGCACCATGGCTGCTTGTTTTAATTGCAACTGGACTCTATAACGCCCTATTGAGCACAATAAAGGATCCGAGTCTTTTTATTAACTATCCAACTTTGTTTATATGGCCCTATTTGTTAATTACTGTGGGGATATTTCTGCTCCTAATCTCCCGCTATGAAAAAAACTGGGGAATACAGAGTCTCACTTTTGGCACTCTTTACCCATGGGCAGCTCTCACATTGCTCACTTCGTTATTTGCCCCGACAGCGAGTTATTTTTTTCAATGGTGTCTCCTGTCCTCTCTCACTGCTTACGTAGTAAGATTCACTGCGGCTTCGAAGAAAGAAACTCCGCTGAAAATATTGGGGACTTTTGTGGTACTGATTCCTGCTGTATTTTTTTCATCTGGATTAGCATATGGCCTTTTTACAATGGAAAATGGGGGCGGACCGGCACTAACCGCCTTAGTAGTAACGCTAGGACTAGGACTTATCATTCCGGTGATTAGTTTTATTCCGATCGAGTATCGAAAACGTGCCGGAATGGGCTTAATTCCGATAGGAATTATATTAGGCCTCATCCTTACAGGATTCTGCCAGTTTAGTGGAAATAAACCCCAGCAAAGCCATATCATGTATGGGGTAGATGTTGAAAAAAATCAGGCTTTCTGGTTCACCCAAGAACACCAGCCTCGCTGGGTCGAACAATTTATACGCAAAGATAGCGAAGAACTACCTCTGCCGAGTTTTTCTCCAAGTATTAAGCCTGTTCGATTCTCGCCCGCTCCACTACTAAACTTACTTGCTCCTGAAATAGAGGTAGTTTCTGATCAGACTGAAAATGCAGTTCGGAATTTGGTTTTTAAAATACATTCAAAACGAAACGCAAGATGCATCCAGATGTGGGAAGAAACAGGAATTCCGATCTCAAAAACGGCGGTTGACGGAAACGTGTTCAAAGCTTTCGCTCGTTTTTCTCCCAAAATCGACCGAATGATCTGGGAATGGATGACCAGTACCCAATCGAAATCGGAATGGAAATTCAACTTCTGCGCAGTCCCCTCTCAGGGGTTTACGTTGGCGATTTCATTACCAGCGGAAACAAGACCTGTATTTAGAATTGTAGACGAGACTCTTGGACTTCCGCAGTTTGAACACTATAAATTCTTACCACGCCCACCAGAAGTGATCCCTGACATGTGGAGCGATCGAACACTGGTGAGCAGGACACTGAAATTGTAGCTCAAATGCATTTCCGCGAAATAAGATTTTTGGCTTCAGACGCTTCGAGGCCAAGGATTGGCCTCGAAGACTCCTCTTGCCGGCGGCAGCTTCCGAAGTATCAAGCCAAAAAGATATTTCGCCACCTTGCATGATTCAAAAACTTATGTGACCATCATAATATGGATAATCAAGTTGATACTAAAAAGTGCGGATGTGTTTGTCATAAATTTCGTGGCATTCTAATCGTCCTATTCGGATTAGTATTCTTACTAGGATCACTAGACGTACTCAGTCAAAAAGTAGTCAATATTTCCTGGCCCATAATTGTGATGATCTTTGGTTTCATGAAGGCTTTTGGCAAGGGGCGCTGCGGTTGTTGCAAGTCCGCATAAACAGTCCATTTGAGATAGCATTGCAGCCATTTAGCGTCGCATAACGCTATAACAAAAATTATTTTATTTAACTCACATGATAAACTTAAAACGGCTTTTCCAAGCCTTCCTTACGATGTTTTTCTTCTTTTCCACTGTTCAACCCTTGCTAGCAGGACTGGGCGACATGGAAGACTCCGTCAAACGAGACCAGCTCACCTTCCGCGGAAACCGGCACTCTACTGTTAAAGACACCTTCACGATTCATGAAATCTCATTGAGTGGTAGATTAATTAAGGAATATGTCAATCGCGACGGAATTGTTTTTGCGGTTGCCTGGCGCGGCATTTCTCAACCCGATTTGGCCGTTCTCTTTGGCTCATACTACCAGGAATATCTAAGCGAGACCTCCAGACAGAATCAGAACCAACGAAATAGCCTGAGAATGACAAAAACAAAAAATGTTACTGTAGAACGTCATGGCCATATGCGTGACATCCGAGGAAAGGCATATCTTTCAAGACTACTGCCGGCAAACATTACTCCTGAGGAGATCCAATAGCATGCCTCGAACGGAGAATCGCACTAAGAAGTCAGAAGAAAGACTATTGCCAGCAGCACCGATCCATATGCGTTTTGCGTTCATCTTAGCGCTATTCTTATCCGTCTTCTTATCCGGTTGCTTTGATACCCAAGGTCCCTCCAGTCCCACTATTCCTTCAAATTCCCCTAACACCGCTGCGCCTTTTCTGAATGCTCAAGGTGCAAACGTTATGAGCGTCCAAGTGGGAGGCACCTCTCTATGTGGAACCTACGGCTACTTGAACGAGCCTTGTGTCACTGTGACAGTTTGCGTACCTGGAACCAACACCTGCCAGACCATTTCAGACATTCTACTTGATACTGGCAGCACTGGCCTTCGTGTTTTTTCATCCGTGCTCAATCTCTCTCTTCCTCCCATAAAAGACAGTTCAGGTAATACTATCGCCCAATGTGCACAATTTGGAACAGGTAGCGACTGGGGATCACTGGCAAGTGCCGACGTTGTCTTAGGTAATGAACCCGCCGCCACTGTTCCCATCCAGCTCATTGACAAAAATCTCGCGGGAATTCCCAGCCAATGCCAACAGGCAGATATCGATCCCAGGTCAGCCGGATACAACGGAATCTTGGGACTTGGATTATTCAAAGAAGACTGCGGTCTTGCTTGCGAACAGGATTCGACATTACAAATTTATTATTCATGCACATCGAGTACCTGCACCAGCACCACCGTACAGAAAAGCCAACAACTTCAGAATCCTATTCCATCTCTACCCACTGACAACAACGGACTTATTGTCGCGCTCCCTGCAATTGATCCGCAGGGTGTTTCCTCTGCAAGTGGAGTCGTTATTCTCGGAATCGGAACAAACACTAACAATTCCGTTAAAAATATGACTGCATTCTCTGCAGACGACATCGGGAATTTCTTTACTTCCTTCAACAACCAGATACTCGACGGGTCTTTTATCGACAGCGGATCCAACGGTCTTTTTTTCCCCAATCTGACTTCCATTGCTAACTGCGATGGAAGTATCATGTCGTCAGATTTTTATTGTCCTCCGTCGACATTAACACTCTCAGCAATTCCGGTTTCTTCAGATGGAAAATCTGCGCTATCAGTTTCGTTCAACATCGCAAACGCTGATACGCTCGTCTCCAATAATACCAGCGCCTTGGCTTTCGCCAATTTTGGCGGCAGCGGCTCATCAAATAGTTTTGACTGGGGACTTCCGTTTTTCTTCGGCCGCGCCGTTGCCATAGGAGTAGAGAACACCTCTTCATCATTGGGTACAGGATCCTACTGGGCATTTTGATTTTTATTGTTTCTAAGGACATATTTTGAGAAAACTAAATGATTCAAAAAGCCTGAAGAAAGGAGAGTGTCTGAGTTATGGCCTGGACCCATTCTGAAGCTTGGATTTGGTTGCGCGTAGTCATGCTTGCCACTGGAACTTTTCTTCTTCTTTCCTTGCTCTGGCGAATTCTCTCAACCCAATTAGAAAGTTGGTCACGCAAAACCCCTTGCCTTTGGGACGATCTCTTACTTCAAGCTATCCGTCCCGTAATCTGGGTTTTGATTCTTCTTGGTGCTATGACCGCTGGTCTTTCCGTTGCGCCAGAGCCCGTAAAGAGTCACGGCTTGCTCATTATCATTTTAAAACTTGGGCTCATCATTCTAACTCTTTGGGCAGTGGATCGCATTGCAAGATCTCTTCTTCGAAATCAGAAGGTCACCCCTAAGCTCTCAAAGAATAGTCGTATCTTATCGCTTACAGTTCTCAGAGTTATTCTAGCCTGCCTGGGAATTGTCATGATTCTAGATACTATCGGAATCAAAGTGACGCCCCTGCTGGCTTCACTAGGCATAGGCTCTCTAGCCGTCGCCTTAGCCCTGCAAGATACACTTGGAAATCTATTCAGTGGATTTTATTTACTTATTGATCAACCCATCCGCCTGGGTGACTTCGTGAAACTTGAAGAAGGAATCGAGGGAAGCGTTACCAAAATTGGATGGCGAAGTACCCAGTTAAGCTTGTCCTCCAACGATCTCGTCATTATTCCAAATTCCAAACTAGCCGGCTCGCGTATCATCAACTATTCCCTTCCGGATCCAGAATCATCGGTATTAGTTGAGTTTTCCGTTTCCGACATTTCGGATCTTGATCATGTCGAAAAAGTCTGCAAGAGAACCGCCAGTGAAATACTTGCCACGGTCCCTGGAGGTATAAGCGAGTATCAGCCCAGAGTCCGCTTTCATAGTATAGCCGATTCCTCTATTAATTTCACAGTGATCCTAAGAGCAAGGCAAGTGTCAGATGGCGCCCTACTCAAGCACGAATTTATTAAGAAACTGCTTACTGCCTTTAGAACTGAAGGAATCGCGTTACCAACACCTAACCTATTGGTACAGGTGAAAAAAACAGGTACCGTATAGACCGATCCGGTGCTATATGTCATCACAATAGTTGTAAAGGAATTTTAGCCGTGTCAAAAACTAAAGATCCATTTTCATTCAAGAAATTAGTTACTTCTCTCCCAGTTCAATTAGTCATAGTAATTACTTTCGGACTTTTAGGATCACATCTCCTGAGCCACGATCTGATGCGCTTCTTTTTAGCTCTCAGCCTATCTCTCAAGTCGATTCTCTTATTTGTATTACCTCTAATAATTTTTAGCTGTGTCTTTGGTGCCATCTCGGGCATGCCAAAGGGAGCTCTTCTATTTATTTTTTTTGTTATCTC
>JABDFB010000102.1 GCA_013286765.1 Deltaproteobacteria bacterium
ACGGATGGGGCGCCTCATCCGAATGCATGCTAACAAGCGTGAGGAAATTACAGAGGCAAAGGCGGGCGAAATTGCTGCTACAGTGGGCTTACGCTTTACCACTACGGGCGATACCCTCTGCGACGAAAAACACCCCATCCTGCTCGAAAAAATGGAATTTCCGGATCCGGTGATTTCGATTGCGATCGAACCTAAAACCAAGAGTGACGAAGAAAAATTGGCAAATGCTCTGAATCGACTTGCGATGGAAGATCCGTCTTTCCAAATTCAAACAAATGATGACACCGGGCAGACCCTGATTAAGGGAATGGGTGAACTTCATTTGGAAATTATCGTTGACCGGATGAAGAGAGAGTTCAAAGTCGATGCGAATGTGGGTCAGCCACAAGTGTCGTATAAAGAAACCATTTCGCAATCGGCCCAGGGCGAGGGCAAGTTTATTAGGCAGTCGGGTGGAAAGGGCCAATATGGCCATTGTGTGATTCGATTAGAGCCCCTCGAAGGAGCCTTTAGCAGCAGTAGTAGTGCTAGTAGTAAAGGATACCTATTTACAAATGCGATTAAGGGCGGCGCCATTCCTAAAGAATTTATTCCCGCGATCGAAAAAGGCATCCAAGAAGCCATGTTGGGTGGGATAGTTGCGGGATATCCGGCAATGGGAATTAAGGCGACCTTGTTGGATGGATCGTTTCACGATGTCGATTCGACCGAGTTAGCCTACAAAATTGCTGCATCCATGGCTTTCAAAGACGCTGCAATTAAAGCCCGTCCATTGATATTGGAACCCATGATGGCTTGCGAAGTGGTTTGCCCAGAGGAATATATGGGTGGTGTAATTGGGGATTTAAACAGTCGCAGAGGCAAAATTCTTAGTATGCAAGCGCGGCATCAATCGCGCGCTCAAGTGATCAAAGCCGAAGTGCCTTTGGCAACCATGTTCGGTTATTCAACAGCTTTACGGTCTTCGTCTCAGGGGCGTGCCACTTATACGATGGAATTTTCGCATTACGCGGCAGTTCCATCTCATATTGGGGATGAAATTAAGGCCAAAGCTGGAATTAGGATTTTCTAAAAAACCTTATCTAGCCCGCATTTTCCGTTTTTTCTATTGCGTTTAAATTTTCTAGCTTGTATATCCGAAAGCTTCGGCAGTTTGAAAAGATAGATTGCCTGTCTGGCACATCCGGGGCAGGGGAACTATCTTTTGTTTAACAAGCCAGGTCAGCTTAAGGCCTGGGTTTACCGTAATCAGGAGATGTGAAAATGGCTGCGCTTGAACATAAAATTAGAATAAAACTGAAGGCATTTGACCACCGCGTATTGGACCAATCGGTTTGGGAAATCGTAAATACTGCAAAACGTACTGGAGCTACCGTTCGTGGCCCGATTCCACTACCGACAGTCATTAATAAGTATTGCGTTTTAAGATCACCTCATGTAGACAAAAAATCTCGCGAACAGTTCGAAGTTCGAACTCATAAGCGATTGCTGGATATTCTTGAACCGACTCAGCAGACAGTCGATTCGTTGATGAAACTAGATTTGTCGGCCGGAGTGGATGTCGAGATTAAGTCCTAATAATGGCGTGAGCTGATACTGCCAGCTACATTAGGGAAGGAAATGGGTAGACCGTTTTCAACCGCTGATCCTAGTTGGAAAGTCAGGTAGCGTTCATCGCCCTGCGTAAGCATCCGGAGGCACAATCTTCCCGGTGATGCTGCAAGGTGGTTTGTTGAAACAGAAAAAAAGGCGATTAGATTTCGCCCTGGAGTGACATATGGAACAAAAGCCAGAGGCACAGGTCGAGAGCGGAGAGTCCGCCACGACCAGTACTCAGAAAGATTTAGCTTCGCGTGAACGTGTAGCTTTGGCGCAGGGACGCGGCGGCATTCTTGGCATTAAGGCAGGGATGACCCAAGTTTATAGTGATAACGGTGACTCAATTGCGGTGACCGTTATTGATCTGAAGCCGAATGTTGTTACGCAGGTAAAGACGCTAGAAAAAAATGGTTACCAGGCAGTCCAGGTAGGCATTCTAGAGAGGAAGCCAAAAAGCGTAAGCAAGCCAGAACAAGGCCATGCCAAGACATCTGAGACGACCGGATTTTACCACTACCAAGAATTACGTTTCAAAAAAGACGCTAAATTAGACGGAGTGGCTGTTGGAAAGGTACTTTCCCCAGATTTCATTAAAGCTGGAGACTTTGTAGATTTGATCGCGATTAGCAAAGGGAAAGGCTTTCAAGGCGGTATGAAGAGATTTCATATGGCCGGAGGCTATAAGTCACATGGTGCGTCGCTTTCTCATAGACAACTTGGTTCTATCGGAAATCGAGCTGATCCCGCAAAGTGTTTCAAGAACAAAAAGATGCCGGGACAAATGGGTAATGAAAGAGTGACCGTTCAGAACGTAATGGTTGTTCGAGTGGATACTGAAAACCAGTTAATGCTCGTACACGGAAGCGTTCCTGGTCCTCGAAGTGGAATCGTTACCATTCGTCGAACAGTGAAGAACGCGGGGTAATTTATGCCGAATTTAGATTTATTTAACCAAAACAAGGTAAAAGTAGGGACGGTAAAATTACGTGACGACGTGTTTGCCGTAAAAATTAACGTACCGCTGGTGCATCAGGTTTTAAAAGCTCAGCAAGCTGGCCGCAGACAAGGAACAGCGAAAACTAAGGTCAAATCAGAAGTTCGCGGTGGTGGACGTAAACCATTTCGTCAAAAAGGCACAGGAAACGCACGACAAGGGTCGACTCGTTCACCGCTACAGCCAGGCGGTGGTCAGAGCTTTGGTCCTATTCCAAGGTCCTATGAGCAACGTACCCCGAAAGAAATGATTAGGGGTGCTCTACGGTCCGCACTTTCGGATCGCGTAAAGGCTCAGCGAGTTTTAGTGATTGATGAATTTAAATTGGACGGATTTAAGACGAAGAATTTATTTCAAATTCTTAAAGATAAACTGAACATTGATAAAGCCCTGATTGTGGATGATAGAAATGAGAATCTAGAGCTCTCAGGTCGAAATATCCCAAATATAAAGGTTCTTCGAACCGAGGGATTAAATGTTTACGATATCGTGAGAAATCCGTGGTTAATTGTGACCAAGCGTGCCGTAGAAGCGGTTGAAGCTCGCTTGGCACCAAGGGTTTGAGGGTAACGATCATGAGATCTATTTACGAAGTCATTCGAAGACCTATCATCAGCGAGAAAAGCACGGCGTTGTCAGAGATTGCCAATCGATATGTTTTTGAAGTCGCACCGAAAGCAAATAAGTACGAGATACGGGACGCTGTACAAAGCATATTTAAGGTTAAGGTTCTGAGCGTTCGAACCATGATGATGCATGGGAAGATGAAGCGCGTTGGTCGTTTTGAGACAAAACGGCCGAATTGGAAAAAAGCGCTAGTTACTTTGGCTGAAGACCAAAAAATCGATTTCTTCCAAACAAAGTGAGTTAAGTTATGGGAATAAAGTCTTTTAAACCAGTTACTCCATCGCTTCGATTTTTGAATGTTGCTGATTTTTCGGTCTTAACACCGAAAAAAGATCAGCCCCATCGCCCGAAAAAACTGACTAAGTCCCTTTCAAAGACCGGTGGTCGTAATCAGCTCGGTAAGATGACGGTTCGACATATCGGTGGTGGACATAAGCGTAAATACCGAGTCATCGATTTTAAGCGAGACAAGAAAGAAGTACCAGCGAAGGTGGCTTCGCTTGAGTACGATCCAAATAGAACCGCTTATATCGCTCTTCTTAATTATAGCGATGGTGATAAACGTTATATTCTAGCACCGTTGAATCTTAACGTCGGTGATGCTGTGATTGCGAGCGATTCGGCAGATATTAAACCTGGGAATCATCTTTCTCTCTCTGTGATTCCAGTGGGCACCTTAATCCATAATATTGAAATGGAGCCAGGCCGAGGTGGCAAATTAGCCCGTTCTGCTGGTGGTTATGCTCAGCTGATGGCAAAAGAAGGAGACTATTGCCAGGTTAAAATGCCTAGTGGTGAGATTCGGTTGATCCATGCGCGTTGCCAGGCATCGATCGGTCAGTTATCTAATACTGATCACGAAAACATAGCTATAGGTAAAGCAGGACGAAGTCGCTGGTTAGGAATTCGTCCAACAAATAGAGGTGTCTCGATGAACCCAATCGACCATCCACACGGTGGTGGTGAAGGAAAGTCATCGGGAGGTGGACACCCGAGAACGCCTTGGGGAGTACCCACCAAGGGATACAAGACTCGAAATAATAAGCGCACAGAGGCGTTTATTGTTAAACATCGTCGGTAAGGAGAGTGAATCGTGGCCCGTTCAATTAAAAAAGGCCCTTTTTGTGATGAGCATCTTGTAAAGAAGGTGCAGACGGCGCGACAAGCGCAGGATCGAAAGGTCATTAAGACTTGGTCACGGCGATCTACTGTATTGCCGGATTTTGTTGGTTTGACTTTCGCAGTTCATAACGGGAAGAAATTTGTTCCTGTCTATGTCACTGAAAATATGGTGGGTCATAAGTTAGGTGAGTTTTCTATGACTCGAACATTTCATGGGCATACACCCGCTGACAAAAAGGCTGCAGAAGGTGCACCTGCTCCAGCAGCAGCTGGGGGTGGCGGTAAACCAGCTGGCGGTGGCGCACCTGCGGGCGCTGCTAAGTCATGAGTAGAGGAGTGATGTTATGGAAGTGACGGCAAAATTAAGTTCTATTCGGATCACGCCTCGCAAAGTGGGTTTACTAGCGGATGAAATTCGAGGAAAGAATATTAACGTTGCATTGACTTATTTGCAGTTTTCTCCAAGAAAACGCACTGCTAAGACTTTGTATCAACTGCTGAAGAGTGCGGTCGCTAATGCGGACCAAAAAGGCACAGTGGACGTAGATACGCTTTTTGTGAAGCGGATTTTGGTTGGACCTGGGACCATGCTCAAGCGTTTCAGGCCGAGAGCAAAGGGGTCAGCATTTCGAATCAACAAGAAAACGAGTCATGTGAGCGTGGTGCTCGCAGAGCAGTAATGAGGAGATTATGGGCCAGAAAGTAAATCCAATTGGATTTCGATTAGGAATTACACGAACGTGGGATAGTCGTTGGTTTGCGAAGCGCGACTATAATCGACTACTTCATGAAGATCTTCAAGTGCGTGAGCATCTGAAGGACAAGCTTCACTCAGCAGGGATTGCTCGAATTGAAATCGAGCGCGCTGCGAACAAAGTGAAGATTAATGTGCACACTGCTCGACCAGGCATTGTCATCGGCAAAAAAGGTGCTGGGGTTGAGTCGCTCAAAAGTGACGTTCAAAAACTGTCAAAGAACGAAGTATTTTTGAACATTATCGAAGTGAAGAAGCCCGAGTCCAATGCAACTTTGATTGCTGAAAATGTCGCCTCCCAGCTTGAAAAGCGCGTTGCTTTCCGAAGAGCAATGAAGAAGTGTATGACTTCTGCCTTCAAACAGGGAATTAAAGGTATCAAGATTCGTGTTTCTGGTCGACTGGGTGGAGCTGAAATCGCTCGAACTGAGTGGTACAGCGAAGACAGCGTTCCTCTGCATACACTTAGAGCAAATATTGACTATGGAACTGCAGAAGCAAATACGACATTCGGAGTGATTGGTGTGAAGGCATGGGTTTATCATGGTGAAGCTCCGACATTGAAGAAACAGGCTGCGATCGACGTAAAAGCGTCGCAGGGGGCATGAGGATAGACTTATGTTAACACCTAAAAGAGTTAAGTGGCGAAAGCAGCAGAAAGGCCGAATGCGCGGAAAAGCAGACCGTGGAAACACGCTGTTTTTTGGCGAGTTTGGTTTGCTGGCCACAGAATGTGGAAGAATCACGGCAAAACAGATCGAGGCTTCACGTGTTGCCATGACCCGCTATGTGAAGAGAGGCGGACAGATCTGGATTCGAATTTTTCCAGACAAGCCGGTTACAAAGAAGCCAGCAGAAACTCGAATGGGATCTGGTAAAGGAAACGTCGAAGAATGGTGTGCCGTTATCAAGCCCGGTCGAATTATTTTTGAAATGGCGGGAATTTCTCAGACGGAGGCGTTCGAGGCTTTGCGATTGGCAAATCATAAACTTCCTATTCATTGCAAGCCCATTGGTAAGAACACAAGGGGTTCTGTGGCAGCGACGGCAGCGCCTCAAGAGGCTGTGAAGTAAAGGAGAGAATGTGGCTACGAAACGCTTTAAGGAATTAAAGAGTCTGTCAAAGGATGAGCTGGTCTCGAAACAAAGAGAAATGGAAGCTCAACTTTTCGATGTGAAGATTAAGAAGGTAACTGGGCAGCTTGAAGATACAGCTATGATTTGGCGACTC
Organism: Deltaproteobacteria bacterium; assembly: GCA_013286765.1. Next base: position 6,328 of record JABDFB010000102.1, read on the forward strand.
AGAAAAGACTTAGCTCGGATTAAAACTTTACAAAGTCAAGCGCAGTCTGGCGCAAGTGGCTGATAGAACAGTTTAAGAAGAGGTTGGCTATGGTGGCTGTGCAAAAAGAAGTAAAAAAAGGCGTCGAGAAGAAAGTGAACACGGATACACGTAATCCATTGCAAAAGCGTAGAGATGCTGTTGGTACAGTGGTGAGCAATAAGATGCAGAAAACGATTGTTGTTCGAGTGGATCGACAAGTTCGCCATGGTCTCTACAAAAAGTACTTGGAAAAGTCTGTTCGATATAAAGTTCACGACGAAAAGAATGAGGCAAACGTCGGTGACCGTGTTCGTATGGTTGAGAGTAGACCGCTCAGCCGAGAGAAAAGATGGGTGCTCACAGAAATCGTACGTCGATCTGGAGATGTTCCAGAGGCAAACGTTTAACTAAGTTAGGAAAAAGGGTTTGACTTATGATTCAGATGAGAACTCGTTTAGATGTGGCTGATAACTCAGGTGCTAAATCGGTCATGTGTATTAAGGTTTTGGGAGGCTCCAGGAGAAGGTACGCATCTCTAGGTGATATTATCGTTGTAACCGTCAAAGACGCTTCTCCCAATGCGAAAGTGAAAAAGGGCGAAATCCTTAAGGCGGTTATCGTACGGACGAGAAAAGAAGTGAATCGTAATGATGGCACCTATGTTCGCTTTGATACAAATTCTGCAGTTTTAATTAATGCGCAGAATGAGCCCATTGGAACGCGTATTTTTGGACCAGTGGCGCGAGAACTGAGGTCGAGGGCGTTTACGAAGATTATTTCTTTGGCGCCTGAAGTGCTGTGAGGTTAATGGACATGATGAATTTGGAAAAGCGAAAATTATCGCTCAAGAAAAATGACCAGGTACAAGTAATTGCTGGCA
>JABDFB010000103.1 GCA_013286765.1 Deltaproteobacteria bacterium
TCTGCCATAAACTACGGTACAAATAGTCAGCAAGCAAGACTGCCAGTATCTTTACTTTGTCTCTAGCATCTTTATTTAGTTCCAAGGATTTTTCAAGTTTAGCGTCAAGGATTACATTCTCAATATTTGCTAGGTTCTCCGGCATTTCCCGGATGGCTCGATCATCGAGAAGATCACGCAAGGTTCTATTAAGTCCAATTCTATGCGACCGCTCCGCGATCATTCGAGGAGCGAAAGGACCCTGGCTCTGGTGTTTTGGTGCAGTTTGGGATTCTGGGGAATTCGGTGAGGTTTCTGTACCTGGCGGACAGGATTTTGTTTGAGGACCCGGGCTGCTAAGGTCGTTCTGGTTATCTTCGAGTGATCTTATCAAGCGTTCGATATTTGCCGGTTGTCTCCGGGCTGGATGAATAGTGACAGATCGCGGCTGGTCTGCTGGTTCACTTGCCAGTGTTTGCAAAAGGAAAAGGTTGCTTCCTGAAATAATCAATATATATTGAATAATAATTTTCGCTCTCATCATAGCTGGTTTAATTGTCTCATTTATATGTATATTACGGAACTATGCTATTTTTGACATGCCCGTGTCTTTGGTGACATGATTCAATTATTGTATAATTATAAAATAATAAGAATAATGACGGTGGAATAGTATCTGAATCGGAATTAATGACGGATTGTCGTAATACTGTACCGTTTGTCCCGGGACTGAATGGATAGTTCGCTTGCGAGTTCTCCAGAGAGTTTTGAGAGTGCTTTTTTTAGTCTTTTTCTTTTGAAGCGAGACAGAATGGAGCTCTTGCCTGTCTTAATATCTTTATTGTACGATTCCAGGAGTTCTTTGCCGAGTTGCCGTGCTGCTTGTTCATTTGCAGTAGGTTTCGCCGCTTTAAGGTCTTTTTGGAGGGATACTAGGAGCGCTAGTTTTGTATCATTAGCCAATGATCGTAGAGAATCTTCCTCTGACTCTGGATCTTTTTCTGACGCTTGGACTTTTTTGAGCAGTGTAATTGCAAATTGAATATGTCTGTCTAGCTCTGATTGGAGGGGTTTGTATTTAGCTCTGTCTTCGTCATCTGATTCAGCTAGAATCTCTAGAAATGTTTCGATGTCGGAGAGATTGTCTATCGGTACGGTCTCCAAATGCATAGTTGTAATTTGTGAGGATTCTCCGACCTGCTTTTGGTCTCGCAACCTGTCATCGGTTTCGTCGAAAAAAGTTATAAACGTTTGTTTTGATAGCGTACGAAGGGCTTTCTTTCTTTTCGCAATCGTTTTGTAGCTATTCTTATAGGAACTCGACGTTTTTGCAATTGATCTGACTAGTGAATTGTTAGGTCCAACAAGATCTCGGACTTGCTCCATTTGGAGTGCGGCATCGACAGCGGTCTTAAGGAATCGAGGAGAATCTTGCTTGAGGTTTTGTTTTGTGTCCTGCAGTAGTTTCAATCTCTGCGTTGGTGTTGCAGTTCTGAGGCGATCGCTTAGGGACCTGTCATGATCAAGATTTGCAATGCCTTGAAGCATTACCATGCTAGCGCAGTGAAATGATTCATACTGGCTCAAGAGGTCATCGACTTTTAGTGCAACCTTGAAAAATGGAATCTTTCTTTCAAACAAAGTTTGGAGCTTCCTTCGATCTTTTGGGTTATTCGAGAAAAGAGCGCTTTTGGCTAGTTCCAGTTCTTGTAAAAGATGGCGTACGTTTAAGAGTTGATAGGCGATTGTGCCATAGTGATTATAAGAGTCCTCGTTGATTTTCAATAGTTTCAGTTCAGTGGTGCGCTTTTTTATTGCTGCGATCATATTACGCAGGCGTGAGCCTAGTTCAATAATGGCTTTACTCTCGGCAGATTGTGTGACGTTGTCACCGAAGTCACTAGACTGGAATAGATCACGTTCTAATCCTAAAAGGGTTCTATGAAGGGCTGTATCACCTAGAAAAGATTGTAGCTTTTTTTTAAAAAGCTTTTCATTGACGACAGGTGTTTGATAAAAACCGGGAGTGACAGGCCATCCTGCTGGTCGTGTTTTTGCGAGATTTCCTCGGGCGGGCGAACAGGCTTGAGTTCGGTGATAAGATCGAGAAGGATCGAGTTTATCGAATTGACCTCCGGGCGGCAGACAATCCAAAATGCTGGTTCTGTCATGATGAGGGCTACCCCTTCCATCAGTACCATCGGCTAATGTGTACGAATGGAATAGTAGTCCTGACACTATGAGAAATGAGATGAGAGAAATTCTGATTTTAGAAATGATATTAGGAATTATATGTGATTTCATAAATAGGTCATCCACCATGTTGGCTCTTCCCGTTTAATACGAGCGTAGGCGCGGCAGACGGGGTAGAGCATAAGTATAACCGCGATCCACACAAAATAAGTTTCAAAGAGCGTGAAGCCAGGATTGCATTCATGACCGTTTGGCCTCGGAACGCAAGCAATTCCTTCCCAGCGAATATAAGCAAGTCCAATAGCTGTGTAATGAATAAGCCAAATATGAATAATGTAGTAGAACAACGGCACCTGACCGAATATCGAGAGCCAATTCAATGTTTTACCCATTCGTGGAAATCGATCTAGCTTGTCTAAAAGCGCCCAGAGCATTAAGGTCGGACCCACAATCATCAGCAAGAATTGGAGTGAGGGAGGGTTCTTCGTACAGTTCAAAAATGATAGAAGACTCATAGTCCAGCTGTCGGGGTAATGTTGCCAAGTGGTCGGTTCGCCGTAAAGGTGAAAGCCTCTTAACAAAACGAACGCGACGGTCATTGCTAATCCCAAAGGAAATGTGATTTTTGCTCGTATCTCATATTGCTTGAGGACAGCCCCCAACGCATAGCCGAACGCCATGAGGCCAAACCAGGGAATAATAGGAAAGGCAGCAAAAATGACATGGCCTTGGACCGGCATGAATTCGCCCTTATTTAAGAAGACATCGAAGATAAACTCAAACCATTCTGAATTCCATTCGGACGCCCGAATACCATCCAAGAGATTATGAAATAGAAGAATAAAAAGGCCAAGTGCACCTATCCATTTGTAGTTTATTTTAGTCATCGCGGATAGGATCACCATACCCCATCCCATGGCCCATACCACTTGAAGCCCAGTTAAAGTATAGCCGGAATTAAGTCCTGCTCCGTAGCGAATCAAGATAGTGTCCACAAGAACCAGCCAAATGCCTCGAGTAAATAAATACCGTGAAAAACTTTGCGAGTTACCTGAGATACCTGAATTGCCCACGTTAAGACGTTGAGACGTTAGGAAGGCTGAAATCCCTGCTAACATAACGAAAGTAGGCGAACAAAAGTGCGTGATCCATCGAGTAAAAAAGAGGATAGGTGTTGTTGTAGCGAGATTGGTCGGCGAGAGATAAGAAGTTTCGTGAAAATAGTATCGGACGTGATCGAGCGCCATGATAACCATTACGATGCCGCGTACGATATCAAGGGATGCGATTCTTTTCTTCGCATTTGATATGACGGTGATTGAACCTGCTTTAATAGCCATTTGAATAATTCCTTAAACCCTATTAGAACATTATTATATTTAATTAGTGGAAGTTAAATTGTGTCTGTTATACCCGTGTCACGGTCGACAAGAAAGAAGAATCTAGTGTAAAAATCCAGCCACTCTTTCTACCTGATTCGGTGTATTTCATTCGGAAATAGGAACGAGGCCTAAGACTATAATCAAACACTGGCTAATTCCATTCTCATTAGCTAAATAGGGGAAATAAGGTAGCGCAACAATATTAGGAGAGCACTATGAAAGAAAATTCAGGTCCTTCACATCTTCCTTTTTGGTATCGATCGAAAGACCCCCTTCAATCGGCGGTAGAATATATTAGTTCCATCTCCCCAAAATTTCAGTGGGTTGGAGTCTACCTATTGAGGGGAACGGTTTTAGAACTCGGGCCCTATATAGGAGCTAAGACGGAGCACAATCGAATTCCAGTAGGAAAGGGCGTATGCGGTAGAGCTGTAGCGGAAAATCGGGATCTGAATATCGCGGATATTCACGAAGAGACGAACTACATATCATGCAGTTTGGAAACTCAATCCGAACTCGTTGTTCTAATTCGTGACGATAAAGAACGGATTCTTGGCCAGATCGACATTGATAGTCATTCAAAAGATGCCTTTGGTAAAGAGGAAGAACAACAAGTTCGAAAAGTGGCGGCTATTTTGGGACAAACAGGGAGCGTCCTAACCAGTTAAAAAGAAAGCCATTTCTTAGGAATTCCCTACTTTGTGGGGAATTCCTAAGATCATCTGCGATTGGTCGGCAGCTGTTTAAAGTCTAGTAATTGATAAATAGAATTTGACACGCTCGCGAAAATGGCTTATAAACGATCCTATGAAGATAATTTCTCTCTTCATCAGTTTGAAAAGACTCTCGAATAAGCATGAACTTGCTTCTTTTCAAGCCTCGAATTTTTCCTATTCCTTTTATAGCTTCTATTTTTGGCCCTGAGCCAAAAAATACCATTTCCCCCTTAATTTAATATTTTTTTAACCCAAGCCACCCTGGAGTTGTTACACATGAAAGGATGGCGCCTAAACCGTTTCCAAGTTTTGATCATCTGGAAACCACGGAGTCGTTCATGACTAAAAAGAAAGTCGTGCAGCCCATTTCCAGGCTGCGAGGAAAGCCAAAACTACCTGGTGATAAATCTATCTCACATCGAGCGCTTATTTTTGGAGCCCTCGCTGAAGGCCGTACCGAAATTACGAATATTCTGGAAGGCGGTGATGTTCATTCCACTGCAGATTGCCTGAAGCGTTTAGGTATTGTTATAGAAAAAAGCGAAAACAAAACTATAGTTCACGGTGTGGGCAGTCGCGGAATACGGGCTCAAGCCGTAGCGCTAGATTGTGGAAATTCAGGTACGACTATTCGTCTTCTTATGGGAGTTCTCGCAGGTTCGAAAGTCCGAGGTACATTGTCGGGAGACTCCTCATTGGTTCGACGTCCAATGAAGCGAGTTGCAGAACCATTGAAACAAATGGGTGCGGAGATTTTGCTTTCAAACGGCGATTACGCTCCCTTAACAGTTCAAGGTGCGCCTCTGGCCGCAATTCACTATGACCTCAAAGTGGCTAGTGCACAGATTAAATCTGCAATTATTCTGGCAGCACTATCGGCTGATGGTCTAACTACTCTTACGGGAAAAATTCAAAGTAGAGATCATACAGAAAGAATGCTCCGGCATTTCGGGGCTGAATTGGATTGCCGTTTAGATCAGATCACTATTCGTGGTGGACAACGTTTGGTTGGAACAAAGGTCGAAGTGCCAGGGGATCCTTCCGCTGCGGCCTTTTGGATGGCTGCAGCAAGCTTAATACCAGGTGCTCACATTATCATAGAAAATATGTCCATTAATCCGAGTCGAATAGGATTTTTACGAGCTTTAGAAAAAATGGGCGCAAAAATTCAGATTGAAGTGACGACGAAGGAACCTGAGCCGATAGGACGAGTGGAAGTAGTTGCAAATTCACTTCGGGGTGTACGGATTGGACGTGAAGAAATTCCGGCCCTGATAGACGAAATTCCTCTTCTTGCCATTCTTGCCACCCAGGCTCAAGGGGTTACCGAAATCGAAGGTGCTGAAGAGCTTCGAGTCAAAGAAAGTGATCGAATCGAAGCAGTAGCCACTAATCTTCGGGCAATGGGTGCAGACGTCGAGGTTAGAAGAGATGGTTTTCGAATTAAGGGGAAGCAAAAACTTCGCGGAGCTCAAATTCAAACTTATCACGATCATCGAATTGCCATGGCATTCAGTATAGCCGGTTTGGTGGCGGAAGGTCCTACCGAGATCATCGGTTCAGAATGTGTCGCAATTTCATATCCGAATTTCTTTGAAACATTAAAGGAGTTAACACATGAATAAAGCAGTTGTAATCGGCAAACCCATTTCTCACTCGCTTTCCCCAGCAATCTTTTCATTTGTTGCGAGAAAGCTGGGAGTGACCGGTCTTCAATATAATGCAGAGGAAGTAGATGCCATCGAACTCCCGCATTTCGTTGATGAAGTTCGGAATAATCCAGTGTTTGTTGGGATGAATGTCACCATACCGCATAAAGAGTTTATTATAGCTATGCTAGACAGCATCAGCCCGGAGGCGGCAGCTATTGGTGCTGTAAACGTTGTCCAAAAGAAAGATTCCACTCTTATCGGTCATAATACTGACGTTTATGGCATTTTAAGAACTTTTGAGCAAAATGCACTTGCTATCGAAGGGTGTCGAGTTTTCCTATTTGGCGCAGGAGGAGCTGCACGTGCCGTAGCTTATGCACTCGGTCTACGAAAGGCAAAGCTCGTTGAATTTTATAACACTAATATTCAGCGGGCACAGAGTTTAGCCGATAAAATGGCATCAATTTTTCCAGAAACGAAGTTTCGAGTTATTTCGTCTATTAGTGAGTGTGATTTGTCGCAAGAAATTGAGCTCCTAATTAACACAACTCCGCTCGGAATGATGGGTAAACCAGTTACGCAAGATGGAATAGGAGCTACGGACTATTTTTCACGGATCTTTAATAGCTCAACCGGTTTATCCTTTTCCAAGACGGCGGTAGCATTCGACCTAATTTACCGACCCGAGCAAACGCCATTTCTTCGATTAGCGCAAAAAAATGGTCTACGAGCCGTGGGTGGACTAACCATGTTTGTAGAACAGGCATTGCAGACGTGGAGAATTTGGTTCGGTTCAAGTTCTCAAGTAGATCAGGTCAGTTCTCATCTAACAGAATATCTGCGACATCGGCCGATTTTTCTAACTGGGTTCATGGGCGCCGGAAAGTCGACTGTAGGACAACTTTTGGCTAAAAATCTTGGTTGGAATTTCCTGGACATGGATTCACTGA
>JABDFB010000104.1 GCA_013286765.1 Deltaproteobacteria bacterium
TCCATTTGTTATGGAGTTTATAGCCGGGGAGGTATTTATGCGTAAAAGGTGTAAAAAAGGAGCTTCAGCTTTAAGAGAAATTCGTCTGAAACGGCTACAGCGCTTACGACAGAGGATAGATGAGCTTGATGTTGAAGTTCTGCAGTCTATAAACACTCGATTAAAAATGGTGAGGCAGATTGGTTGTTTGAAGCGGGAACTCGGATTGCCGGTTTTTCAGAGACAGCGATGGCAGCAACTTTTAAAGGATAGAATTGAAATCGCTGAACATAAATTTAGTCTAAATAAACAATTTAGTCAAAAATTGTTTACTGTTATTCATGGAGAAGCGCTTAGGTTGCAGCGAATTTTGGGAAGAAGGGGAGGGAAATCTCAATGAGTCTTAAATTATGGACACCCGACAGTTGGAGAAATAAGTCGGCTAGCCAGTTGCCAGTCTATCCGGATGCTAATAGATTAGCTGATACGGAGAAACGTTTAGCTTCTTTTCCGCCTCTGGTTTTTGCTGGCGAAGCCAGAACGCTCAAGGATCGTTTGGCGAAAGTATCGCGCGGCGAGGCCTTTTTATTACACGGTGGGGATTGCGCTGAGAGTTTTGCTGACTTTCGAGCAAATACGATTCGTGATAATTTCAGAATTCTGCTTCAAATGGCAGCTGTTTTGACGTTCACGTCAAAAAAACACATCGTCAAAATAGGGCGGACGGCAGGACAATTTGCAAAGCCGCGGTCTAACGATAGTGAGACTCGGAATGGCACGACTCTCCCCTCTTACCGTGGTGATATTATTAATGGCTACGACTTCGATGCACTATCGCGAGTTCCGGATCCAGAAAGAATGGAGAGAGCCTACTTTCAATCGGCATCGACGTTGAACCTACTCAGGGCCTTTGCTCAGGGTGGATATGCAGATCTTCATCGAATCCACTCATGGAACTTGGACTTTGTAAAAAAGAGCAGTCGAGCGGATCAATATGAATCTCTAGCAAGTCGTTTGGATGAGGCTTTGGCGTTTGTGGCTGCGATGGGAATCACAAGTGGAGAAATTCGGGAGACGGAATTTTTTACTTCCCATGAGGCCCTTCTTCTTCACTATGAACAGGCTCTTACACGTCGTGATAGCACAACAGCACGGCCCGAATATGGCTATGAGGGCGACTGGTACGATTGTTCGGCCCATATGCTCTGGATTGGTGAGCGGACAAGGCAGGTAGACGGAGCACATGTAGAATACTTACGTGGAGTAAAAAATCCAATTGGACTTAAGTGCGGATCTTCAATGAAGCCCGATGAGTTAATTAAGCTGATCGACATACTTAATCCGCTTAATGAACCAGGTCGTCTCACTTTAATTACCCGATTTGGCCACGAGAATATTGAATCGGTTCTGAGTTCTTTAATTCGACGAGTAAGGATGGAAGGGCGGCAGGTCGTGTGGTGTTGTGATCCGATGCATGGAAATACGATTACTGCATCCAATGGATATAAAACAAGGAATTTTCTGCATATTCTCAGTGAGGTAAGAAAATTCTTTGCCATTCATCGCAGTGAAGGGACATATGCAGGGGGCGTTCATTTTGAGCTGACGGGTCGAAACGTTGTAGAGTGTATTGGTGGCGACCAAGCAATCACAGAAAGTCATTTGGCTGAAGGTCTTTATGAGACACTCTGTGATCCACGGTTGAACGCAGATCAGGCTCTGGAACTGGCCTTCAAACTAGTCAGTGCTTAAGTAGGTGTTTCCTAATATTGGGTTATTAAAAAATGTAAGATCTCAATTAAAATCGAAATAAAAAAATTAAATGAAATATAGATAATTCAGAAATTTTGATAAAAATGTGTTTGTTTTAGAAATTTTGGAATAAATACGTTGTCAAATACTTTTTGTGTTTATATCCTTGAATAGTCTAGTTTTAACTCCCGAGTTTTAACTAACAGTACAATTAACACGACTATTCAAGGAGAGAGTCTATGTTGAGCAAGAAAGCTCTAGTGTTCTTTATTTCGTTGTTATTATTAAATGTAAATTGGGTAAGAGCAGATGATGGAAACTCCGGCCAATACTATGGCTACTGGGGAGGGAATGATAAAGATGGAGGCGGAAATAGAGACGGATATTGGCCAAGACCGCGTCCAACGCCGACACCGACGCCAAAACCAACTCCGACACCCACACCAAAGCCAACTCCGACACCCACACCAAAGCCAACTCCGACACCCACACCAAAGCCGACTCCTACGCCTACACCGACGCCAAAGCCAACCCCAACGCCAACACCTACACCAAAGCCAACGCCTACACCGACCCCAACACCGACCCCAACACCCACTCCTCCTCCAAGCAGTAGTAATTCGATGTTTGATCAAGAGCTACAGCTCGTAAATCAAGCCCGGGCATCAGGGTATGATTGTGGTAGTACCGGTAAATTTGGTCCAGCAGCTCCTCTCACTCGTGATTCCAGATTGGATGCTGCTGCGCAAGCCCACACGGTTGATATGGTCACAAATAATTATTTTGACCACACGGGTAGCGACGGAAGCGATCCGGGACAGCGTATGGTAGCTGCAGGCTACAAGTGGCACGCCTACGGTGAAAACATCGCAGAAGGCTATACGTCTGCTGCTGCTGTTGTTCAGGGTTGGTTGCAGAGCCCCGGCCACTGCGCTAATATTATGGATCCCGAATTTGTAAATGTCGGATTTGGTGAAGCCGCCACTGCCAAAGGTGTTATGTATTGGACACAGGACTTCGGAACTCCATAGTTCTATAACGAGATCCTGAAAATACAAATGCAGTGTTAACAAAACGATACAGCAGGTTGGGGATTCCTAACCTGCTGTATCTATTTTTATTGGCCCTATTAAGTGAATAGTAGTTATTTCCGATGTATCTCGTAGGGAATAGAGCCAATGGAATCCAATATTAGCAAGTTGAAAGATGCGTTGAATGGTAAGACGGTCCTTATTGTAGAAGATGAACCGGTTATTCGACTATTACTTAAGCGAGAGTTTTCGAAAGAAGGTTGCCGTATTATTGAAGCGACCAACGCCAAGGTTGCGCTAAAACTTTTTGCTGACAAGGACATAAATATTGTTATCTCTGATGTCAATATGCCAGAAGGGGATGGTCTTCTCTTGCTCGAGTCTATTGGGAATAAATGTAAAGAAACTGGTGTAGTTCTAGTTATGATTAGTGGATTCTCGAGACTGAGTGAGCAGGATGTAGTTAAATACGGTGCCGCCGGTCTATTTCAGAAGCCTTTTTCTCTCAGAAACATCTGTAATTTTATTAAAGACTGTTTAAAACAAATTTCCCATTAGTCCAAAAAACAAACAAGTAGCTGATACGAGCGGCATTGACTGATCTGCACGCAGCGGGCCGCCGCTAGATGGCTGTCTCGGCGTAGAAAGTAAAAATTCTATAAATTTATTTTATTTGGTTACTTGACGTCGGAAAAACTGAAGTGTTAGCTTAGTTGGAATATTAACTATCCAATTGGGGGGATATTTCATGACAGTCATCAGTGTGAGATGGTTTGCCTTGTTATTAGTAGTATCTTGCTTATTAGGTTCGGGACAAGTTAAAGCTCAAATTCTGCCTCCAAACAATTTGGGGCTAGAAGATAATCTTTTTCAAATTCAAGATGTATCAGAGAAAGAATTTAATGAAACTATTGAAGAAGTCGTTAAGTTCTATTCTCCTGTTGTAGCGGGGCATGGTGCTACTTTAAAAGTTGTTAAGGAATGGGAAAATCCTGAAGTGAATGCCTATGCGACTCAGAGCGGAAGCGATTGGATTATCGGCTTTTTTGGCGGGTTGGCTCGACGTAAGGAAGTGACCCGTGATGCTTTTACATTAGTTGTTTGCCACGAGTTGGGACATCATTTAGCTGGTTTTCCCTTCAAAGGCGAGAGATGGGCTGCTACTGAAGGACAATCTGATTATTTCGCAACGCAAGAGTGTGCAAAGGAACTCTGGACTAACAATGATGAAAAGAATGCTGACGCAGCGTTGACAGTAGATATTTTTGCGAAGGAACAATGCGATCGATCAAATGATAGCCGCAGAGCGAGGGAATTATGCTACAGAATTTCTAATGCTTCCTATCAACTCGCGCTACTTCTTTCCGGTGCAGCTGGTAAAAACGCAAACGCTGCAAAACCTGAATTCGGTACTCCTGATAGTGCGGTTGTTGAAAGAACTTATATTGGACATCCAGCTGCTCAATGCCGATTAGATACTATGTTTCAGGGAAGTATATGTAAAGCTTCGTTTAATAATAATCTGATTCCCGGCAAAGACGTGAAAGAGGGTAGAGGTAGTCTGGAAGCAGAGATTGAAGCTGCCGGGCAATCCTGCATGAACCGTTCGGGTTATTCGGAAGGACTCCGACCGCTTTGTTGGTTTAAACCTAGGATCTAGGATCACAGATCGATAAATTAATGATCGGTGTTAAAAGGCAGAGCCGCAACACGAAAGTGGGCGGCTCTGTTCTTATTTAATGGAAGCTGTTTCTTTTTTAGTACAAGCGTTTTTTACTTGGAATCTTAATATACGAGGATGCTTCACTTGAGATACGGTTTCAGTATGAAGCGGCCAAAAGAATCTGTCTGTAAAAAAGGCGCTGCCCGTTGGCACGTCTTGGTTGTCGTGACTGAGGCCAGTAACATTTCCTGACATGCGGCTAAAATGAAGGGCTTTTTGGAATTCATGGGTATCTTGAATTTGCAGTCTTTCGGAAATCTTCATGCCAAGTCGTGACACAATGGATGCTTCTTTATATAAGCAATGCTTAATAAGTGATGCTGCTTCTATCGAGAGCATTCTTGAATTGAAGTACTTATTTTGAGATTGCGGAGTTTTTAGAAGTTTCTCTCGGTAGAATACCGCATATGCAAAAAGTCGATCCCATTTTTCAAATCGATAATGGAGCTTTTGAAGCTCAACCAAAGCTGCAACAAAATCAGGGGATTCTGCAGGGATCATTTCAAACTGATCGTATGCTCTTTGGATATTTCCCAACTGAAGGGTATTAACCGCTCTTTGGAAAGCGCTGGTGTGGGCAAACGCCGCACTTGAACAGACTATCTGGGTTAAAGCGACTATGGTTAAGATAAAGGCCTTCATAAATAGTTCCCTTAGGGTATGATCCTTAGAATTCTACAGCTACTCCAACGTCTCCTCTTAGGAGAAAAACTCTCTGATCAGTTGAGAATAGTGATCTGATCTCTTGGCCAATGCCAAATTGCAGACTGAATCGATCGTCAAAACGGATTGCGGGTCTAATTGACCACAATGTTGAGAATACGTTATAGGAATTAGAATAAGGTGAACTGAATTGAACCATGCCAGCTCCTACTCTAAATTCCAATTCAACTCCCAGCGGTCTCATGCCAAGGAAACCAATATGTCCAACGAATGGAACAAAAGTCGCAATAGGATAAACTGAATATTTCGGGACCTGGATATTTGCTTCAGTATTGTAGTCCCGAATATCGGATCTCATTTTCTCTGTTTGAGCGGTTTCTGATGAAAAAGAAGTAGTAGCTAGAACACCGAGCCAGACATAATTTCCGACGGAATGCTCAATACTAAAACCAGGTGAATAAACGTTAGCAAATTGATTATTAAGTTCACTCGCGAAAGACATTCCAAATCGCCAAGAGCGATCTGTATTGATGGCTTGTTCCATTACATAAAGAGTTCCGTAGTCCAATGTACCATCGGGAGCGCTCTGATCAGAAGATATAGGTAGTTTTGCTTGTGTAACTGGAGGTTTAGCTACGACCGGTGCTATAACTGGGGCCTGTACTGCAACGACTGGTTTGGTTTCTACAGGCTTTGTGACGACAGGCCGCGCAGCAGGTTTCTTTTCCTTATTCTTAGAGATTTTGGCAGTTTTGGATCCCTTGGATGCTTTATTGCCCTTCTGGTTTTTCTGCGAGTTCTTTCCAGTCAATAGTTTCTTGGATTCCTTTGTGGCTTTTTCCATTTCTAAAGTTGCGCCTTGGATTTCTTTAGTAGCTTTCTTTATCTCTTTAGTGGCTTCTCTGATTTCAGTGGTTGCTTTTTGATTATCTTTAGATGCCTTCTTAATGTCGTCAGCGGCCTTTTTATTATTATTAACTTCTGTCTTACTTTCCTTGACGGGAGCTAAATTCTTGCTTCCGGAATTATCGGCGCTAGACAATACGGTTTTCTTCTGAACGGCTTTTTGATGCTCCTGAATAGCTGCCTTGTTTTCTTGGATTGCTTTATTGCTCTCACCAGCCTGCTTTGAAACTTCCGTTGCGAAAGCGTTATAATGATTGGTGGCGTTAGCGACTGTAAATACTAGAAGTGCTAAAGCAAAAAATCTAACATTTAATTTTTTATTATTACTTGAATATTTCACAATTCCGTACTCCCGACTTCAAATACTCTATTTTCGTAGAACATAATGATCTATTTATGTCATCTTCAGCAAGAATCTTAGTTCATTGTTCAACAGTGGACGTTTATATTATCTTTTAGCGAAATAGTCAAAAATTATTTTCAAAATCCAATGAAAGTCAAATAGTTTAATAAATATAGTTGACTCAACGAGTGTGACGTAGCTCTATGAAATTGAGCTCATTTCAGA
>JABDFB010000105.1 GCA_013286765.1 Deltaproteobacteria bacterium
TTAAAAATATTGCCAACCCAAGTGTTCTCAGTGCGCTGACCTATCCCTCGCTTCGGGGTGATATGGTCGGAGTAACAGGACAGACTTGGGTCCAAAACGTTCCTCTTGTTTCTGCAGACTGGACCGCTCCACGTCCGATTCAGGAGGAATATAAGAATCTAATTCTGACTCAACTTCCGGCGGACGTCTCATCTACGCAGGCATTGTTGACGGACCCTACCTCAAAAAACGATTCTTATACCTATGGAAAAATCTTGGCTCGTATTGCTCGGCTTATTTTAATTGCTGACGAAGTGTAAATCAAATATTCTGTATAACCATTTTGATACGCGCCGTACTGACTGCCTGTGGCTTGCTGCGCTCCATAGAAAAAGAGTTTAAATCTTTTTCCAGTAACTGTTTGTCCAAACAGAGTTCCATCGGCCTTCATCAATGGCTTCTGATCAACTGACATTGCATAGATTGCCTGCCCCGGTTCCATTTGAATTTTTAAATTGTTATATCTAAACGTCAGATAAGGCGAACCGCGAGCAACGAGTGTCTCAAGAGATCCCCCGCTGCCCTGATCAGTCCATTTGGTATTGAAAACCAGTTCATCAGCCTCCGTTATTGTGCGAGTAATATTGCTGAGCTGAGTATCGCGAGGAACCCTAAACGCCAAATCTTCTGTATTGTCTTGTTGAAGCAGATTTTCAAACATGTCATAGAGCAGTGGATTTTTTGGATCTGGATTAGGAGGTAGAGGATTAGGTGAAAGTACTGACATATAAGGGGTCTTGGCACCATAGACCACCAATCCGGGCCACATATCATTGGGCAAAGTTTGGCCAATTGTATCTGCACCAGCACCATCTCGGATCCCTACTCCAAATGGAAAACTCATCGCAGTAAAGTTCTCTGAGGCAAAGACCTTTGACCCACCCTGATTAATGGTTCGATATCTTGATAAATAAGCGAGATCGATGAACCATTTATTACTGGGAAAGGCAGTAACAGCAGACCCTGTATCAAAGGGCACTGGTTCTCGTTGCTCATTAGACGAAGTCTGGTAGCCCGAGAGGGGATCAACATACTTATCCATTTGCGCAATAAATAAATCAGCTGGATTTGTCGTTGAGAACGGATCATAGCCGATGCCTGATTGAACTTGATTACCTGCTCCGTTAAATGGAATATTAGGATTTCCTGGATCGTCTCCCTTTGCTGGACTGGACTCGGGTCCTGAGGGCACTAGTGTTCCTGAACTACTACCATTGCAAGAAGTCAAAAACAAAAGTAGAAATAGTATATAACTATTTCTCAAGCAGCCTTCCTACCGGTAAATCCATTTGAAACACCGTCATCAGATCCACTTTCTGTGCCCGGTCCTTCCCTGTCATTTCGGTTTGTAGAAATCAACTGGGGAGCGATAAATTTTCTTGAAAATAAAAATCCCATAGTGCCAAACCCTGCTGACAGAGTCACGCCAAGGGTCCTTAGAATGCGATCCATAACTTGTTGTTGAGATCTCAAAAATGTGAAAAAGTAGTGGTTTTTTGGCAACTGATAGTAATGCCCGAATAAATTAAATTTCCAAAAGAAATACGCCTCTCCTGCATAAAACCCCAACACCGCAAGTGAAGCCATTAGAAACGTAAAACCCAAAAATACCAGCTGGAATTTTCTATTAACGCTCAGCATCCTAAACTCCCGGGGCTACCACGAAAATAGGAACACCCCTTAAATAGAGCCCAATAAGTACAAAGTACCTACTAAGTTATCGGAATTCACGTGATAGGCTTGATCGACAGATGGCCAAAAAATCATGCTGGATGTAAAAAAGCCTTAGAATACAAACAAAGTTGTGAGTTGATAGCGGTTATTCGATGCAAAATCACCATCGATATAGGTGGTCCTCAAAAAACTATACTCAACGCCTACACGAATATGATCCGTAAAACTATGAGCTACGTTAAAAAAAGCTACCTGCTCGCGGTTGTAAGGAACTAACCCCGCGGCGGGTACCCTTCCCAACATATTATTAGAATAGAGTTGACCGAGCCCTGCTGTAAACCAGGTGGCATACTCCGTAGGTAGATGGTACTGGAGTTGTAGATTAAACGAAGAAAGATTAATTAGCGAAAAATTCCCTTTCGAATCATAACTTCCAATATTTCCATCAAGATTGAGCTGCTGTGATGGCTGGCTTCCTCCAGTGGCTACTGAACTAGAGAGATTTCCAGTCCAACCCAAGTATTGGTCCCCATTACCACGTCCCGAAGTATATTCCGCAGCTAGTGTTAAGGTATTTCCTGAATCCGTGCTACTTTTAGCAGCAATAACCGGCAACATAACATTTATAGCATAGGCGTACCCTGGGAAATTCACCATGACAGGTGCGGTTGGTCCTGCAGCGGGAATCTCGTATTCCCTAAACGCAGCAGAAAGACCCAGACTCATCGGCTCTGGTTGCAATGGACCAGATGAGCCACGAGTCAGCCCGGATTTTCGGCCATTATAAACAAAGCGTACTCCAGCATGCAGATCCGGAAGGGCGGAGTCTCGTTGAGGTGGACGTTGAACCGCAACCGCAGTTTGAATTTGAAAATCGCTATTGAGTTTAAATATTTTCAACGCTCTAATTTGTGCAATTCTAGTGTAGAGCATTGCAGAAACTGGTTGAACTTCCACAGACGACAAAAAATAGAAGGGCTGCCAACCCAGCAAGCTCCAAGTCTGCCCGACTAAGATCGTAAAGTCATTTTTCACCGCTTGAAAGTAGCCATGTCTCATCCTGAATGTAGGATTAGAAAAAAATTGAGCTTCCGTCACGCCGGCCCCTGGAGCCGGTACAAATCCTAAAAAATCATTTTCGAAATAGGCTCTGCTCTTCCAACCCTCGAAAACCGGCGCGTCCAAGCCAAAAGCCATTCGAGAATTCCTTATCGACAGCTGCGTTCTGCCGTTACTACCTGCTACCGTGCTGGGCCGATCCACCGGACTATCACCAATAGACTCAATCAAACTTCTAGTAGTGTCATAAAATAAATCAGACTCGATAAAGCCACTAAAGTTCAATATCCATTGTTTACTATTGTCCGAAAACGTAGCCGGTGTTGGTGCATTGATAGGTTGAAGAGGTGAACCAGGCGAGGGTTCTGAGTAAGTATTTTTTTCAATGGCATAACTTCTTGCGCCGGCCGCAAGCAATAGAAATCCTAGGGCCAGATAACGCCCTTTAGCACCCTGCATGACCACAGTCCTCCATGATTTCTCTTGGAATGCGTTTTGAAGTCTATCTTACGTCCTAGATTCTGTGGAAAAAAAATCTATGCTAACTCAATGTCTGATTGCCGCCAGTTTAGTTTAATTTTAGAATCAACCGAATGAACACTCTTTATTCACCAATACAATCATGGATTCTTCGTCATCTCGCAAAAGCATCGGGTAGCCGTCCAATCTATTTTGCTGTGAATGGGCCGCAAGGTTCAGGAAAGAGTACGATGACTAGTGCGTTGGTGGGCGACCTCATGCATCAAGGGCTGAACGCGATCTCTATTTCCATCGATGATTTTTATCTAACCCGTACCGAACAGGTAGCATTCGCCAAATGCTATTCACAAAATCGCTTGCTCCAGCAGCGTGGCTATCCAGGAACACATGACATTGCGCTTGGATTAAAAACACTGGAGTCTTTCCGGGCGTCGGAAAGAACCAAAATCCCAGTGTATGAAAAGTCACTGCACAATGGACGGGGTGATCGCTTACCAGAGACAGAATGGAGAGTTGCGACAAGTCCCGTTGATGTGATTTTTCTAGAAGGATGGATGCTCGGATTCACTCCCGTAAACGACGACATCCTTCCCGACGCTAATTTTCGACAGATAAATCAATTCCTAAACTCGTACCTAGCCTGGTATTCTTTCTTTGACCACTGGATCTTTCTTGTTCCCTCTCAGGTCGAAGACATTATAGAATGGCGCATCGAAGCCGAGGAGAAAATGAAGGACCAAGGCAAACCAGGTCTATCACGCGAGGAGGCAACGGCCTACATCGAGCTATTTATCCCTGCATATAAAATTTATCTACCAAATCTCATCAAAAATCCACCGCAGCGCGATCTAGAAAAATCCATCCGCCTCACCCTGCAGAAAAATCGATTACCCGTTTAATCAAACTTAGGTCAAACTTTTGCCGTCGCGGATTCTTATTGGACAAAGGTTTGCAATCCGCTTTATATACTACATATGTGTGGGCGGTACCTTTTTCTCCTCTTGTGTGCAGTTTTTTTAACCAGTTTGGGCGCTAGCGCTGCTGAGTGCAGAAAGGTCAGATTTGCTGATACGCGCTGGACAGACATTGCTGCGTCGACTGCTGTTGCGACAGAGGTCTTAGGTGCACTCGGATACGAACCAAAAACGATCGAACTATCGGTGCCGGTCACTTATTCTAGCCTCAAAAATGGCGATATAGATGTGTTCTTGGGCACCTGGATTCCTTCCATGGCTGAGAGCGTTGCCCCTTTCTTGAAAAACCACTCGATAGAACAAGTCGGGACTGTTTTAAAGGGAGCACGTTATACTCTTGCAGTACCAAAATTTGTTTATGATGCAGGAGTTCGTCACTTCTCGGATCTTGCTAAGTATAAGGATCGGTTCCATGGAAAAATCTACGGCATCGAACCCGGCAATGACGGAAATCACAAGATCCAGAAAATGATTTCAGAAAACATTTTCGGCCTCGGCGGGTGGAAGATCATCGAGTCAAGTGAACAACCCATGTTTTTAGAAGCAATTCGTGCGGCAAAGTATGGTCGATGGATTGTCTTTCTGGCCTGGGAACCTCACCCTATCAATCAAAGAATGGATCTAGCCTATCTGGATGGGGGAGACCAGTATTTTGGTCCGTACGGCGGAGCAACAGTCTACATTCATAGCCGCAGGAACTATTCTAAGCAGTGCCCACAGGTAGCCAAATTTCTAGAAAAGTTCTCACTTACGATTGAATCTCAAACATCAATGATGTCCATGATTCTGGATCAAGGGTTGGAACCACGAGCAGCTGCTAGAAAATGGATTCAGGCAAATTTAAACCAGGTACTCGAATGGGTCTCTGATGTAGATGCGATCAGTGGCAAAGCAGCAACCACGGCAGTCTCAGAAAAATTTAAAACAGGATAGCATTCAGTGTGATGATTCTCCATTTAGGCTTTAAAACTCCGTTTTTGTTTAGAATCCCAACAGCAATGAATAAAATTCCGATTGGCGAATGGATCCAAAAATTCGTAGAGCTTCTCACCAATCGTTACGAAACTGAATTTCGACTTTTCTCGGACTTCTTAAACGACCGCCTCGGCCTTTTAATTCAGCTTCTCGCCCAGATACGGCCGGAATTAGTCATTCTGTTTATAGTTGGCGTCGTCTATTTAAAGAAAAGAAATTGGAAGAATGTATTCCTCTCTCTGTTGGGCCTTTTGACAATCTTAAATCTTGGATATTGGCGTGAAACTCTCGAAACTGCACTTCTGGTAACGGTCGCAACTCATCAGGTCGATGGCGGCTGTTGTTCGCGGAAGGTGAAAAACAACATTTCCGCAAACCTGTGCTGAATCGTTTCTACTGATGCCGTTAATACAGCGCAGAAGAGATGATTTTCCTGAGCCGGACGCGCCCATGATCACCAAAATTTCTCCGTGATGTACGTTCAATGATACGTTTTGGACGGCAGTGGTTTGTTTTGATCGTTTCCCAAAAATAAGATTGAGGTTTGTAATAGTAAGGCACGAATTCACTATGGGATCATCTCCTTCCGATTCCGACTGACATCCGGGGTGCTATTTGTGGCACTGATTGCGGCAACGTTTTGGTCAAAAGTTTGTTGGACAATTGGCTGGACCAGGGGCTGGGCTAGAGGCTGAGCCAAAGATTGAGAAAGATCCTGGGCGACAGCGTGAGGTTCGTCTTTAGTTTGTTTATTAGCGAAAGCCCGGTCTAGCCAGATAGCGACGATTACAATAACTAAACCTGCTTCAAATCCTTTACCAATATTGATGGTGTTGAGCGCTTGTACGACTGGCTTTCCGAGCCCGTCAGCACCTACTAGCGCGGCGATTACAATCATCGAAAGAGATAAAATCATACACTGTGAGATACCGGCTTTGATGGCAGGGAGAGCGTAGGGAATTTCCACTTTAAATAGTTTCTGCATTTTAGTGGAACCAAAAGCGTCTGCAACTTCGAGAATCGAGGGTGGAATGTCGCTCATCCCTAAATAAGTCATTCGGATCGTTG
>JABDFB010000106.1 GCA_013286765.1 Deltaproteobacteria bacterium
GAAAGGCAAATGCCCCCCGGCACTAGAATTGAGCCCACTAAAATATCTCTCTGCAATGAGATTACGACCGCCAGCAATATCGAAGTTCTTTTCGACTTCTACCAAGTCAGCATATTGATCAAAAAATGCTTGGAATTTATAATCGTCCGGATCCCATTCCATAACCAGATATCGAAACCGATCATCATTTTTTATTAACTTTAGAAGTCCTTCGAGATACAAAAGTGCAGTATGATTGAGATAAGTGACTTCACCTAAAGCCAAAATTTGTGAGGATTCATAAAAATCATGCAATAATTCGACTGGTTTTCTTTTCTGCTGGCTAAATACTTGTAATTCGATATCTTCCAACCTAGTTCTTTTCATCGCTAGATCGCGAATCGTTGAAAGTCTTAGATTGCTTCTATTCAGCTCATTACTAGAAACGGGCTCCGAGAGATGCATTTCAATTTCTTGTACGTGCGCCATTTCTTTTTCGAAAGAATAGCCGATAAGTAAATCTCCCACGGTAAATGTCACTGTCGCAATAGCGACAATAACCAACAGCTTCGATTGAAAAAATTTCCGCATTATCATAATAACTTCTTATAACTTCAGTACAACCGCCCAAAAGTGTCTCTGATGAGTTCAATAGACATTAGCGAAACGCAACCGTAACCTAATCGCTTAGTTTTGACAAGAATTAGTTTAAATTAAAGTAATGAACTATTAAGAAGAACTATTTAACACCCTAAGTCTCTACTTAGGTAATTGACGACTCAATTTTATCATTTAAACTTAAGTTATTTTATTTATAATAGACATTATATGAATAGAAATGATCGACTTTTAAGTGCTACTGGATTTTTATTAGCTGCGGCTTTGCTAGCCGGAGGTTCACTATGGTGCACAAATCAACCAACTTGGGCTGGAAACCTATTCAGAAAAAAGCCAGCCATACCCGCTAATAGCGAATGTCCTTCCGAGGCTTCCGGAAGTATAGTCCTTTCCGACACTGCCGAAGGCTCTCTAGAACAGGATGCGCTGTTTTGCGAGTCTCTAGAGGCAAAACAGGCAAAAAAAACATTCAGAGAGCCAAAAACCGTTACGGTCGGAATTTGGGCAAAGAGAACATTCTTCAGAAAGGCCACTACAACTCCAAAAACAGCCCTTAGCCAAATTGATGAGCAACTCAATACCGTTGACCGTAAATCGCGGCGCCTTATTAAGAAATGCATTGCGGAGAAACTCCGGGTCCTTGAGGATAATTTGAAGAAAAAAGAGGCGACCAATCCTAAAAACTCAAATATAAAATTTGAAATTACGTTTGATAGTGCAATTTTACCGAGCGTGGGTAAGAATTTCTTTATCTCCAGTGAAACCGATCAACCCGGTATTTCAAGTGCAGAATATCAAGCCAAACTCCGTCAATTCTGTACAGTGAAGGCAGTGAAACCTGTTAAGTCTATCCTCAATAAGAAAGAAGCAAAAGAATATCAACAAGCGCTATCTGAGTTTATTAAGGAACTCCGCTCAGCCCCCTAGCGCTGATAGAACTTTTTTTGCAGCCGATCCCACAGCTACTTCCGGTTCTTGAGCACAAATCCAACGGTAATGGATTGCCGGTGGTTTTTCTGTCCGATCCAGCGCCCAAATACTCGTCGTTCTGAGAATTTTGTGTTTTGTAACTACGTGGCGAGTTTTGAGTTCCCCTAATGCCCTTACCTGATTCTTTAATTCTTGTGGAATTTTCTCGACTAGATCCCAGAGCCCCGCACGCCATTCGCCATCTTGTCTCTGTCTGAGCAAAACTCTTCCGTTTTTATCAACAATACAATGCAATTTTTCTTCAACTTCTACCCATTTTTTTGGTTTTTTCTTAGGCGGATATTCCTCTTGGCTTTTTCTCTTATACGCTCGGCAAATTTTTCCTAATGGACAGACTGCACACTGAGGGGCTCGCACCGAACAGAGCGTAGCACCCAGTTCCATAATTGCTTGATTACATATACTTGGTTTAATGAGATTGGCGTTCGCCTTTTTTACAACAAGCCGAGATAACCGTCACAACCGTACTTTAAATTTCTGATCCTCGTTTTCCCGCTTGACGCACCAAACACGAGAGAGAACTCGCTCGACGTTAACGTCAAGAATAGGCTCCGGTAGGTTTTCGGCGATCGACAAAATCGCGCCAGCTGTATAGGGACCAACACCTGGCATATCGAGCCATTCTTCTTTCGTTTTTGGAAATTGCCCTTGTTTATTAATCATTTTTGCTGTTTTGTGTATATTCCTTGCACGTGAATAGTATCCTAAACCGGCCCAGAGCTGCATCACATCAGCCTCCGGAGCCATCGCCAGGTCTTCTACTGTCGGAAATTTGGCTACGAATTTTTCAAAATAGGGCACAACCGTAACCACCTGCGTCTGTTGCAACATCACTTCCGAAATCCAAACACGATACACACTAGGCAAATTTCTCCACGGCAAAATTCTCTTCTGGCTCTCAAACCAACGCTCAAGCGACTTTAACGACATCAAAAACTTGCTCATTTGCATTCCATCTCATAAGCTTAAAGGAGAGGTAAAGGGGTTTTGAAGCAGGTTCAGGGACAATATCGGTATCAGAATCAGAATCAGAATCAGAATCAGAATCAAGATCGTTCGCGATTATTGCTTTCTCTAGCTCTGCCGTCTTTATTTTTTTTACCTTCGATTATTTCCGCAGAATTTGGTCCTGCGGCTAACGCAGCATTGCCGCCTTCAGCACGTCTTCCCTTTAAGATTGTCATCGATCCTGGGCACGGCGGTGCCGATGAGGGCGCGGTTTATCGTGAAGGCCGCAGGCGTATTACAGAAAAAGAAATAACTCTCGCTCTTGCTAAGCAAGTCACTCAACAACTTGCAGCTAAAGGATACCGCGTTCAACTCACCCGACACGAAGACCGCGAAGTCTCTCTCGCCGATCGAACCGCCTTTGCAAATCAACTCGGAGCCGACGTTTTTATTTCTATTCACATGAATTCTTCTCACAAGCACACTTACTCCAATGCCCAGAGCCGCACTGTTTCCGATGCTCAAGGCATAGAGACTTTTATTCTCAACCACACCACCAACGAAACGTCAAAAAGACTCGCCCGATTTGAAAACAGCGTGGTTACCGCCGAACATCGAAAAAATCCCACCCAATCGGACATTGCCCTCATCCTCAAAGATCTTCGCCTCGACGCCACCCTCAAGGAAAGCAAGCTGCTTGCCTGTCACGTACAATCCAGCTTGGTAAAAGCCACCTCGCCCTCACCCCAGACGCTTGCCCGCAGAAATCGTGGCGTTAAACAAGCTTTGTTTTATGTCCTTCTTGGCGCAGATATGCCAGCCATTTTGGTTGAAGCCGGATTTCTAAACCACCCGCGCGACCGCGCCCTTGTCCTATCACATAATGGACGTTTAAAAATGAGTCAGGCTATCGTAAGAGCGATCGAGAATTTTAGAACTTTAAAGTTAAGTAAGGTGAAGTACCCCCCGGGCAGGCAAATCGCCGCTCGACCGTGTAAGGTATTGTAGTGCGTTCAAAGCACAGACTCGCTTTTGGCCGCTAGGCTAACGTCAGTGATAGGGTCTTTCTTTTTGAGTGCGTAGCGGGGCATTATCCAAATGGCTCGTAAAATCAGCGAATGCGTCCAAAATATTTCTTATGTTCAATGGCTTCGGAGCTGTCCGTAAAACCTGATCTACTTTCAGTGTATAATACTCAACAATATCTTGTCGCACTCCCGAAAACTGCAGCTCATCAATTCCTGCCATCTTCGCTGCAAAATATTGCACCGCGATCGACATTCCAAGGCTTTGCCCAAAAACTCCGGCGGTCCATGGTCCTGTAATTATTTTTATTCTCATTTTGCCTTGGTCAAGATTATACGTCTTTGACAGACTAAAACCCAATACTGCATTATTATACATATCATAGATATTATCCTCTAACCCTTTATAAGGTTTACCCCGATCGCCAGGTCTTACCTTCGGACCCGCTAATGCAAGCATCTGAACGGAAGGGGAATGACGATACTCATCAAAAGAATTAGCAACTTCGAATTTCGCTTCCTTCATGCCTGATAAATTGTCGTTTAGATTCTTCGGTATCATTCTATATATCAGTCCCGTGATGAGTTTTGGATCAGCCGAACGAGGATGCGCATAGGGTCGATCCTGATCACTTTTACCATGTCGGGTAAAAATTTCGTTATTGAAAGATTCATAGTTATTATGTACGGCACAAAGACTAGCAAAATCAAATGATTCGAGGGCCTGACTCTCTTCCTGCGCCAATCCTTTTCCTAAATAGTCACCTCCTAAGCTGGAATTAGCAAAATTTACATAGACAACCGCAGTATGTGCAGCTAACGGGCCATGAACAGAATTTACCCCTCCTGGGTCCGCAAAATTCATCCAGGTGACGCCCTCGTCACGAGTATAAGTAACGCGGAGCGGTTTTTCCGGAAGCGTCACGGAAATAAAGTCCGAGGGATCTCTCTGAGGGAGGCGCGGATCAAATCCAACAACACCGATCTCTTCCTGCCTCAAAGGATCCTCACTCTTAAGTCCTTCATATATATTTATTTGACGTCGGAACACCTTTGCCTTATTCTTGACGATCTGCCGGTTCTCTGGAAATTGATAGGGTTCACCTGCTAGATTAAATCCCTGTTCCATCTGCTTAAGACGGCGTTCAAAAATTCGTCGACTTTCTTTGAACAGTTGGTCCCTCAAAACAAATGTAGGCAAATACGGTCTTTTTGACCGTAGAGTACCCTGAGCCGTATCAGCACTCTTTGTATCGGCAGAAACTGTTTGAGATGGATCTGCATGAGCATGAACTGTTGATGAACCTGAACCACCACTTAAAGTTGTCGAAAGGCTGCCATCGTAAAGAAAAGAAAAGGACTCGTTACTAGTAGAACCGGCACCTAAATTACTGGACGGTGCATAGGAATCTTCATCAAATCCCCCATTTGCATACATTGTGGCTACCTTTATGGCACTACTGCCGGACCCACTCAAACTCGACGCTGGGAAACCCGTTATTGACCATGGCCGTAACGTCTTCGAAGACGACGGCATATGCAAGCTAGAGCTACTCTTAAGAGTATAAGGAGCGGTGGACGAAAGTATATAGGATGACCCTGAACCACCTGATCCTCCTGAAACTGTAACCGTAGCCGTACTGGAAGAAGTGGATGTGCTTTTAGGCAGTAAGTGCTTAGGTAAATTGACGACTCCTCCTCTTCCCACAATAATCGGCTCCTTTAGTAAAAAGGTAGACGAAGCACGTACTCTTACCAAGGTAGGCGAGGCATGGCCTGAGGCAGGTTCAAAGATAATAGGTTCCTTGTCAGATACCCCTCTGCTCTCCAAATCGCGTATGAGCGCTCTCAAACTAATTCTCCTACTTTTAAAGAGCTCATCAAACACTTCCAGAAGCGCGACGTCTTGAATACGTTTTCCATTTTTATCATTTAAAATATCAATCACATACTGCAGCAATCCCAAACTCAAACTACTCACCACCTCTTTTTCCCCGTTGTTAAGGTGAATTAACCCCCTATCATCTACCTTGACATACTTGGATTTTAGATAGCTAGAAATATCCTCCAGATTGATTCCTTCTCGCTTACCTGCATCTTGTTCTGCCTGCAGTCGATCCAGAATAGGGACGAGATCATCCAGTTCTTTTACTTTCACACCAATAATATTTGCCAGTTCGGTACACCCAGGGCTGGTATGACCGCGGGCCTGGCTATGAGTTATCAATTCAGCCAAGTGTTTTGGACTGACGAGTTCGACGGTTTTTTGAGTTGGATGCCGTTTTACAAATAATTTTTGTCTTCCATCTCCTTCGTGGGCCCTGAAAAACCATTGCAATTCCGCAAAAGCAGGGAGGCTACCACATAGCGCAGCACCAATAAGAATAAGGAAGAATAAAACTCGGAAGAGATAGGGCCTCACTTTTTACCTCTATTTAATAGAATAACGCAGCAGGCCTAAAATTGAAAGATGAATGGTGCTAAAAATAGAATGAAATAGAATAAATTTATTAAATCTATGCTAAAGAATTTACGCTATGAATCCGAACAGTTGCATGTGAAGATACGATTTTCAAGTAAATCCAAGTTTCTCTTTTATCCAGTGCT
>JABDFB010000107.1 GCA_013286765.1 Deltaproteobacteria bacterium
ATTCAAAAAACCATGGGTAGCAACGCCAGAGCTGGTTGCTCATGGAAAAGAGCTCTTTGCCGTACAATGTACTTCTTGTCATGGAGAAAAGGGGCATGGTGACGGACCCGCAGCAGGAGCCCTAAGCCCACATCCGCGAAATTTTACGTCTGCAGATGGTTGGAAGAACGGTCGAAAACCTACACAAGTTTTTGAAACTCTTAACAAAGGTGTAGCAGGCTCTGCCATGGCTTCCTATGCTACTCTGCCGCCGGATGATCGCTGGGCGTTGGCTCATTATGTCCTGACACTTGGACCACCACCACCTCAAGATACTCCAGCGGATTTTGCGAAAGCGGGTATTGATCCGACTAAAGAAAGCGCTACTACTGTTGAAGCGCCAACCATTCCCATTGAGTTTGCAATAGAGAGAATGGCTGTCGCTGAGACTAAGCCAGAAGAGCAACCGTTGGCTAGATCCGATCGATTCCAAAGAACATTCCCAAGCAACTTAAGCGTAGGTGCTGCTATTTATCAAAATCAGTGCGCTAAATGTCATAACGAGCGTGGTGAAGGTGGAATTAAAGTTAAGAACATGGGAACAACTCCGATAGCATTCGTTACTACAGCATCGTTTAGAGCAAGACCTGACTCTTTACGTTCAGCTGAACGGTTTTCGGACGTGGTGGCCAGAGGCCTACCAGGCGATTTAATGCCCGGACACAGTGAATTGACAAAATCGGAACTTCAAGAACTGTATCAATTCGTTAAGTTCCTGGCTGGAATATAGAAGATCGGATTTTAAAAAGGTCCTAAGACCGCTCTATTCGCATAGCTTATGCAATTGTCACTTTACATGTGGCAGCATGACATAATGGAAATAGGTAATTTGCTCGGTCGCATTCTTAGTTTAGCTGACGAACTTCCGGGCTCTGGAGTTGGGCATTCTGCTGGAGCGGGTTCGCCTTTCAGCGACTACGTGGCAGGAGTTGCTATTTACGTGTTGTTGGTCGGATTCTTAGTCGCTGGCCTACTTATTGGCGCTTTCCTAATCATTAATCTTGGACTCATGTCGAAACGTCCCGGAGATCGAATCGGCGGTAGAACTCCAAGCGATTTAGGAATTCTCAAGGAGAATGTTTGGCCTGAAGACCCCTATGTAGAAAATACGCTTCCCGCTGAACTTGAAGAAGCTCAGAGAGTTGAGGAGCAGCAAAGCGAAAAGGAGAAAAAGATCGCATAGCCAAGACCAAATTCTATGCAGACAGAAAACCTACGCTGTTTTTGCGAACTCCTCGCCCCCCGGAAATCCTAGGAGCGGAATACCAAGTGGAATTCTTCTTCGAGCGGCACCGACATACAGAGCAGCATTAATCAGACTTGTGTGAACGGAAGTACTGGGGTAACCAAAACGAACATTGTCTGGTACTGGCTCTGTAGTATCTCCAAAAAAAACCTAAAGGACTAGCGTAAGTACAGAGTTCCGCCAATCTATCCCTGGCTTCATCAAAGCGTTCTAACAGGGCCAGGCTACAAATAAAGAAAAAGCTGCTCCAAAGATCATCTGGTTGCTTTTCGTCGGTCGCATAAGAAGATTGATACCGCTTGAGAAAAACTCCATTCGACAATGTTGTTTGGATAGCATCGAGTGTTCCCACCATTCGAGGATCAGTGGGAGGCAGAAAATTTAAGAAAAGCAACCAGAGACAAGAAGCGTCAAGGCCATTGTCACCAAACGATTTAATAAAGGTGTTCTGCTCTGAGTTGTAGCCTTGATCACAAATCGTTGCATGCAAAATTTCTTGCTCTAACCGCCAACGGTTTGGAATTTCCTTTTCTAAAACGGTGGCGAGCCAAATACATTGATCTAGGGCAGCCCAGCAAAAGACCTTAGATACCACAAAGTGTTCAGGTTTACGGTGTCCATCCCGATCCTGTGACCACGGCCCATAATCGGGCCTTCTCCAGGCCTGGCAAATATAGTCGGCTATTTCGGCCAATTGAGGCCACAGTTCGTCCGGGAACTCTTTAAAAATCTTGTAGTATTGAGAGACCGCCACCAGGACATGCCCGTAGATATCGAGTTGAAAATGAAGGGAATGAACTGGTGGATGTTCTCCAAAAGTCTTTCCGCCGTCCAACGTATAGATGGGTTGCAAGCCCTCTACTCCGTCTCGCTCAATCATCTTCTTGATCCATTGAAAGTAGGCATGAGCTTCTTTCACGTAACCCAGGTGGGCAAGTGCCTGAATTTTCAGACTACATCCGCGCAGAGGTGCAAATCGGTGTTCCCAAACATAGTTTTGAGCCTGGGGTTCTCTTTGAAAGGTTATTACAGAGTGAGAAATAGAACCTGAAAATGGCGCGCTCATTGTTTTCAAAAAGAGGCTCGACTTACTGACTAGGTCATGCCACGGCCCCCCAAAGATGCATCCCGAAGCGACGCAATGGTGGGAGTATTCTTCCCAGTATTTTACCGTGGATTGAAACGATTGTTTGTTTAGTGATATCGCCGAATCTGCTCCAAAGTAAGAGCTGCCTCTACCCCATCCCCAGATAAACTGTGTACTCATTCCTGCACGCATACTAAAGCGGGCGTATGCTGTTGTTCCATTGGCCACGATTTCTAGTGGAATTTTTTCGCTATGGAGAATCGCTACTTGATCGGCCTGTGTTCCCCTAAAAAGAACTCCCCCTGGGTGCTTTTCTCCTTGTGTGAATTCTTTGCCGTAATCGAAACGGGGATTACAAGTTAAAACCCAGTTAACGCTTCCCGTAAGGACGTTAATTCTTCTAAAAATGAATGAGTGGCATCCGAAATTTTCTTCAACTGGCATCCAGTCAATCAGGATTGCGCTTCCCGTCGGAGTTTCAAAGAAAGTTTCTAGCACGATGCTTTTTTGAATATAGTAGTGCCTCGAGCGGAATTCTCCCTGAGGGCAAATCTGAAATCTTCCACCCGCACCCTCATTAATAAAAGCTGCAAAATGACTTGGAGAATCGAGATAAGGCAGACAGCACCAATCGATCGCGCCGAATTGGTTTACCAAAGCCGAGCTTTGATGGTTGCCAATCACTCCGTAGTCACTAGCAGCCAAGTAGCTCATTAAGGCCTCCAAGGAATTATAAAAAGCAAAGATGAGGCCAATTGGTGTTCGGAACTTCTTTTTGCTTGATATTTCGCTAGCTGCAGCGAACACAGGGATTCCTAATCGCTCTCTAGGAATCCCTCTGAGTTCTCTGGTAGCTGAGTGTACAAACAAACCAGGCTGCTAAAGTCCCAGCCAAACCGCCACAAATTACATCTGTTAAGAAATGACGGCTCGCCAATATTCTGAAATGACCTGTCGTAAAAATAAAACCCTGCCCCAAAAGCAATACTCCGAAATATAACCAGGCAGGAGCTTTGCGATGTATAAGAATTAAAACGGCTGCTGTCAGAGTTGCTGCACTAAAGCTAGTATGTCCGGAATAAAAGGACGTATAGTTAGCCGGGTCAGCACCTAGTACCGTCGGAGAACTATAAACAAAAGGTCTAGGACGCTGGACCACTAAATGCGAAATTTCCGTTAAAAGTCCGTTCGTACAAATCGTCTGTAAAAGCAGAGTGGCATCAAAAGCTAAAAACCCGAACAGGGTTGTCCAATTGATTTTCTTTCTTAAGCCGAGCGACAGAGTCCAGAATAGCGGAATCAGAAATCCCAAAACGCCCGAACTGTTCTGGCCATAAAAGGAAAATAAATCTGCATTTGGCAAGTCGATTCCCAAGGTAACCCTGTCGATTGCAGGAATAGATGATGCAGTACAAGATGTAGGAATGATTGAGCATTTAGGTCTTATAACGGTTCCGCGTATATGAACTGCCGCAGCCCAAAGAGCCATGGTCATGAGCAATGGCGCAATGTTTTGATTAAAGAAAGTTTGAACCTTGTAAAGTGCCGTTGCTTTATCATCTTGCCTGTTCATTTTAATTATGAAATTACCACGTACAAAGGTTTCTGAAATAGGAAAACGAATGAAAGGAAATATCATGTCACAATCAATCAGAGTAGGGTGCCCCGCGCCGGAATTTAACGGAAAAGCATACGTCCAGGGTCAATTCAAAGATGTTTCCCTAAAGGACTTTCACGGTAAATGGGTGTGCTTGTTCTTTTATCCATTAGATTTTACTTTTGTTTGCCCCACCGAAATTCGATCTTTTGCCCAGAAGGAAGCCGAATTTAAAGAACTAGGTTGCCAGATTGTTGCTTGCAGTACAGATAGCGAATATTCGCACAAAGCCTGGTTTGAAAGAGATTTGAAAGAAGTAAAATACCCAGTTCTTGCTGATACCGCCCATCATGTCTCCAGAGACTACGGGGTCCTTTTAGAAGACAAAGGCGTTGCGCTACGTGGAACATTTCTGATTGACCCAAAAGGGGTTTTGCAGTGGATGTCCGTAAATGCATTGGGAACAGGTAGGTCCGTGGACGAAGTTCTCAGAACTTTGCAGGCCCTAGAAACAGGCGAACTCTGCCCAGCCGACTGGAAACCCGGAAAAGCAACAATTAAGACTTAATAGGACATTTTCTCACTTATTAACACCTAGGTGAGCAGATTTTGACTTTAGACAAGGAAGTTTTTGCGAAAGGCCCGGAGTGTACACGCAAGTACATGAGGAGCCTTGAGCAAAAATTGACGAAGTATAAAGTCAAAAGATGCCACCTAGGCCGAGAAACAAGGTGGGAAGAGGGACAACCCCCTTCCTAAACTGTTAAGCCTTTCCAAATTCTTCTCAAGTTCAATGCCCGTGGCAAAGACGGATAATTGAGCAATTGATCCGTAGGCTCGTTCCAAAAGGGGTTCGTTCTTGAGATCTTCGCGCTCTGCGAATTCCGTATCTAGTGTTCGCAAATCAGACATGCAGAGCATTTTAAAGACCATGCCTTGAGAATTGAGGTTATCTTCGTCGCTCTTCTCCGTATTGGAACGAAGAAAGCCTCCGATAAGTTCATTTCCAAATAGGTAAATTACGGGCTCCGCCGCGAAGTTGTTCACCAGAGTCGCTGTCGGTATTCCCTCTTGGACGACAACGCTCTCAATCGGTGCACGATTTTTTCCAACACTCATTTTGTTTTTCATCCGTCGATTGAGATGAGCGAGTTCTTCCGAGGAATGAACCACCATAATACCCATTCCGTAAGTTCCGGAATTGTTTTTGATAAAAACAAAGGGCTTGCGTTTGATTTGGTGAACTTTATAGGCCTCTTGGGTCCTTCCAATGATTCGGTCAACCGATTGGGCGACCTTATCTATGCCAATTTCCTCATTAAAATTAACTGGAGTCACTTCTTCCGTTTCGATTTGTATTAACCAAGGATCTATTTTGGCAATTGAGGAAAATTCGGCTGCTAACTCGTTATAATATTTAAAATGCTCACTCTTCTTTCGGGAATGCCACCCAAGAATATGGCTTGGCACAATCGGCTGTCGGATTTTATCCAATGGCTTCGGATACCCACCCGAAAAATCATTATTCAGTAGAATCAAATCGGGCCGAAAGCCCCGTGCTGACAGAATTTGATTTTCTATGGATATGGGATGCGCTTTCAATTCCTTGCCAGTGAAAGAAGTCAGTTGGACCACATCCATTTCCGTAGGAAGTGAGCTTTCTTCTTGTTCGGAAAAATCTCCATACCACCCGATTCGCGTTTCAAATCCTGCATCCTGGATGATTTTTTCCAAATAGTATAAATTTTCAATATAATATTTGTTTTGAGTATGGGATTCCGGAAGCAGAAGAATCTTTTTGATCGCTCCTACTCCAAGATTACTCTGCAGTTTTTGTATTTCTTCCTTTAAGATTACTGGCGCTGTTCTACGATCTTCTGGACAGATATTATTAAACCCGGCAGGATACAGATTAGAGTCCACTGGAACGACTTTGTATCCAGAATCTCTTAAATCTACAGAACAGTAAAAAGGGAGAGGAATTTTTTTTCCCTTTTCCCTTTGCCATTCGCAGAGAGCTTTTCTGTTCGTCAGAATATTTTCAGCTAGGTGACTAACTATTTTTGTGGCCATTTTTTGGCTCCGCTGTTGATTTTCGTAAGTCGTGGATCATTTTACTTAATATGTTTTGTTCCGGCCC
>JABDFB010000108.1 GCA_013286765.1 Deltaproteobacteria bacterium
CTTGTATGCTCGGAAGATCAGACAGCAGTATCAAGAATTTGCGAACAATTCTGAGCGCGGCTGCTGCTAGTGGGGATAGGGAGAACGAAATCTTCGAAGGGGAAAGCGATGTCTGAGAACTTGGTTCTTGCTGTCTTTTTGGAAGCGCTTTTTATTACATTGACAGCGCTTCTGTTGATTCAACCCCGAATTTTGTTTCAGGTTTTTTCGCAAAAGACCAAAACATTTTTTACCTGGGGCGGACTTTTTTTTCTTTGCTTCACGTTTTGTTGGTCTGTAGTAGTAGGTATCATCATCGAGCTGAGCAATGCATCCGTCAGACTATAATTCCACCCAAATGCGAAGTTTGGCGAGGGGAGCCCGTGTTGGAATCGTTGCCCCGTCCTCAAAAATTCCCCAAGTGGAACTTTCGCTTGGTGTAGAAAAACTCCGTCACGAAGGATTCAAAGTTTCAATTCACCCTCAATGTAGAAAAAAACACCTGTTCTTTGCAGGAACAGATGAGGAACGCGCGCGGGCTTTTTTTGATTATGCCAAAGATCCGAATATCGATGTCATTTGGTGTGCTCGTGGAGGACACGGTGCGATTCGGCTATTACCCCTTCTGGAACGCATGTCGAGAGAAGAGGGCGTTCCCTCGAAGAAACTACTTGTCGGATTTTCTGACGTAACAATCCTAATGGAATATACACGACATCACTGGTGCTGGTACTCGCTGCATGCGTCGATGCCCAGCTTTCGCAAATTTGGCATTTTAAACTCTGCCGATTGGAAAGCGATGTCGGCTTGGGTAAGTCGCCGCCCAACTCTAGCTCCCTGGGCCGGTAGGAATTTAAAATTCTGGGCGTGTCCGCCGAAGACTCCTGTCGTTGGCCAAATGACCGGGGGAAATCTTACAGTGATGAATTGTCTGATAGGCACTCGCTTTCAGGCAAAATTAGATGGAAATTTATTGTTTTTAGAAGATGTTGACGAAAGCCTTTATCGACTTGATCGTTTGATTCAGCATTTGAGTCTGTCAGGAAGTTTAGATCAGGTGAAAGGTATCGTGCTTGGCAATTTTTTAAACTGCAAAGACCATGTTCCCAGCGTTTTAAAGGCACGTCCAAAAGCAAAGAATCGGACGCGAGTACTTGAGTCTCCTAAGAAAGAAGAACTTACTCCGCTTCGAAGAATTCTCCCCGAAGACACCACGTTGAGGGGTTTGTTTACCGAGCTTGGCCAACGTTTGCAAATACCCATCGCCTATGGGTTGCCTGTGGGCCATGGCCCAGGTGTCTCGCCATTACCGCTTGGGGCTGAGTACGTGCTCCATCCAAATGGACGTTTAGAATTACGGGAGTGGGCCTGGTTGAAGAAATAAAGCGGAGTCATTGAGATTCTAGGCCCACGGGTTCCGTCGCTTTATCGAAGACCACTCCAATCTAAAGGAGTTTTGTTTATATCTGTGCTCTAGAATCAACTATTAGTTATTTAAAGAAAAAAGTTTTAAATTAGTTTAAGAATATTTATTGCCAATGGATATTTAATTGGGTACTTAATTTTGCGCATGAAAATTAATGACAAAATGGCAATGTTTATTTTATTAGTGTTGTTATTAAATTTTAATGTCTATTCGTCAGACCAAATAGATGCTGAAATGAAAGCCGGACCAAACCAAGAACTACAAAAAAAAGCCAAAGCACACTTGTTGTTTAGACAAGGTCAAAGAGGAGTAAATTCCAAGAAAAACCTAGAAAATGCCTATCTTTTGTTTCAAGAGTTGGGTGAAGAAAACTCTTCACTTCAAGCATTTGAATTATTAATCAAGTTTATTCAAGATGAGTTTCATGCTGAAGCTGAGAAATTAATGGCAGAGGGGAATGCATTGGGTG
This sequence comes from Deltaproteobacteria bacterium, assembly GCA_013286765.1. The sequence continues at coordinate 1,875 of JABDFB010000108.1, forward strand.
CTCGACTAGATCTGGAAGAGGCAAAAAAGAGTTACGAGGATGGTCTTAATTTGGCTTCTTCGTCTTCGCAACGAAAAGCTTTTCGAATTAAGATCGCTGAGATCGATGCAATCAACGCAGCTGTTGCAGAATTGTCTACTCAGGCGCTTGCTTGTGATTTTCCACCTGCTATTAAGAATTCCATTCTAAAGTTTCGTGAGGATTGTCAGAGGCTAGTATGGGAAGCCAAAGCTCCGTAGTCATGTACCCACAAACGTGTACCCCATAAACATGTGCCCACTGATGCGAAGTATTTTTTAGATAGGCAGAGCAGATAGACTAATTTTCCGTTACCTTCGCACAATCGATCTGACTCTTATGAATCTTACACGAAATAACGACCTGGCCTCGGCGATCGTAGACTTTTCCATTCCATCGATCTCCGTGTTTTTCGAGCATCATGAATCCAAAGTCGTTCCAAATAGTGGAGTTTTTAATCTTCCGATCGCCAAAGTCAGAGGCTGTGATTTTATCTGGCAAGGGAGTCAGAGATGTACCCCCGTTTCCTACAATAAATTGCGAAGTGTATGGATCATCGAAACTCAATCCAAGAAACGTATGAACATGGCCGGCCAACGCGAGCTGAAATTCATTCAAGAATGTCTTATCGGCTGCAGCGTGAAGAGCGGTAAGTTTTGGTTCTCCTGGCTGGGAACCAGATTCCTCATCCTCGAAAGCCCAGATTGGACTGTGGGTTAAGAACCAACGATCAGATCCATTAGAATGTTGACTCGAAATTTTTTCTACTTGATGGAATAGGGTTGTTACTCGATGGACTTCTTGTGGATCAGATTTTCCATTTAGATTTGAGGAGTCGGCTACTACTAATTGGTTATCTCCGATATTAACCCAGTAGGGTTCGCTAGCTGGTGTGCAGTGCCCTTCGGTGTAATGGCCTGGATCCAAAAATTTAAACCAGCCTTCCCAGTTTCTAGGACAGTCTTCATGATTTCCGCGTGCGACAACCCAAGGAGCTTCGGCGAGGAGTGGTTCCGCTGGAATAAAAAAGTCGCTTTCCCAAGTCTTCCAGTTCTGACCATAAGGAGAACCGGCACAGGAGTGGTCCCCTTCAGGGCACGCTTGTTCCCGATAGACTATATCTCCAGTATGGATAACTAAGTCCGGTTTGAGTCGGGCGGCCTCTAAAGCGATTGAGGGAAACGGCCATGATTCTGGAGTATTACAGCCTTGAGCTTTCTTTACATATTTTGAAATGCGGCAGCCCGTATCACCAATGACTAGGATGCGTTGCGGATCTTTCTTAGGGACTGGCAATTCTTTTTTGCCTAAATGTATTTGTTTTGCATGTGGTGAGATAGTGGCTTCGCAAACATGTATTGGAAAATGTTCATTCGGTTTTGCTCTCAGGGTAGTGTGAACCTCGGCAGAGTCCACCATCAGGGATGGACAAATCTCGTCATTCGTTATGACTCTAGCAATCCAAGCAGAGTGGGGACCTAGCTCGACCCAACCGATGGGGAGGTTCGCCCCGACCTTAAAATGTTCTAGAACAGGGTGAAGGTCAATCCCTTCGGTCCCACAGGAGGCCGAAAGAAGACCGGCAAGACACATGATTACGAAACTCTGAATTAGCCTAGGAATTTTTTTTATCACTTGCTCTATATTATACGATCAGTATTTAGCATCAAGCATTTGCTACAATCATCTATGGGATTCTGGACAGCCCTTTGTGTTGACTTAATGCGTCAAGTATTGTAGAAGCTTCGTCGCAGGTAGTACAAAGAATGTCGTCTTCTCTTCTTCTAGTTCATTTTGGGTCTTACCCACGGGCGAATTTCGACTTGGCTACGCGTGGTAGATGCGATCTTTGCGACCGGCTCACATAGTCCTTCTAGACACTTATAATAATCTGTTATAAAGATTCAGCCATGGCTCTGTGGCGGAATTGGTAGACGCGCACGACTCAAAATCGTGTATCCTTACGGGTGTGAGAGTTCGATTCTCTCCGGAGCCACCAAATAAAAAAGGCCGAAGCGTAAGCTTCTGGCCTTTTTTATTTGGTGGCATTGCCAATGGAAAAACGCGAAGCGTTTTGTACTCTACGGAGAGAATCGAATGGCGGAAACGCGCGGGTACCCGTGCCCCGCAGGAGCGTAGCGACGAGGAGCCGGGTGCGCGTTGAGCCGGGGGTGCAGGCTTGTGCCGAGTAGGCACAAGACCGGAACCGATTCTCTCCGGAGCCACCATCTCACTTGATCTTTTTCCTCGATACTTCGTCATCCTCGGCACGGCTCCCACGGACCATTGACATGCTCTTAAAAGCTTATTATAATATATGATATGCTCTTAAGAGACGATTATGGTAGCTAAAAACAAGTTATTAGAAGCGCCGCCCTATGCCGTTGAGCGAGCCCTTAAACGCTTAGGTGCTAATATTCGAACGGCCAGAATTCGCAGGAGACTCACAATCCAGGACGTCGCCCAAAAACTGGGGACGGGCGTTCGAGCTATTTCAGATGCTGAAAAAGGTAAACCTTCGACGAGTGTCGCGGTGTATGCCGGACTTCTTTGGGTGTTAGGAATATTTTCCGATTTCGAAAGTCTTGCGGATCCTAGTCGCGATCTTGAGGGTCAAACTCTAGCGCTTTCTCGCGAGGGCTCCCGTGTTCGGAGGGGCGGAGGTCTCGATAATGACTTCTAGTTGCTTTGTGTATGTTACCTTACCTGGCAAAACTCAACCCGTTACTGCTGGGCGTTTTGAACTCACGACCAGTAGAAGCGGAGTACCACTAGGGCGCTTTGTTTATGGGAGGGCATATCTTGAAAATCCTGATGCAGTTGAGTTTGATCCGATTGAATTGAAATTATCTTCGAATACTTATGAAACAGCCTCCCTCAAAGGGGTTTTTGGAGCGTTGCGCGACGCTAGTCCCGATTATTGGGGGAGACGAGTCATCGAGCGGAACGCAGGAAAACCACAGCTCGATGAAATGGATTATTTGCTGTTTTCGCCTGATGACCGGGCCGGTGCCCTAGGTTTTGGTTTGAATAAGGATCCGCCCGCGCCACTTCGAAAATTCAATCAGACCCTGGACTTAGAAAAATTACAGAAAATTGCTGACTCCATTGTTGCCGATGAAGATTTGCCATTTCAGTCAAATCTGAAGCAGGTCGAAGAACTGCTGCTGATTGGGACATCTATGGGTGGTGCAAGACCGAAGGCTGTCATAGAGGACAAGAATGGTTTATGGATAGCAAAATTCAACCGCATCGATGACAATTGGAATCACGCACGTGTAGAGAGAGCGATGCTATTCTTAGCGCGCTCATGTGGAATCAATACGGAAGAGAGTCGTATCGTCTCTATTGGAGGGCGAGACGTTTTACTCGTTAAGCGCTTTGATAGAGAAAAAAAGGCGGGAGGCTATACTCGATCGAGGATGGTCAGTGGTCTCACCTTATTAAGGGCTGAAGATACGCATCTTTCGAGAGACAAATGGTCTTACATTATACTTGCTGAAGAATTGCGTCGAGTGAGTAGTCGACCCAAAGAGGATGCAGCCGAACTTTTCCTGCGAATGTGTTTCAATGCTCTCATATCTAATACCGATGACCACCCTCGTAATCACGCTGTTTTGGCAAAAAACAGGGAGTGGAGACTGTCACCGGCATACGATCTTACTCCTTCGACACCGGTCAGTGTGGAGCGGAGAGACCTCGCCTTAGCAGTAGGCGATGCTGGAAGATTTGCTAATGCGGAGAATATTTTCTCCCAATCTGTACGGTTTTTACTCGAAAAAGAAGAGGCTCAAGCTATATTGAAAAAGATGGAAAACCAAATTAAATGCGATTGGTATAAAATAGCTAGAGGCGCGGGTGTTTCCGAAAGAGACTGTGAAAAAATAGCAGGAGCCTTCGTGTACCCGGGTTTTAGATATCAAATATCAGCACAGCGGCGGTAGCAGTTACTTGACATACAGCGCAACATAGGCGATCGTCTGCCCTAATCTAAAGTTATTGGAAATTTTGACAACAGTGGTGAGGCTATGACGAAATCAAAAATTATTTCTCCTCTTTTAATGATTGTTCTTGTTACCCGCATTTTGTTGATGGTGGATCCTGCCAATGCAGATGGATCGAACGATTTGGGGTCTGGTGTGGAAATTCGCAGTGTCCAAGCAAACCCGGCTCGTCCAACCGGATGGCAGCAGTTACTC
>JABDFB010000109.1 GCA_013286765.1 Deltaproteobacteria bacterium
CTAATAGCTGATGCCGGAGCTGTCTAAGGTGTTCAGAGATTTTTATAAAACGATCAAGAAAAATGTCTTTGCCAAATCTATTGATCAGTTCCGGAATTGGATAGGAAAAAGACTCAAAGTTACGAACGTTTTCTTCCCACCATTTGAAGTCATCCAAATTTAAGTTTTGTGAGATTTTTTTCCAGCTATCAAAGGGTAGATTCCAGCGGAGGTTCTTGTATTCTTCTAGACTAGGGGATCTTAGTAACTCTCTATTAATCCGATTAAATCGAATGATGGCCGGAGATACATCCAGGAGTATCAAATGGGTAGCGTTTGGAGTCATTGCGATGCCACGAAAACCGCGTTCGGAGCCTACTGTGAGATAGAGTCCGTTTGGAGCCCTATCTAGAATTGGTTTCGCTTTGCCCAGGATCATTTCCGTGGAAATTACAAAGATCGAAAACTTTGGTTCTTCTGGGGTCTTTACATTCAGTTTAGCTTCCAAGACCTTGATAGGCTTAAAGGTATCGTCTGAGTGAACGGTGCGAGAAAAAAATCCGAAGGAAAAAAGAAAAAGAACAAGTAGTGAAAATCTCATTTTAGCCATTTTGAAATTCTCACACGTCGGAGCGTACTGGTCAAGCTCCCCAGATAAGGCGATCTCTCCTGCTTTGCAGGGTTTTATGCCCAAATTTCTATGTAGAAGTCTCCCTGCAGCCCCATGTAAATTATCTTTCTCGCTGGGATAAATAAATGAATGGAAGCCACACCAGCTTCAGCGGCCCCAGCTAAGAACTCTATGGCAGTGGATTGGCGATTATCGGTGGTTTTCAAACTAGCAACTAATTTCTCCGTATCGAAATGCGGAGAAATCGTAAACTTTGGCTCAAATGAATAAGGATGCGTGTAGGTATCGCCCTTTGGGCCGTAGAAGCAGTGTTCCCGTCGGACCAAATCATTAGTGATCCGATCAACGCCTAGTTTTGTAGCGTTATTACAGAAATCTTCAAAGAAAAGTTCTCCTTGAAAGACTCGATCGATATATAAACCTATTTGATTTAAAGACATACTTCCACTCCATTCGTTTTAGCTCCGATCAACAAGCCTCTCAGCAGTTTCAGGATATCTATTCCCTTTGGGTATTTCCGAATTTTGCTTTCACGTTTTGCATGGTCGTATCCTCGTTTTTTGTCAAAATAGCTGAATGTCTTGATAGGCGTCAAGATTGATATTTTTTAGAGAATCTAGTTACTTATTGCTTGTTTTCAGTTGCTAGTATTGATACCAATATTCCGTTGGTGATGGCTGAATATTCCTTGATGTATTCTATTGTTTAATAAAGTAGCACAGTTTATTTGATTGTTTTTTTGTATGAATTTTAAGTATAAAGTCGCAGTTGTTCGAGTCGCCGTTTGTAGTATTTCTCTTTCTTTGCTCTTTCATCCCTTAAATCGTAAAAGTTTCGCTTATGAGGTTCCTTCGAGCTGTATCTCTGATAATAGCGCTAGTCTTCAAAAGTTAATGATGGCGTTCGCACTAGGGAATCTCGTTTGCTATGCTTCGGCTCAAATGCTGGGAGGCGGACCAGGAGGGGGATTGGGAGGGGGAGGCGGAGTACCGGCAACGGAAGCATTATTAACTTCGGGTAATCCACCGCGTACAGGACCGTCGATTTATGGTTTTTTACACCCGGTTTCTAATAATAATACTGCGGATATTGATTTGAATACAGTTGATGGGCTAATGCAGCAGCTAGAGCCAGATCTTGCACGTTCGCCAGCCCCTGGATTCCCTACGTATAGAGAGATGGCAGAGCGAGTAGGTGTGATCGGTTGCCCTAGGTCTTCAGATATTGCAAAACTATTTAGTGATTGGGCGTCTAACACGCTGCTGAGACAAGCATTATGGAAGTTTACGGGTGCGAGCAGTCTTTCTCTTTCTGGGCTAACTACTGCCTCCGTTTTTGACTTTATTTCCTTTGCTCAAACGAATGGGAGCAATGTCCTTCCTCTAGGGACTGGGATTGGCGCATTGCTGCAAGCGGCTGGTGCGGGAAGTAGTCTTGCTGGTTATATAGAGCAATTTTTTGCGACAGATGCGAGAGTTGGACCCGCTGCGATGGAGCTCTACCGAAATCTCAAAGTCTATCACGATTGTCATAGTAACATGACCGAGTATATTGATAATTATCAACAATGGATTAATTGGCAATCTAAGCTGGATAATGTCCAATCTAATCAAGTTCAGAATGTAGTAAGAGAGCCACAGACTCGAACGCAAGTGGAGGCTCCAGCAGGGGGCGCTAAACCGATTGTAGTGGTATGTGATAGTGACAAAAGAATAAAAGATCTAGGTATAGATGGCCCTTGGGTAATGATCAGCACTTTTGCCTACCAAAATGGGGTTCGCACAGAATGGTACTCCGCCCAATTTTGCGATGAAAAGGTCGTTATGAGAAATGTCACTGATATTCGACCAACTTCAAATACGCCCGACGTAAAGGCGTATCACTCGGATGATTCACATACTTATAATTTTCAAGAATTATATACTAAAGTGGAAAGCCAGGGAGACAGCAGTCTTGACCACTATATCGTGGCGTTTCCTGTGCCCAACTATTCGCCCGATTATGAAGTTTTTTCCGGTCCAGTAACGGTGGATGCAACGGGCGTAGGTATTACCAAGGTACCTAATCTTAAGGGAGAACCTTATAAAAACGGATGGTATAGATTGGATCTTCATAAAATCACTTTTCCATGGTCCAATAAAACTTATCTCATCAACAACTATAACCCCAATCTTTTCTTGCATAAGTGAACGTTCTATTTCAGCGAGAGATTGGTTTCTTCTTTTGAATTCTGTTGGGGAAGAGCTAGGTTTTCAAGTTCGTGCAACTTTTTAATGATATCTCCGGGAAGATGGGTACCTGAGCTTCCAGTGAAACCTTCGTACGTGCTCTGTTCGTACCGTTTGTAGCAATTTTCTGCTATGGAAGTATGGGGTGTCTTTCTGATGCACGCTTCGTAGTAAGTCTCATGAATATTATCGATAGTGATGGGTCTTAATACTTCATAAGCGATTCCAGCCAGTAGCAGAGTATCCTGGGCGTGGTGTCCATCCGGATATTTTTGTAAAAGTTCATGAATCACCGAAGTCGCTCTCAAATAACCCACGTCTGCTGCATGATCCATGGGATATTTTTGAAGGTCGCGCGCCTGTGAGATCAGTTGTACTGCCTCGAGATACAGTCCTTCTTCTGTCAAAGCTCTTTTTGGAATCTCGGACTTCCACTGTTGAACAGTCCTTTTCCATTGTAACGCATCTTGTTTGAAAAAATAGGGAGCTTTCTTTGCACCCAAAATTCGTTCAATCAGAGCCTGTGCCTGGTCGGGATCGTTTTTGACTCGTATGGCAATGGACAGCCCATAGCGAAGTGCTCTCTCCCACTCAAGAGGTTTTTGAATAGGGCTGGAAGGGTCATCTGCAATTTTGAGAAAAATATCGAACGCTTTATCATACTGTCTCGTGGCAGCAAAAAATCGTCCTTGTTCTATTAAAGGTAGTTTTGCCGTTGAAGGATTTAAAGGCATTTTTGAAAAATTCGGTCCAGAATTATTCCGCGTATGACATTGGATACAGTAACCTGAAACTTGGTTGAGAATACCGCGGGCGTAAGCGCGATTGCCGGTTTTTAGTGCCCAATATGCTCTGTTAGCGTCTCCCTGGAACATCCCAGAGATCATTTTGACCGTGGGATCAGCGTCCGGGGACACACTATCGTCCGAGATATCGTGAGATAGCTCGGAGAGTTTCTTTGCGTTATTGAGAATGCGTGATTGATTCTTAGGAGAATTAAATTTTTCGTCGCTGCTGGTGTCGGTCGCAACCTCAATCAAGATCTTATAAAGTTCCCTCATTTTTCCCTGCCAAATAGCTGCTTGCTTAGGTGAAGTCTTATTTGTTTGTGCAAAACTATTGGTCTTGTACTGAAACAGAAAAAGTGAGAGCAAAATACCAATACTGGCAAAAAAGGTTGCCTTTTTCTTCATGAGGTTCTCCCTATCAAATGTTACTTCATAGTCGGATGATGCGCACCAAAAATTGCCTTCACTTCGACGAAAACGTAATTTAATCTTTTGCCATTTAATATTGCTGCATCTGATTGCTTGAGTGTTTCATTCAAAAACCAAATCCTCGACTTCTACGCTGAGCTTGGAAACAACAAGGAGTGTGATCCTTGCAATAATTTCTTATGTTGGGTGTGGGAGAAACACAAAAATTAGAGTGTCCTTCGAAAGGGCACCTTGCACAAAAGCGCCAAATCTGGGAAAGAACAGAAGAGGAAGGGCCGTACGGTTGTCTTGGTTGGTGGGGAGCCAGACGCAAATCGATAGGTTAATTGCGAGTATGAAAACACGAATTTACCTGCGTCAAGGAATTATCCTGGTAGTTTTCTATTTTCTGGCGGGCAAGTTAGGTTGGATATTTGGTTCAGCAAATGGCATTATCCCCTTAGTTTGGCCACCCATTGGATTTTCATTGACCTCTTTTCTGGTCGTTGATCGCAATTTTTGGCCGGTGCTTGGCCTCGGAGCATTTTTAGTGAACTATTTCGTCACTGGCTCGGCAGCAGTTGCATTGACCATGGCTCTAGTTAGTACACTAATAGCATATATTGGCGCAACTATGCTCCTCCAGGTTTTTGGTTTTAGAAATTCCATGCAAAGGTGGCGAGACGTATCCACATTTATTGTGGTTAACATCCTCTTATCGGGTTGCCTATGTACTGTGATGGGTTTTGTTTCAGCATTTATTTTTCATTTTATTCCTACTTCTAGATTGGGAATTGAGATTGCGGGCTGGTGGCTCGGCAATATTGGAGCCGATCTCACAATAGCACCATTTCTTCTCACTTGGAGCACTCCCGTAGTAAAAGAAAAAGATCGCAAAGGCTATTGGCTCGAGGCGAGTTTTTTGGCCGTCACTCTTATTTCCTTTTCCGTTCAGGTTTTTTTTCGTTGGCCGCAGTTGCCATATAGCTATTACCTATCCCCCTATATGGTCGTCCCATTTCTGGTTTGGTCGGCCTACCGGTTCTGGGTGCGTGGAACAACGTTCGTTCTTCTAGCAATTTATAGTTTAGGGATTTTTGCTGCTTGGAATGGTGTAGGGGTATTCCAGAGTTTTAGCTGGGATGAGGCCCTTATGCGGGCTCATATTTTCATCGGACTACTTGCGCCTGTATTTCTTCTTTTGGGAGCTGCCATCTCAGAGTGGAAGTTATCTGAGAAAAATTTAGAAAAAGAACGAATCATCTTGGAAGACAAGTGTCGTCATCGGACTGAAAAATTGATTTTGAAGGAAGCACAACTTGAAAAGGCCCAAGCCATTGCAAAAATGGGAAGTTGGGAGAGGGATCTTTCCACGAATACTGTGACGTGGTCAAAACAAACATTCGTCATTTTTGGTCTGGAACCCTCAGATTCTTTTATAAGTTTTGGAGATTTTATCTCGCGTGTTCACCCAGAAGATAAAGAAGACGTAGTTCGGCAA
>JABDFB010000110.1 GCA_013286765.1 Deltaproteobacteria bacterium
AAATTCAAAAAATCATAGAGACAGATGTATCTTTGCTAGCGTTTCTTGCAGGGCTATTGGAAAAATACGTGCCTGAGACTCGGGTGATCGGGCCCAAGATGATTGTGGACGAGTTTTTTAGAACTCTCCAATTTGAACTAGATTTCAAGATTGAAGCCAATAATATGGCCAAAATTGCGGAGAACATGGCCGAAATTCCGGAAATTGTAATTCCGAAGGCGTTTAAGAGTTTAACGACGCAGAGAGTTCTCACAGCGGAAAAGTTGGATGGGATTAAGGTCACGGACGAAAAGGCTTTGGATGCGGCTAGAATTGATCGAAAGAGAATCGTTCAAATTGGTGCTCAAGCGTTCTTTAAATCCGTCTTGATTGATGGTCTCTTTCACGGCGATCTTCACGGCGGCAATTTATTTGTCCTACCCGGTAATCGATTGGGAATAGTTGATTTTGGCATTGTGGGCAGGCTTTCTCAGAAATCTCGTGACCAACTGGCAAATATGATGATGTCACTCCTAACTGAGGACTACGAGAAACTCTGTTATGAATATGCCGAGCTAGGATCAGCCGAAGCATCTGTTGATTTTGATGCGTTCCAGCGTGAAGTTCGGAACACGTTGTCTCCATATATGGGGATGTCTTTGTCCGAACTCAATGTCGGAAAAATTCTGATCGAAGCAACAAAAATTGCGACTCAGTATCAGATTAAAATACCCGGCGATTGGATGATTGTATTTAAGGCGATTCTTACTATTGAGGGCATGGGACGTTCTCTTGATCCAGATTTTGATCTCTTGGCCATCGGTCAAGTATTGGTAAAAGATATTATTAAAGATCAGTATTCCGTGCAGCGACTATCTAAGGAATTGGTTTGGATTAGTCGTGATTTAGCAGCCTTAGTGAAGGTACTGCCACGACAGATTCGCTGGATGTTTAAAAAATTCAATAGTAATGATTTTGCCTTCGAAATTAAAGTTCCTGAAGTTGAAAAAATCCGTAAACAATTAGACGTAAATGGACGCAGATTGAGTTTTAGTGTCCTTATCTCCGGCTTATTTATTTCAAGTAGCATTGCTCTTCAGCATTCTTCCGGGCGGATGATCGGAGAATATCCGTTCTTATCAATTCTCTATTTTTCTGCAGCTGTCGTATTTTTGAGCATATTCTTAATGAAATCTTTAAAAAAGTAGTTTGTAGTAGCGGCTGAAGGCAATAATTTTTGTTATCTTTCATTTTCCCCTTGAAGTTAGGTTTGAATTTCATCTAGCCTAAACAAATTACATCAAGGGGGATTCTTAGGTGAAAGATAAGCAGACTATATTTAGCCAGTTTGTAATGACTCTTATCGTATTTCTAACTGCAGGAATGAGTGCTTGCACGAACGAAGAATTGAATCATACATTAGGGAATTATTTGGGGAACGGCTCAACTATTGCCAAGTTAGATCAGAATAATAATAGTACAAATCCATCGGGTAATGCGACAGTTAGCCGCCCTAATTCAGGCCATGTTACTAATAATCCTCGGAGTAATATTCATGGCAATACAGCTTTAGGCCCTTCTTGCGGAACTGGAAAGTCTAATTCAATTTGTTTAGGAATAAAATATATTGTTTATGCAAATTCCTATGGGCAAGGAATTGTAAATCAGCAAGAAGCCTTTCAGAATCTCGAGGGTATTAATCGTGTCTGGAGTCAATGTGGAATTGCATTTCAAATAGACCAGTATTTGGTCGCCAACGCCCAAGACTATCGCCTGCGCTATAATCCGCAGGAATACGATGAGCTCAATGATATTCGAAGGACCTTCTCTGATGACGTCACTCTATTAGTCGTGACTACAGGAAAATGGATGGGAAATCTCGATGGACCTGCAAACGCATGGACGAATATGCCAGGCGAGATCGTTTACGGCGCTGTAATGGAGTCGGTAGTGGCGACCTTTCCTAATATTATCGCCCACGAACTTGGTCATTATATGAACCTCGACCATAACTATTCAGATACAACTAATCTAATGACACAAGTAATCGCAGATAATTCTGTCAATCTTAATCAGGGCCAGTGTCAGGTCGCTCGTGATGGTATTCAAAACTACTGGCAAAGAATGCTGAGATCGTGACCAGTAGCTACTGTGAGCAAACGTACGTCCTTATCGGCGCTTTTTATACGAATCCCTAGATGGACGGTCTCACTCCAGTATTCTTCGGTGCAGCCGATTTGAGTAAAAGCCGCAGTTATAAACTTATTAAGTTTAATTAAGTGCTATAGAAGATTGGGTGTTTATTTGCAAAGTCTATTTAACTGTGTATAAATAATCTTTTTTGATTGCTTATAGGTAAATAGAACGGAGTTTGCGTGAAAATCCAAGGTTTTGAATTGCATGTGCCGAATATTTTTAAATTATTTATAGGGTTTCTAATTTTTATTGCACCTTTAGTCTCTTCAGCGGGAGCTATTCATGATTTTGCTAAGGAAAAGAACTTCGGTGTTCTTTTGACTGCCATAGATATGCTTCCTCTCCAACAGATGGAACAGGTGTTAGAGAGTGTTGACGAAGCAAACACCACTTTAAGGAGTATTCTCACTAAATACGGACAGGAAGGCAGAGCTATAATTAAACAGATTGATAGCTTAGTGGCGCAGGCATATGCTGCTAGCGACGTAATGGATACGAAAGCTGAACCTGCCTCTAGAGCAAGTGAAGATAGTCAAAGCAGCAGAAAACACAAAGGGGATTTTGAATCATCTCTAGAATTGTCGACTAGAGTGGCCAAGAAGCTCCGTTTCGATTCTGCATCTATAAACGAGCATTTGGCCGGCACCAGCTTGCAATGTGAAACAAAGTTTCCTTCTGGGGAAAACGCAGGAGAGGAATACCGGAAGCAGAAGAAAGAACGTGAAAGAGTAAGGCTTGAAGCAAAGCAATTGGCTGAAATCTTGAAAGAACGCGTTGACAGAGTCACTAGCCGAACCAATACGAGTTTTCCGATGCAAATAGGTACTCATTTTAATCTAGTTTTGGCTGGGACTAAATTGAATTGTAGAGAATGTGGAAAACAGTCAATAGTGAAGCTCCGTTGCCCCGAGGCACATGGTTTTTGTTTAAATTGTGTAGCCCAATTCGTCGCAAATAGAAAGTTTTGGACTGGCGCTGGTTCCGGCTCTTTTGATTCATGCCCATTCTGTAGATGGACGAGGAGCATGCGGTAAAGGTTGTAAATTAAGTAGCCTGGACCATCTGAGTACTTCACGAGTCAATTAAAATAATATAATTTATAGAAATACCCGACTATTTCGGCTGATTAGTTAGGAATGCGTATAAGTTAGTGTTACGAATTTATATTTTAATTAAATTTAAAATAATACTTTACATATTATCTTAAAATAATGTAGTCTGATCTCTTTTTTAAAATCTCGTTATTAAGGAATGTGAATTAAAATGTCTTGGAGAATTGGTTTCGTTTTAGTTGTTACTGGTCTAACCGTTTCAAATCTGCCGCAGGGTTACTGTGCCGAGAGTAGAGAAACAGCGATCTCTGGCCCCAAAATCCCTGTTCAGCCGACACCAATCTATGATTTTTCGGGAAGCTGGCTTAGTAACGATAAGAAGTCTCGATTCCTTATAGAACAGCGTTTCTATCAACCCAAAGAAACTAGAAACTGGGAGAAACTGGATCTAACTGTAAAACTACCAAATGGAAGCGACACAAATCATACTCTCAGATCAAGCAAGATTCCTAATATCGGAAAAGCGGTGGCCGATTACGGAGACCCCGATTACGATCAATGGTGGTTCTGGCATCCTTCATCAAAAAATCTCTCTTTGGCGCTTTCCGCGAATTCGGGTGTCAGTTTTGAAGTCGATACGGATTCTCATCCGGAAAGGCTTAAAGTACGGGCCCTCAATGATGGGGACTTGTATGAATTTGAGGGTTCCCGTGAAAGTTCCCAGGAAGAAAAAGCCCCAAAGGCCGGTTCTTCTTTGCCAGATGCCCTCCTCCTATTAGCCTCTGCTGCGGAAGGGTCGGCTGATAATTCGTCTAACAATGCTCCTGAAAGTCCTTTAGGTGACGAGTCAGAAGACGACCAAAAATCAGATGCCCAAATCAAGAAGACAAATAAAAAAAGTTTAAAGAGAAAGTGGGAGGCAAAGAAGCCGACGAGCAGCGGAACAAGTAAAAAATTAGTGTGTAAAGAAAAAGCGTGCAAAAACAGGAAGCATAGCTTCCCGAGTCTGTACCTGTTTGATACTCATAAATTGTTTGTCCATAAGCGCCTAGCGTTTGTATATCCAAAGTGTAAACAAAAACGGTCAGTACAGGGCCAAAAATTTCTTCAACCATGCTCTTATAATTCGGCTTCCCTGCCTGAATGATGGTGGGCTCGATAAAGTAACCGATTTTCTTATCGGCTCCCCCGCCTACCAAAATTTTAGCGTCTGCAGATTTTTTGGCGTGGTTGATAAACGATGTAATTTTCTTGAACGCTCGTTCATCGATTACGGCATTCACAAAATTACTAAAATCACGCACGTCCCCTACTTTCAATGAACGCACTTCTTCTAAGAGCGGAGCCTTTAGCTTTTTCCATATTGACTGTGGAATATAGGCGCGTGAAGCTGCTGAGCACTTTTGCCCTTGATACTCGTAAGCACCTCGAACCAGTCCGGTCTTCACGGCTTCCCAGTCCGCAGAAGGATGCACGAAAACAAAGTCTTTACCACCCGTCTCCCCAACCAGTCTCGGGTAAGAACGGTACCCTGATATCGATTCTCCAACAGTCCTCCAAATAGTTTGGAACGTTGCTGTGGAGCCCGTAAAATGCACTCCCGCCAAATTATGCATCGGAAGAAGCGTCTCTCCGGTCAGCGGACCATCAGCCGGAATAAAATTAATCACTCCGGGTGGAACTCCCGCTTCGATAAAAAGCTTCATCGTGTAATAAGCAGCCAACATCTGCGTATCGGAGGGCTTCCACAGCACCGTATTTCCCAACATGGCTGGAGTAGCTGGAAGATTCGCAGCGATAGCACTAAAATTAAAAGGAGTAATTGCGAGAACAAAGCCCTCGAGTGGGCGGTAGTCCGTAGAATTTTTTGTTCCATCGACGGACAGCGGCTGAACATTCAAGATTTCTTGGTAAAAATAGGCGTTGAATCTCAAAAAATCGATCAGTTCACACGCTGAGTCTATTTCTGCCTGATAGATGTTCTTGGACTGCCCCAGCATCGTGGCGGCATTTAATAGATCGCGGTACGGACCTGCAGCCAGATCTGCCGCTTTCAAAAATATCTCGACTCGCTTTTCCCAGCTAAGCGCTTCCCACGCCCCCTTGGCCTTCTCGCTTGCTGCTACCGCCTGAGTCAGCACTTTTTTATCCGCTAAATGAAATTCCGCCAAAACATGCCTGTGATCATGGGGCATGACGACTTTTCGTTTTTTCCCCGTCCGAACCTCTTTGCCTCCAATAATACAAGGTATGTCTAGC
>JABDFB010000111.1:0-4786 GCA_013286765.1 Deltaproteobacteria bacterium
GAAGACAGCAAATGTGAAGTTGCAAAAAAATGGTGGAATGCTCGAAGGCCAGTTTGGCGTCATGTCCAAGCAGTATGGCAGAAAATCTACGAAGAAAAAGATCAGCTGCGATTTAAGCTTGGCGCGCCCCTCTGGAGTTCTCTGACAGAACTTGCGGAGAAAAATGTCCAAGCAGCACAGGAAACAAAATTTGATGTGGAAGCATTTCGCACTCAGGTGAAGCAGACTATTGAGTCACACTTGACTAGTGAGGAGCAGTAAGAAGACTCGTGGGATTTTTTCAAGTCCCGCGAATCACGGCGACGTGGGGGGCGTAGACCACGGCAATCCAGCGTTTTTTGCCGAAGATATAACCAATATCGTAGGCTACCAGGGTGATGCCAGGTTTGAGGTCTTCGTCAGGTAAGTCTGCCGAAATGTAAACTGAAATTCTCTTCTTATCCGGAAGCTCGATCGTCGCTGTCTGCATGGCAAAGTACCAGCAGAAAAAATCTCGACGATTGGCTTCCGGGTGAGTAACCTGAGATTTGTCCAGTACGATCTTCCCTGCCGCGTCGGCAGTCCCATTTTTTGCACGCTGCCGGGCCCTGCGATAGATCCGTTTCATATTAAAGGTCGCAAATTGATAAATGAGAGCTGAAACAAAGAATGGAATCAGGGCCATGCCTACCCGAACCGAAAGAAGAAACCAAAATTCCTCACACAGTTTGAAATGTCGACCCTTGAGATTCGAGTAACACTCCTGCGGAATATTATACAGTGTATAAACCAGTCTAAAATAGAACCGCAGTGACATTTCTAGGACAGAAAAACTGACGTTCTTTACGGCACCACCCCCTAAGTCGTTGATAAAAACGGGATTTCCAGTGATAACGCCTATTGTTAAAAACAGGACTAGAAAAATCGCTGCGCAGAGCAAAAGCTGGCGCGCTTTGAATAGTCCTCTCGGCATATGGTCAAACGGAGTCTGTGCCACGTTCGTCTCTTCGGAGGTGACAAGCCGGAACTTGATTCGCTATTGCGTTATCCGGAAAAAATCATAGCAGCTTGGGACAGTGCAGCGAACTGTTTACTCCCACTCAATCGTAGCAGGGGGTTTCGACGAAATATCGTACACGACGCGGCTCACTCCCCTCACCTCGTTGCAGATCTTGGCAGAGACTTGGGCCAAGAATCTTGTGTCGAAGTGAAACCAGTCCGCGGTCATTCCATCTGAGGACGTCACGGCACGAAGTGCAACCACATGGTCGTGAGTACGACCGTCGCCTTGAACTCCGACCGTTCGAATCGGAAGAAAAACGGCAAAGGCTTGCCAAATCTGATTGTAGAGACCAGCGCGGCGAATTTCCTGGATAAAAATCTCGTCGGCATGTTGCAAAATTTTCAGCGCTTCTGGAGTTACTTCACCAAGAACGCGTACTGCGAGGCCTGGCCCAGGAAAAGGATGGCGACTTAAAAAATCCTCCGGAACTTTGAGATGTTTTCCAAGTGCACGCACTTCGTCTTTAAATAATTCACGAAGCGGTTCAATCAGTTCGAAACGCAAGTTCTCGGGAAGACCCCCAACATTATGGTGCGATTTTATAGTAACGGAATGCTTATGTCCCGGGCTAGACTCAATAACATCTGGATATAAAGTTCCTTGGACCAAGAACTCTGGCAGATGGCCGATGTCTTTAGAAACCTGTTCGGCGGCTTCCTCAAAACTCAGGATAAATTCTGCACCGATAATTTTGCGCTTTTTTTCCGGATCCGTCACACCGCGAAGTTTCTCTAAGTAGCGCTGGGAGTGATCCAGACACTGCACGGGAAGGTGCAACTGATCACGAAAAAGCTGCATTACTCGTTTCTGTTCTTCGTATCGAAGCAATCCGTGATCGACAAAGAAACAGTGTAGACGATCCCCGATTGCGCGATGAACCAGCGTGGCCGCAACCGTTGAATCGACTCCACCCGAGAGACCACAAATCACATGACGATCTGGACCGACTTGATTGCGAATCTGGACAAGTTGTTCTTCCAGAACGGAGTTCATATTCCAATCGGAAGCTATCCCAGCGATCGTCGTTAAGAATTTGCGCAAAATTTTCTGGCCATTTTCCGTATGAGTCACTTCCGGATGAAACTGCAACGCGTAGATCTTATCGTGCGTGTTTTCAATCGCGGCAAACGATCCCGACGCACTGACTGCGCTTTTCTTAAATCCGGGCGGGAGTTTTTGGGTTTCGTCGCCGTGACTCATCCAAACCGTGAAAGGCGCCGTCAATGCATGCCCTTCAAAACTGAGCAGCTCCGATTCCGCCGTGGCTGTTACTTCCATGCGTCCGTACTCGCGCACATCCGCGCGACTCACTTCGCCGCCAAGACTGGTGGCGAGAAGTTGCATTCCATAACAGATTCCCAGAATCGGAAATCTCTCCTGCCTCTGGTAGTCCAAAAATCCAGCCGGCAACCGAGGTGCATTTTCGTCATAAACGGATGACGGCCCCCCCGAAAGGATCACAGCCTTGGGCGCGTGCTTTTGAATTTCCTGCAAACTCACACTCCCGGGCAGAATGCGTGAGAAAACTCCGAGCTCACGCACTCGGCGCGCAATAAGTTGAGTGTACTGCGAACCATAGTCAAGAATCAAAACTGTCGCGTGAGCGCTCGGATGTACCAGATTCAACAATGGATTTGAGGTTTTTTTCACTGTCATCGTGCACTCTCCAAGCGGTAGTTCGGCGCTTCTTTAGTGATCGCTACATCATGCGGATGACTTTCTGCAAGACCGTTGTCCGTTACTTTTACGAAACGCGCGGTTTCTTGCAGTGCTGCGACTGTAGCGGCACCACAATAACCCATACCGGATCGCAAGCCACCCAATAATTGCTGTATATTAAAGGATAGACTTCCACAGTAGGGAACACGGCCTTCAATTCCCTCGGGAACTAATTTTCTGACATCATCTATGTCATTTTGAAAGTACCGATCTTTCGAACCCTGCGCTTGAGCCATCGCACCCAGACTTCCCATCCCGCGGTAGATCTTGTAAGAACGACCGTGGTATAGCATCATTTCGCCTGGCGCTTCGTCTGTTCCCGCAAAGAGCGATCCGATCATCACCGACGATGCCCCTGCTGCGAGGGCTTTAGTAATATCACCGCTGAACTTAATTCCACCATCCGCAATAATAGGAATGTCATAACGCTTGGCCACTGCCGCGACATCACTAATAGCATAAAGTTGTGGAACGCCAATTCCTGCAATCACTCTCGTAGTACAAATGGACCCTGGTCCGATACCTACTTTGACCGCATCCGCACCCGCATCAATCAGTGCTTTTGCTGCTTCACCAGTGGCGATATTACCGCCGACTACATCGATCATTTTGCGTTGAAACTGTTTTTTCAACAGGGCTACCGTTTCTAAAACCCCACGCGAGTGTCCGTGTGCGCTGTCAACAAAAAGTACGTCTACGCCTGCCTCTACGAGAGCCGAAGCGCGCTCTATTGTCTCTGCACCCACACCGACAGCTGCACCGACGAGAAGTCGGCCGTACTTGTCTTTATTTGCGTAAGGATAAGCCGCCGTTTTCTTAATGTCCTTGATGGTAATCAAGCCCCTCAAATAACCTTGAGAATTGACGACCGGGAGTTTTTCAACACGATTATCTTTTAAAATCCGTTTTGCTTGCTCCAGCGTTGTCCCTTCTGGAACTGTAATTAACGGCAGTCGCGTCATTCGCATTTCAACTAATTGATTGAGATCTTCTTCGAATCTGAGATCCCGATTTGTAAGTATTCCGACAAGTTTATCACCGCTGGAATCCTTCACGGTGACCGGAACGCCCGAGATCTTATACGTTCGCATCAGTTCAAGCGCTTGGGCAATTTTTGCTTTGGGATCGATTGTGATGGGGTCCAGAATCATTCCCCACTCACTCTTTTTGACTTTTTCGACTTCGAACGCCTGATCTTTGATGGAGAGATTTTTGTGAATCACGCCCAAGCCACCTTCCTGGGCCATGGTGATCGCCGCCTTGCTTTCGGTCACCGTGTCCATAGCGGCTGATAGTAGGGGCATTCTGAGTTTTATCCGTGAAGTCAGCTTGCTTTCTAACTCCACCTGCGAAGGCAGAACTTCCGAATAGCCTGGAAGTAATAGCACATCGTCAAACGTTAGCGCTTCTCCTATCACTCTCATGATCTCTCCTGTTTTTCTGAACCAAAATGGCTCTTTTGGGACAAACTCTCCATTAACTTCTACTCATCAAAATCCGGTGGGAGAATATCCAAATCTGAATTATCCATCCCGATCCGCGCTGGCCCTGGAATCCGTCCATAGTAATCCGCGCCATACGCCACGTAACGCGAGGCACTCTCATCTATAAAGCGAATTTCTGCATCTGTGAGCGGCCGTACGACCTTGGCCGGAGCGCCCAAGACCAAACTCTGGGAAGGAATGCGCATACCCTTAGTCACCAGCGCACCAGCGCCAATGAGGCATTCTTCTTCAATGAGCGCATCATCTAAAATAATTGCACCCATACCAACCAGAACGCGATTCCCTATCGAACACCCGTGTAAAACCGCCCGATGCCCCACGGTTACTTCGTTTCCAATCAGGAGCGGGCTTACTCCACTGGTAACATGTAACATAGATCCGTCTTGAATATTGGTTCGTAATCCAATTCGAATACGATGAACGTCGCCGCGGACTACGCACTGAAACCAAACGCTCGAATGACTTCCGACTTCCACTTCGCCAATTATATCCGCCGTTGGGGCCACAAAAGCTGTTTCAT
>JABDFB010000111.1:4796-5384 GCA_013286765.1 Deltaproteobacteria bacterium
CCTCGATAAGATAAAATCATTGTAGGTGCTCCCGATTCAACCACTCGCCCTGAAGCGATAATCGAGCCGAATCTATGATCTTTACGTTTACAAACTGACCCGTTAAATTTCTAGGCGAATCTGTGAAAAAATTGGTAACGCGGTTACAGGATGTTCGGCCGGTCCACACACGACCAGGTGCTTCCGACAAATGATTGCGGGAAGACCCGGTGTCGCCCGACTTAGCAGATTTGATATTCTGATTTTTTGCTTCGCCCTCTACCAGAATTTCCATCACTTTGCCGACATGCTGCTTGTAGCGTTTTTCCGAAATCGTCAACTGGTGCTGCAACAAGCGATTCAATCGCTGGTTTTTCTCTTTCTCAGACACATCATCAGGCAATTTTGCGGCACGAGTTCCCGGCCGACGGGAGTACGCAAACGCATAAAGCATATCGTACTGAAGCCGATCGAGTAGTTGGACCGTTTGTTCGAATTCTGCTTCCGTCTCAGTCGGAAATCCAACGATCAGATCTGTTGATAAACCGACGTCGGGCAGCAGTTCGCGAAGACGATCCATTTGCGCAACGTAAGATTCAATTTGATGGT
>JABDFB010000112.1:0-127 GCA_013286765.1 Deltaproteobacteria bacterium
GTCTTTGATGTAAAATGGCTTCCTGCGCTCTTCGCAATTTTGCTGCGGACACCATCTTCATTGCCTTAGTGGTCTGCTGCGTATTTTTTACGCTGACGATTCGCTTTTTTAGATCCTTAATACTTGG
>JABDFB010000112.1:137-5270 GCA_013286765.1 Deltaproteobacteria bacterium
CATAGTTTTCTTTTTCTATTTATTCTACCTTTTGTGTGTATCGCATCTTTCCTTCGCTACACTCTTTCTCCGACCTTTTTCTAACCACTTGCACACTATCTTACTTTAGTGTATTAACTATACATAAATCATATGTAATTCGTTACATATTTATTAGATAATCAATACATAATTAATGTGTATTGATTACACAACGAATATTGAATCGAACTCCTTCAGCGCTTGGGTCAACTTTGCCTTCAAGCTATCGTCAATTTTCCCAGAGCTGCTAATCTCTTTCATCAAGTCCGGGTGTTTCTTTTCCAAGAAGGCTAGCAATTGCTCTTCATATGCACCCAGTTTATTCAAAGGATACTTATCCAAGTACCCATTAGTACCGGCGAAAATGACAACAATTTGTCTTTCAACTGGTACCGGAGAATACTGTCCTTGTTTCAAGATTTCAGTCAGACGCTGACCTCGCGCTAATTGTTTTTGAGTCGCCGGGTCTAAGTCACTTCCAAATTGCGCAAACGCTGCTTTTTCACGATATTGTGCAAGATCCAGTCGCAGGGTACCTGCAACTTGTCTCATAGCTTTAATCTGTGCACTACCGCCCACACGCGAGACTGATAGACCGACGTTCACAGCAGGACGGATTCCTGAATAGAACAGATCCGTCTCCAAGAAAATCTGTCCATCTGTAATCGAAATCACGTTAGTCGGAATATATGCAGAAACGTCTCCTGCCTGGGTCTCAATAATCGGTAGCGCGGTCAGAGAACCACCACCCAATTTATCCGAAAGCTTTGCAGCTCGTTCCAGCAATCGAGAATGCAGGTAGAATACGTCTCCAGGATACGCTTCACGACCCGGAGGTCTTCTCAGCAGCAATGAAAGCTGTCGATAGGCCTGCGCCTGCTTCGTCAAATCGTCATAAACAATTAACGCATGCTTACCCTGATCTCTGAACCATTCACCCATTGTAACGCCCGTATAGGCCGCTAAAAACTGCATAGGAGCTTGCTCAGAAGCGGTAGCTGAAACTATAATCGTATGGTCTAGTGCTCCATAAGCTTTCAGCTTATCGACCACTTGTGCAACCGTTGACTGCTTCTGTCCAATGGCAACATAAATACAGTAAACGCCCTTGCCTCTTTGATTGATAATCGTATCTAGTGCAACCGCAGTTTTTCCTGTTTGTCTATCACCAATGATCAACTCTCTTTGACCACGGCCGATCGGAATCATCGAATCAATTGCTTTAATTCCCGTCTGCAATGGCTCTTTAACCGACTGTCTAGCGACAATTCCAGGAGCTTTAATTTCTACTTTTCTGAACGATTTTGCCTGAAGGTCACCCTTGCCATCAATAGGAAGCCCCAGAGCATTTACCACACGTCCTAATAGTTCTGCACCGACTGGCACCTGAACGATCTTATTGGTGCGCTTTACAGAGCTGCCTTCCTTGATTTGAGTCTCGTCTCCGAGTATGGCTACTCCGACGCTCTCTTCTTCCAAGTTTAGAATCATTCCTCTGATGCCAGAACCGAAATCGACGAGCTCGCCAGCCATCGCCTTTTCAAGACCATAGACCTTTGCAATCCCATCTCCAGTTGCCACCACAGTACCGGTTTCAGAAACGTCCAAACGCTTCTCAAAACCAGCGAGTTGAACTTTCAATATCTGTGTAATTTCTTCAGGGCGAATCTGCATAATTTCCTCGACTCGACTTTCTCTCCTGCGACTCATGGTCGCTTTTTCGGTTCACTCTACTTACAAACTGCTTTCTAACTATAAACGCACTAGCTATACGTGCCTGCAATCCCCGTCGCGATCTGATCTCGAAGCTTATCTAATTGCGAACGAAGGGTGCCATCGTAGCTCACTCCACTTATCGTGACTTTGAGCCCGGCCATCAATGTAGGATCAACTGCTACCTTAAAGGAAACTTTCTTTCCCAATTTTTCTGAAAAAGTTCTGGTCAAGACATTAAGGTCGGAATCTCCGATAGGCTCGGCAGCCATCACAGTGCCGGCTAAGCCGCCTTCCGAGGCAAGCCAAACCACATGGAATGCATCTCGAATTTCTCTTAATAATTGCAAGCGACCTTTTTTCAATAACAAAACTATAAATTGAACGAGAAGCGGATTACTTCCTAGCTTTCCAGCCAATTCGTCCAAGAAGGCTTTCTTCTCGCTGAACGTCGTCAGAGGTCCCAATAGTACGACTTCTGCTTCTTTCGAAGCATCAAAAATCGCAATGAGCTGATCCAGCTGTTGTTCAAGAAGCTCTATTGTCGCTCTGCTGACCTGCGCTTCCTTGGCGGCCTCATAGAGAGCTCGGGCATATGAATTTGCGACACTCATTTATACTGCCTCCAGTTGACGCGAGAACTCCTGCCTCATTCTGGCCCGGTCTTCACCTGTCAACCTGTCTTGAATGAGAATCTCCCCACGTTCTAAAACTTTTTCGGTGAATTCAAGATAGATTTCTCTTCTAAACTCTTCGATCAAGGCCGTAGAGCTTACTTTTGCGTCTTCGATCACTGTCCGCTTGAGATTCAGAATTTCCGCACTGAACCTCTGCTTCATGGAGGCTATATCTGAGTGAGTTTGTGCTTTCAACCCTTGAATCTCCTGGTCCACTTCTTCCAATTTTCTCGAAAATTCTTCATATTTTCGTTCCGCTTCTTTTAGCATCTCGCCCACTGACTGGACTTCATCATGAATGGAGCGAGTTCTCAGAGCCACGTACTCACGCACTGGCTGTCGCAACTTATAGACCAAAAACCCAACCAGGATTACTAAATTTATACTAGATAATAATAATGAGCTCATCAGTACATCCTATTACCTTGAAAGTAATCTTTCCGAAATACTCTGTGCCAAGTTCTCTACATCTTGATTAAGCTGCTTTTTCAGTTCATTTCGTTGATGGTTAATTTGATCCACAGTTTGCTGAGTGATCTTCTTGGCTTCTTCTCGGGCTTTGGACAACTCGAGTGCCTCCAGCTTCTTTGCTTCCAACAGGGCCAAATCGTACTCTGCACGTGCGTTGATCCTCGCATCGCTAAGAGTGCGTTTGTAGTCATCCATTTTTGTCTGTGCGTCTCGCATCAACTTTTCAGCTTTTTCTCGATCGCCAATTGTCTTACGGTAACGTGCCTCAAAAAGCGCAAGAAAGGGCCTGAAGTAGAACTTCGATAAAAACAAAAAGAGGACTAAGAATATACCCATCTCGATAAAGAAGGTACGATCCAGGCCAAGCTGTTCAAGAATTGCGTTCACTTTACGCTCCAAACTATGCGGAATTTTCCGGAACTTACTGTGGGCTAACACAGAGCTTTAGGCGCGGTCAAGCCAAGTTTTACGAAAAGCTACCCGCGACTAGCAGTGCACTTCTGTTTTGCTGGAGCAAACATCCGGTTTTTCACGACTTCCGCCATCCATGGCTGTCGTGAATCTCGCAAAACAGAAGTGCACTGCTAGTTCTGGGTGGCTCCAACGACGCCATATCGATAGAGTTTTTAAATTAAGGAAGGGCAGCCCTCCACAGGCGCCAACTCTCCGGGGGAGAGTCGGACCTCCCTGATTTAGGAAGTCTATAGAGGGCTAGCGGTACTCCCGGCTTCGCCGGTCATAAATCTTGAGTTATAGAGGTTAAGTAGCGCTAGCCTCTGGTACAGGCTGCACCATCCGACTATTACCTTCAAAAATGACACCTTCATCAACACTCAGGCTAGGAGTGAGGATATCGCCCCTAAAAATCGCAGGGCGATGAATTTCTACGCGATGTTTAGCTTTTAGACTCCCATTTACCTCGCCACCTATAATGATAACTCCCGCATCGATCTGGGCGTCTACCCTGGCTCCTTCACCGATAATCAGAGTATCGGGGGTATAGATTTCACCCCGAAAAATCCCAGCTATCCTAACGGTCCCGTGAAAGCAAAGTTTGCCCTCGAATTCACAGCCTCTTTCGATTACTGCGGCCACCTGGCGATTAACAGCTGAAACACTCAACTCTGAAGTGCGTGTCATAGGGCTCCTGTGTGCATTCCATCTAGAATACGATCTAGTTCTTGACGCGTTGCATAATGAATTACAATTTTCCCTTTATTTTCGCTACCTTTGATCTCTACTTTGGTAGACCACGTCCTAGCAAGCTCCTGTGCTAAATTTCCAAGACGCGATGCGATAACTCCCAATTCTTGGATAGTAGCGGGCCTTCCTGGCTCGGATTCCTTCAATTTCTTAAGCTGATCAACAAGTGCTTCCGTTTCGCGAACACTCAGATACTTCTCCAAGATCTGTGCTCGTACATTCATACGATCTTCGTTGTTATCTAATGAAAGCAGGGCTTTGCCATGACCAAAACTCAAAAGTTGCTTCCGCAAATCATCCAAAACAGCCTGCGGCAGCCTGAGTAACCTCAGATAATTGGCTACAGTAGCCCGATCTTTACCCACTCGATCTGCGATGTCTTCCTGATTCAAGTTAAAATCTTCAATAAGCTGGTGATAGGCCACCGCTTCATCAATGCAGTTGAGATTCTCCCTTTGAATATTCTCGACCAAGGCTAATTCCAGGGTTTCACGATCTGTCGACTTTCGAATAACAATCGGTACAAACTTGAGACCTGCCAGTTTTGCAGCTCTGAGACGCCTTTCGCCGGCAATCAATTCAAATCCATCCTTTGAATTCTTCCGAACGAGGAGGGGCTGAATAATGCCACTATTCTTGATCGACTGGGAAAGCTCCTTGAGGGCCTGTTCGTCGAAATCTTTTCTGGGTTGATAATGATTAGCCTGCACATCATCGATGGGGACCATACTGATCCCCATATAAACATCTCTAGTCGATGTTTCTGTACTTGGAGCCGCAGTCCCGGAAGGGATCCCCGTTGCACCACCCGAAGTAGCACCGGCCGGAGCACTCGCGCCTGAAGGTGGTGGAACTGACGGTGGTAGCGGCGGCAAAGTCTCCGGATTCGCTGTCGGAAATAATGATGCTAAACCTTTTCCAAGTACTGTTTTCTGGGCCACAAATCCTCCGTTAAAAACTATCCGGGCTTCGTTTCATTTTGATCATTTGTTAAAGATCGTTTGTTAAAGGTGCATTAATCGGTGCCGTAGCTGTAGGGACAGAAGAA
>JABDFB010000113.1:0-698 GCA_013286765.1 Deltaproteobacteria bacterium
AAGCACGATTTTGACGTTATCATTATAGGAGGCGGCCACGCCGGTAGCGAAGCGGTCGAAATCAAAACTTCATCTAAGCCAAGTATCACGCTACGCACGGCCCGTATGAAGATTGGATTATCACAAACAGAATTATCAAAGAAAATGAAGGTACCTCAATATAATATTTCAAAAATGGAGAAGGGTGTTAGGCCCATCGGAAAGAAAATGGCAAAAACAATTGCGAAATACCTAAAGGTAGATTATCGCTTTTTTTTGTGAATGTGAATTGCGATCCTAGTCTCTGAAGTTTCAAGAAATTGCTTTCCTAAGCTGTTTAAGTCGAGCCAAACGGGATTCATGATCTGCACACTCATGAATTTCTTGGTTAAGAACTGCTTGTAATTTAGGCCTATTTACTGGTTCTTTTGTTTTCCGCGCATATTTAAGAAATTCTAGACAATCGGCTAAGTCAGACTCTGAGAGTCTACCTACTTTGAGTTGAATAAATAAATTCACATTGGGACGATAGATAGTCGCTGATTTGCCCTTGTGAAGAATGACGAGTTCCTTGATATAGTTAGGTATCTTTTCTAGAAAATAAAGACTAGCCTGATTGATAGTCTCTACCGGTAGCCCAAGATCTTCGGCTAATTTCATTAGATCCAAGATGATCTTATTCTCGACTCCCTTTCCCAAAGGCAAAAGATCAATATCTG
>JABDFB010000113.1:708-4474 GCA_013286765.1 Deltaproteobacteria bacterium
CGGTAATTCATTTCAAGCAGTGGCAGAATTGTTCCACCAACCAAAACCCAATCACCCTTTAAACTGTCTCCCGCTCTTTTAAGGAATTTTTTCAATAGTTTTAAGTCTAGAGGAATCATAAGTATTCAACCAAATTTGCCAGGGCAAGGCGTCTCAATTTTATAAGCCTGCCAGTTATTACTCGAGGCATTGTCTGAATTATCACGTTTGAGTTCCTACAATACTCCTTAAATACGCTAGGAAAATGCATCTCCAATGCTAACAAGAATGCTTGAACAGCTTCCAGCTTTCTATCATAGTCTGGCGTAGCAGAAGAATTTTGAATTTCCGAACAGGCTTCTCTCAAAGCTTGGATCATTTTCTCCACTGTTCTAGGAATTTTGGTCGGTGTTTTTTCCGTTCGTATGAGTGGCACCCCATAGAGGCTAAGCGTTTCCCAATCGCTCTTTTTCGGTACTAAGCATACTTCCAGCCCAAGAAAATTAGCCAGTGATTCAAGAGTCTCCAAAGAGGGATTTGCGCGATTAGCTTCCATGTTTTGAACAGTGGGTAAGCTGATACCAGCCTGATAGGCCAGCTCAACTTGAGTAATTCCTAAGTTGGACCTCACCTCTTTTAATTGTTTAAATAAACGACTCACTTAATACATAGTATATTATGCCTAATATATTATGTCAAATACCTGGTGTCTGGCACAATTCGGAGTCGGGCATTCGGTCACTACCGTACCAACCCCGTTAACGCTCGATCCGAATTTCCCTACTCGACCTTGCAACCGTCCTTGTGATCAAGTTTGCTCAGACTCCCCACCACTTAGTGGCGCCTCCTATCCAGAAAAACCCCTTAAACGGGGCCGCATAAATGCAGTCATTGAAAATTTGCGCACGATAATTCACGAAATCCTTCTATGTTAATATATATTTATTTGAATACATCGAACCTAAGCACAATGGATCACTGTATCGTACGCATCTTTAATCAAATCCTGCAGCGGAATAACAGTACCAGTGACTCTCTGTTCGTCCAGTAGATGCAGTTCGAGATCAGTAATGACTATCTGCTCTTGATTTAAATTTCCCTCGACCGCAATTCCGTCGCGTGCGAAGTGATAATCGGAGGGAGTTAAGATCGCTGCTTGACCGTAGTGCGTGGCCATGTAAGGGACCAAGGGTAAATTTCCAACGGTTCCGGCCATGACAACATAGAGTTGGTTTTCGATGGCGCGCGATTGCGAGCAATAGCGAACGCGGCAGTATCCTTGACGATCATCGGTACAAAATGGAACAAAAATAATTCTAGCACCTCCTTCGGCGACAACGCGTGCAGCTTCCGGAAATTCCACGTCGTAACAAACTAGAACAGCGATTCTTCCATATTCTGTGTGGAATACATAGAATCCGTGTCCGCGACTCATCTGGTACGGACCTCTTTCGGTCTGTGTGAGATGAACTTTCTTCTGTCGGAATATTCTTCCATCGGGGGTAAAAAGATGAGCAGCGTTGTAGAGTTGGCCCGCTTCGATAACCGGGTGCGTCCCAGCAATGATGTAGAGTTTATTATCGGTAGCAAGTCGGCGAAAGAGGTCTTCGTATTGTGGAGTTAACTCGGCAAGACGGCGGACAGCACGTCCAGCCGCCGGCTCACGGATACAACTCAGCAGTTGCATTGTGAAGTACTCCGGAAATAAAACAAACTGGCAGCGATATTCCGATGCGCTTCGGACAAAGAATTCCACTTGTTTGGCAAAATCGTCAAAATGACTAATACTATGCAGATAGTATTGAATTGCGGCTATACGAACGCGTTGGGCGATTCGTTCTTTTTCGGGCCCTATGTGTTGTACAGGTGGCTCGGTGACTTCCATATTTACGGTAATTGCATATTCCGGATTTAACCATTCCAAGAGAGTAGCAAAGCCGTGTGATGCGTTGTCATAGAGATACTCGGGGACGACATCGAGAACGACGAGTTGATTCTTAAGTTGAAAACTGAGCGTTGAATCCTTTCGCCGTCCGCCAACTACTTCAGCTACATATTGTTTGGGACTCATTTTGTGAGCGACAGAATCGTAACCTGGAATTCTTCCACCCGTAAGCAATCGCTTTAACTTACATTCTTTAACAAGATTTTTTCGCTCATCATAGAAACGCGATCCAATTCCGTGCCCCCTCAGCTGAGGATCAACACTCATATCAGCACCATACAGTGTCTTTCCGAGCGGATTATGGGTGCTAAATGTCCCGTGGCCGGTAATAGTAGACCATGCGGCTCCTTCAGAATAATCATCCCAATCAATGACTAGCGAACTTGAGGACCCCACAACTCGTCCCTCCTGATCTAGAGCTACGAGCTGCCCTTCTGGAAAATACTTCATATGACTGCTCAATTGGTCGGCTGACCACGCCAGCATATCAGGATATACAAGTCGCTGGATCTCTATTACGCCATTAATATCTTCCTGCTTCATAGTGCGAACAGTAATATTTGAATTGTCCCGCATAATAGAAGATCAAACTAAGCAAGAAGAGTTCCAGCGGAATATTGAGAGTCGATCTGGAATCAGTTACCCGCTCCAAAGAATTTGAAATGTCTGGGCGATCTGTTCTCTTGAAAGAATAAACTGCAGTTTTCACCGCCTCTTTTTAGCGGCAATTCCAAAAGCTCGTCCTTACTTGGATCATTGGGATCCGGATGAATAAATCCGAAGTTAGCTGCACAAATACCGAGCCTATCCCAAGATACCATTAGACTCTGCATATGCGGGTGAGGCCTTGAGTATAAAATCTCCCCTAACCCATAATATATAGGACTATCATT
This sequence comes from Deltaproteobacteria bacterium, assembly GCA_013286765.1. The sequence continues at coordinate 3,526 of JABDFB010000113.1, forward strand.
AGCCGGTTCCATCCAATATTTCACTCTGTCTTCGAGGAAAAGGTAGTATCGAACTATCCCAGTATGGGCATCACCTTCAACATTATACCAAATAGTATTTCTGAGCTCTGTCTGTATAGGATATTTCAAATCTGATATTGTGAGGCTTGAAGGAACATTCGTATTAGAATTTGAAGCAATATTCAATGTAGGATTCGGCGCAGTATTGGAATCAGGACTATTTGCCCAGGTATATCGATTTCGCCTTAATAAGTTAGCGAGGCGTCGTCTCACACCACGAGGTGGCCTGGCCCATGCAGATTCTTCTGCCGTTAGGGCTGATGAAGCTCCCGAACTCGGTACACTGACAGATTCCGTACTAGGACCTTCTGACGGCCCAGAAATTCGTGCCGATATAGGTCCGAACCATCTATCCCACCAAGTTCGTGATTCGGCCTCTTCTTTCTTTATTTCTTCTATATCTTCGTAAGAAAATTTAAGACTCAAAGAAGCAGCATCGCCTTCCGCCCAGTACGCAACAGTGAAAGCTACGTTTGCACCAATTAGGAGATCGTTTGCGGTAAGAGCCAGAGCCGTTGCTGCATATGATGACGAAGGAGCGGATTCCCCCGTTGCCGACGAGTCTGTCGCGCCTTGTTCTGATGTATGACTTGGAGGGGGCGGAGGGTTACTCGCCGCAATCGCCGCCCCATTTATGGCTACGCTTATCGTCTCGAGAATATAACCTGTCATATTTCCAAAGCCATAAAGCTGGTTATCTCGCTGGATAAGAACATTCCGCTCTTGAGCTCTCAGCTCTTTATTTACCTGATCATCATCCCCAGTACTGCTACCTGAACCGGTACCGCCGCCCGTACTTCTACCACCAGTGTTTTGCGCAGCACCGGTGTTTCCATTGGTACTACTGCCCGAAAGACCGTTACGAGATGACAGTATGGATGGCAGAGTT
>JABDFB010000113.1:4484-5088 GCA_013286765.1 Deltaproteobacteria bacterium
TGCCATAGCTGATGCAACTCCCACTGTCGTTCCGGTACTACCCTGCGTATTTACCCCATTACGCAATTGATTCGCGTTGAGAACTTCGACTGTTTGTTCATTCGCAAGCGGAACGAGCAACGAATTACTTTGAATGAGTTGGTTGAAATTCGGGGCTCCAGGAAGAGGTGGGGCAGGAGGTAATGGCAGTAAGGTCAATAAATTCGCGGGAAAACTGGGAAGATTGGTCGGATTCGCTCCACTACTAGCACTATTGCCCCCAGTACCTCCTCCAAGTACTGCCGCGATAGGATTTAGTGGAGGAGCAGGGGGATTAGGAAGTTGGAGTTGCGGAATTTTTGCCAGGACATCAGGATTCTGCTTGATGAAATTATCAAATTTTTGAATTACATCCAGACCACTCTGACATTGAGGAATACTAATGTTATATTGTCTGCTCGTATCACAAGCAGAATTAAAAATATCTAGAACCGACGGATAATTCGCTGCAATGGCCAAACTCGAAAACCGAAAAAAAACGGTACCTGTGATACAAACTTTTATTATTCTTGAGTGAATCATATCAATTCTAATGTGAACAACCTCAGACCTGACTTTAAAATTA
>JABDFB010000114.1 GCA_013286765.1 Deltaproteobacteria bacterium
CACCAGCTTCCAAACCTTGGGCAATAACGGCGTCCACACCGGATTTTTGCAGCGCTAGTCCTTCTTCGAGCGTCGTCGCAGTGCCTATTGTTAAAATTCCAGACCTTCGACACTCATCGAGTACTTTTTTTGGCAAAAGGCCAAAGATAAAGCTAAAAGCTGCTGGCTTCTCTCGCAGGATCACAGAAATTTGTCTTTCAAAATCCTGCTCGTACGGCGGGGCAATTTTCGGATCAGGAAGTCCAAGCTCCTGACGGTAGGGCCGAGTCGCATCCAGCGCTGCATGAAAGGCCGTTTCGAGTATAGATTCTTCGAGTGTTTGCCAAGTTTCAGCCGGAGTTGGAATGAACAAATTCACGCAAAAAGGGCGGTCCGTGAGTTCTCTCGTTCGACGGATATCCTTCTCAAATTCAATATCAGTAAGATAAGCACCGGGGAGTGACCCTAACGCTCCCGCATTCGACACAGCTGCGGCGAGTTCTGGCCCATTCGGCCCACCACCCATGGGTGCCTGAATTATTGGGATAGCAACGCCTAGTCTGCTTTCGAGTAACCGAGTCATAGCGGCACTTTACCGCCTGAGATCCATCCACGCGAGAACAATCAACATGATGCTGGTACCCAAACAACTTACTAATTGTCTAGTGCAACCAAAAACCCAGGCGAATTATCAAAAGACTTCCTGCATTTTGGATTGCTACAGTTAGCGAGTATCCCATTGCCTTCTTTGTAGCAGTCCTCGCAATAGATATGTCCACACTTTGTAACAACGACTTTCCCTAGCACAGTGGATCCGTCAGCTCTAACGCCGCCCTTCCCAACAATCCGGTTTGCAACAAGTTGACTCCCTACCTTGTTTTTACAATGAGGACAGGTAGTGTCCATTTTCATTCTCTCGAAAGCTTTATAAGTGAGATTATTCCGAACCTTGGGATCAACATTGGGATCAACCGCCTGGTCGTCGCGCCTCCGTTCCTCTGACAGCATCTGTGCCAGTTGAGCTTGGGGCCGATGCAATTCCTCCTCAATTCGATCGCGCATTATACTAAGTAACTGTGCAGCAATCCCCGTGTCCCCGTTTTCTATTGCTGAACGAAATTCTGAAACGTATTCCATTTTATCGCTATCGAGCAGCGCTTTTACTATTTTAGGACGAGTCAAATTAACTGCACGACCGAAAGGAGTGATTTTCCCGGCTACCGGTTTATTTTGCTGGGCCACGTTCTCTTTTTGTTCGACGACTTCGGCAAGAATACTTGCCTGGGCGTTATGTTCTAAAAGGAGCGGTACGATGTCTGCTCGGTCATGCACTACTGCAGCATGTAACGGATTAACCGATGAATCGAGCGGATTAAGATCTGCTTTCGCTTGCACTAAAGCTCTTACTTCTTCGACCCGATTACATTCGATACCTCGGCACACAAGAGTGGTCGCATGTTTCATTTGATCTGACTGTAAACAATTTATATTTCCATTCAGATAATTCAAAGTTGCTGCCAAATCTAGAAGTCGTAAAGCACTGTTCTTATCTTCTCCCGTCCGATAGTCATGTGCATCTATCTCTTTCTGGTACTTACGAACGATGTCGCGAAAATCATGACTGATCTTGCGCAGCCTAAATTCGGGTGTAAATAGTAGCTCTCTTACAAACGGGGAGTGCCCCAACTCCAAAGCAATCCATAAAGGACTACGCTTATCCCCCGTCGGAGTAGTGACATCCGCCTTAGCTTCATCTAACAAATACCGCGCGATATAAAGGTACCCTCCTCTAATCGCATTGTGGAGAGCATTTTCACCATTTTGGGAATAATGATTCACATTGAAATCATCTCCTTCATCGGCAAATTCAAAAAAGGATTTTACTGCATCGAAGTGTCCGTGGCGCGCAGCTAATGTTAGCGCTGTCTCGCCCGGATTTGTTCCCAAGCTTCTACTAATCTCGACACCAGCATAATCCTTGTCGACGTAGACGCGTGGATTCGCTAACTTCGCAAGCTGGAGTTGAGTTCGAACCCCATCGGTCCACCCGTATCGCGATGCTAATAAAAGAAAACCGCTGTTATAACCTTGCAGCACTGCTACCGGTACAGCAGGCACTGTTGGATTCACCCGGGCACCACCCGGAGGGCTGCTGGAAGAAGAGGGTACGTAAGGACGAAAAAGAGCCCCAGCAAGTTTCTGTGCATCGACCGCTTCTTCGTTCTCTTTCTTTTCTTCTGGAATTACGGAACTTCTACCCGCTTCTTCAGAAGCAAGAACCGGTGTAAATTGAAATAGAAGTAATGCGAAAACTCCCGAAGTGACGCCCAGAACAAATCGTGATGCTAGTCTCAAATGAATACCCTCCTTCAAAACCAACAGGCAAATACCATGGAGAATACCTATATGCAACGCGTTACTACTTTTTTGGATGAATTTCTATTTCATGATATGAGTACTTTACTATGAAACTACTCAGTTGGAATGTGAATGGCATCCGCGCAGCCAGCAAGGCCGGCTTTCTAGATTGGTTCGCCGCCGAGAACGCTGATGTTGTTTGTCTGCAAGAAATTAAAGCCACACAGGATCAACTGGACGAAACTCTGAGAAATCCAACAAAATTTCATTCCTTCTGGCATTCGGCGCAGAAACCCGGCTACAGCGGTGTCGCGGTTTTCACAAAGAAAGAACCTTTGCGTGTCCAGATAGGCATTGGTGTCGAAGAGATCGATGCGGAAGGCCGGGTTTTGATCGCTGAGTTTGCAGACTTTGTTCTGATCAACACGTATTTTCCGAACAGTCAACGTGATCACAAACGCTTAGGATTCAAATTGTCTTTCTGCAATCAGATTCTCAAAACTTGTGACAGCCTGAGAAGTAAAGGTAAGAATCTGGTCCTTTGCGGTGATCTGAACATCGCACATAAAGAGATCGACCTCAAAAATCCAAAATCAAATTTGAATAACGCTGGTTTTCTGCCAGAGGAGAGAGCCTGGATGGACCAGTTCGTCGAAAACGGCTACGTCGATAGTTTTCGCGAATTCACCAAAGATCCAGGGCACTATACTTGGTGGAGTTACCGCCCAGGCGTGAGGGAAAAGAACATCGGGTGGCGCCTCGACTATTTCATTACAAATCAGGAGTACAAAGATCGCCTCCGTGCAGTTCAACACCAGCCTTTCGTTAAAGGCTCAGATCACTGCCCGGTGAGCTTGGTGTTGAAATAGAAAACTAACTTAAAATGCAATTTCATAAATGAATAGTAATGGGTGATATCACAAAAGGCGGTCGAGGGCCTTCGGCGGTATTAGTTGTTGCATAGTGGAGTAAAAACGCAATTACATCGTACCACGTGTGAATAAAAATACTTTCCCCCAAGCTCCAGTCATTTTTTTGGGCCACGTACCCTAAATAGAATCCTCCAATAGTCTGAGAAATTGGAAAATAATTATGTCTATTGATATGACCAGCGCCAAAAAGAATCGATGTTATCAAATTACTAAAAAACTCGCTGTTTGTGTAGTGCATAGAAACAGGCATAATCCAACCTCGAAACAAAGCTTCTTCACCCGTTCCCGCGTTGAAGCTGTAAGCACCCGCAAAAGCATAGTCAGTGATGTTGGGAGACCTCCAAGAAGAACTCAACCAGTCCGAAGATCCTCGGATCTTTTCTAGAGCAAAACCTAAGGCAAGCATCGCAGGAATTCCTACATAGGTGGTTGGTCTTGTCAGGTAACTAAAATTAAATGGGGCAGCGAGTAAATCGGTTGGGGATTCCTCATGCTTCAAGAATAAAAATTCCCCATTTTGCTGTCGGCTTCTTACCGCCGTTCGAAAGCTATGATAGGCGCTGAACTCGCCCGCAGCCAGATAAAGCTGTCCACCTAAGTTTCCAAGGCGTTTTTTGTTATCAGTAGTCGAGATAGAACCCGTGCCGAATTTGGTTAATTCAAGTCCAATCACAGCTGTTGCAGTATAACCAATAGCATAACCATATTGTTCCTCTGAATACTGATCAAAACCGGGCAAAACTAACGATATCAAAGGAGGCAGCAGGAATTTTCTGGGTTTGTCACTATTATATTTTAAATCAAACGCCGATGTTTTAGTTTCTGTCTCCGATTCTGGTGATTCAGCTGCAAATGTAAAAGATGTTTGTAGCCCGTGGAAAACTGCAAGACCAATTAACCAACATCTTACTAAAATAGTACTATATTTCCTCATTATTCCGACATGATATAATTCGTTGCGTCATAAAGTCAATACTATCGCTTTGTTTCATACACGAGGATGAAAGAACAAAACCAACCCTAGAGGTGCATGGGATACAGACCAATAATATCGCCCGCGGAAAGCTCTTCAACTTCCCACAGGCGATATTCATAAGAGATTAAATGACAGATAGAACTACTACTCGGCGGTAGAAACTTCGAAGTTACCCCCGCAGTTACTTACCAGGAGCTTTCCTAACTCGTCCATGGCAGCTTTGGCCCTTGCAGATTCCTCGTCACCGATAGCTTCGATCACAAAAACTGCATCCGTCGTTGTCTTATCGATACAGGTGCGAGCACTTTCGCGCCAGTTTAATGCGCGACAAATCGTTCCACCACCATCTGCATAAATCAACTCCTGAGGCAGCGGAAACTCATCGGGCGCATCCGCTCCGAGTCCTTTATATGGTTCTGTTCCATCAGCAGCTTTCACAACCATTGTAGAAGTTTTTAGAGGAGTCATCTTTTTCAAATCCTCTCCACCCATTGGAACGCCATACTTGATCGACATTGCGTTATACAGATCTACAAATGGCGAAATACTGGGCGGATATTTTCCGCTGCGTACTCTCCGGATCAAACTGTCAATAGAAGCCACAGACTTCTTTGGATTGGGAAATTGCTTAAAGCGCTTTCCCCACGCGGCGATTTCCGGAATTTTCGAGGGCTCGATGGGAGACCACCTTTTCTTGCCATCGTCACACTCGCGAGAAAACACTTCCTGTGTCGCTCTCACCGACTCGGCATTCGAACCCGAATTGTCTGCACCCCGCAGCA
>JABDFB010000115.1 GCA_013286765.1 Deltaproteobacteria bacterium
GCTTCCAATGCAGTAGGCGATCGCTGGAATTCCCTGAAGTTCCAACGTCTGAATGTCTTCCGCCCATTTCGTGGACGGCCTCGGCTTGCCTTTTTCATCCAAAATAAAAAAAAGTCCTCTCGATTTGAGCTTAGAGGACAGGTGGTCGAGGAGAATTTTTTCCTCTTGCTGCAATATAAGATTACGAGCATGTGCGGATTTTTCAGATACAGTGACGGGCTTGAGTTCAATTTCTTCCAACGTAACCCAAGGTTGAATGATTTTTTTGTAATAATCAGCAGTCTGTCTTAGTCCGGCCGTTTTCAGTTTGCCAAAGCTAATTAGGTAAATCTTCAACTTGTTTCCAAATACTTTAATTCAGCCGAACGGCAGCCGGGCCATAGAACTCGGAGGGAAGCTTGACTCTCGGTGCATCCGACCAAAGGAGCTCGAGGTTGTAGTAATCTCTGACTGCGTCCAGGAAAATGTGAAAGACAACGTCGCCGTAGTCCAATAAAACCCATCGGCCATCCTGATAGCCTTCCGAAGAAATGACTTTCTGGCGGGGTCTTAAAGTATTTTGGATGGAATCTGCTATTGCTTGCACTTGTCTTGTCGATATCCCGCTGCAAATGACGAAATAATCCGTAAAACTTGAGCACTCGCCCAGATATAGGACTTTCACATTTTCAGCTTTTTTTTCAATAGCAGCCTGGGCACCCAGAAGTGCAGTCTGGGACGTATCATCTTTTTTAGTTGATAAGGTACAAGCTTCTTGTTTCGTTTCTTCTCTTCTCATAGCCGTTAATTATTTAAATACCATGGATTTGAGTTAAGTGCCATAGAGCCTCCGAACCTTAATGTATTCAAGGACCTCCGGATCTAGCGCATCTGCAGGGCACGCACCGGAAAGCGAAAAAGACTTCCGAATCTCACTAGATGAAAGATCAGCTGCCTCCGTCGAAACTACTTTCAAAAACGGCCCAGACAATTGTCCGGTTGGCCTAGCTAGCGTTCGAATCTGCCAGGTGTCTGATAGTGAGGTCTGTGCAATGAGACCGCTTGCCAGCCATTCTTGAAGTACCTGGCGCACAGGGTGGCTGCCAAAGGGTTTTCGTTCTAGCACGATCCAATGCGACAGAGACAAGACTTCTGGAAAGCGATACCACTTTGGAAGATACAATAATTCATCGGCGCCGATAACGAAACCGATAGCCGTTGAGTAAGTCTGTCGTAGTTCTTGTAGAGTATCAAAAGAATAGGTTGGGTGTTGCGGTGATTTTCGTGCTCGCTCAAGTTCACAAAGTTCCATCTGAATGTCGGAGTTCGAATTTATAAAACACCTTCGCGCCATCTCTACACGATCTTCGGCAGATGCAACCGTTGATTTGTGCGCTGGCGTGGGGCAGGGGAGGATAAGAACTTTGCTCACCCCCGGTTTTTCAAAGAGGCCCGCAACAGCTTTTTTATGACCGGCGTGAGGTGGATCAAAACAGCCTCCAAAGACGGCAGTAATTTCATTCCATCTTGGGAGCTGAGCTGCCTTTGTCTGTGAGTTCATTTACTTAACTCTCGAAATTCCGGAGCATTCTGCAATTTAAGTGTATCTGGAGTTTTGAGGGACGCGAGTTCTTGAAAGAGAAATCCGAGTAGGCCATCGATTCCTTTTCCAGAAGCAGCAGAAATAACCATGGGCTCATTTGGGTAGGGGTGATTTCCGCGGTGGACAGCAATTTCCTGGCGAAGTTTTTTTCGCAAGGCTTCCATCAAATCGGGATCGCTCTCGAACAAATCCCCTTTGTTGATGACGACGAGTTCCGGTTTATGGAGAAGAGCTGGATTGAAGAGTTCGAGTTCTTTGCGGATCACATGGTAATTTTCGATGAATTTATCGAATGCACTTTCTTGGATGTCATCGCCTGAACTGGAAGTTTCAACAGCGCTTTTGTCCGAAGTCACTGCCTCCAAGAGCTGAACACCATCCAGCAGATGGACAAAGATGCGTGTTCTCTCCATATGTTTGAGGAATTTGTGGCCTAAGCCCAATCCACGATGGGCTCCCTTAATTAATCCTGGAATATCTGCAACGACAAAGGTCTCGCGATCAGGACCAACGACGACACCTAGATTCGGAGTTAGTGTCGTAAAAGGATAATCTGCGATTTTTGGTTTTGCAGCGCTTAATCGAGAAATTAAAGTGGATTTTCCTGCATTGGGAAAACCAATGATTCCGACATCTGCCAGAAGCTTTAGCTCAAGTTTGATAGAGAGGTTCGCGCCGTCCTCGCCTGGTTGTGCAAACTTAGGCGCTTGGAAAGTTGCGGTTGTAAAATGCGCATTTCCTTTTCCGCCACGGCCGCCTTTGCAGGCGATCCAAATCTGTCCGTCTTCAGTAAAATCGATCAGGACTTCGCCAGTCTCCGCATTTTTCACCACTGTTCCAACTGGCACTCTGATAGTAATGTCGTCGCCGTCTTTTCCGGCTTTGTTGGTGCTGGACCCACCCATTCCGTTAGGTGCCTGATAAGTTCGTCTAAATCGGAAATCTTGGAGCGTGCTGAGTTGTGCAGAAGCTCGGAAGAATATATCACCACCGGCGCCGCCATCACCACCGTCCGGGCCGCCGCGTGGAGCAAACGCTTCTCGGCGAAAGCTGACACAGCCTGGACCGCCATGACCGGCGGCGATTTGGATGGTAGCCTCGTCTATAAAACGCATAACTTTTTAACATCTGGGCTCAAAGCCCTGTGAAGTCTATCCCTAAACTTAGCCGGCAACAGCTTGAGCAGGATATACAGATACCTGTTTTCGCTTTCGATCAAAATGTTCGAAAGTGACCACGCCATCAATAAGTGAATACAGGGTGAAGTCACGACCGAGTCCGACGTTGCGGCCTGGGTGAAACTTTGTGCCTACCTGACGGACGAGAATTTCGCCACAATTTACCATTTGACCGCCAAAACGCTTCACACCGCGCATTTTCGGGTTACTATCGCGGCCGTTCTTGGAACTACCACCTGCTTTTTTATGTGCCATGGCTCAAACCTCTCAAAAAATTTTATAAACTCTATCTAAAGCTATCTAGGCGGTTTTCTTAGCCCTTGCTTTAGTAAGAGGCCTTCTTGCGAAGGCTTCACCTTTGGGTTTCAGATGCGACTGAAACTTACTTAGTTTAGTTTTTTTGTCGCTATCGCTCAGACTGTGAGTCTTTCCATTGCCACTATCAATTCCGGTAACGATTACCTGAGTGTAATTTTGGCGATGGCCTTGCGTTCTGCGATATTGTTTGCGGCGCTTCATCTTAATGATCAGGATTTTATCGCCCCGACCTTGGCCGACTACTTCAGCAGCCACATTGGCACCAGCCAAATAGGGCTTACCTAGGGTAATTTGGGCGTTTTCAGGGTCCCCTTGATTGACCATGAGTACATGGTCAAACTTAATCTGGGCACCTACTTCGCCTTCCAGCTTCTCGATTTGAATCACGTCGCCCGGTGTTACCCGGTACTGTTTTCCACCTGTTTCTATCACTGCATACATATGACCGCAAAAGATGCCCAAAGACCCGGCTAAAGTCAAGGTACTTGTAGCATCTTCTGATATTCTTCGAAAAAAAGTTAGGGAGCCCTCAGACATTCCATTAAATAGGTAGCTGCCAGGCGGCATGTTTTTTCGGCCTGGCGGCGATCAGGCCCAAGTACGGGGGCGACTTCCATAATATCAGTAGCAACCAGGTCAAAATTCTTCCCCAATGCCTGAATTACTTTGAGCAAGAAGGCTGAAGACAGCCCTTCCCGCGCGGGGGTACCCGTCGCCGGGGCTTCGGCTTCGTCGGTGCCGTCGATATCATTCGAAAAATAGACCTGCTTTACGCCTTTGGCTTTGAGATGATCGATGATCTGTTGGATTACGATAGGTTCATTCCTGCGGGTGCCTTTAGGGTGAGCATTGATTTCCTGCGCCCAAAATTGTTTAACTGCGACAGTGCTTTCCCAATGATTGCGATCGCGGCCAGTCTGGCGAATTCCGAGCTGTACGAGCTTGCCATTGCCACCAATCAGTGCGCTTGCATGGTACGACCAGGTCCCAAAGCAATACTTCACCCCTAGCCGCGACGGAAGTAAATCAGTATGTGCATCTGATTGCACAATTCCCAGAGTTCCGGGAAATTTCTTTGCTAAGACTTCAGTTACTGGCCAAGCTACAGAGTGGTCGCCACCAATGATCTGGATGCGTAGGTGTGGATGGGCTTCAGTAAGGGAATCGAATAGCACTTTTGCGACCGAGAGCGGTGATACTGGAAGTTTGCTCTGTATATTCGCAGGTGCATTTTTGTACATTTCATATCGACAGAGGCGTTTCTGTTCTTCGCTGAGCATGTCATCGTGTAGTAAATGCGGGTTGACGAAAATGTCTCCTAAGTCCACCACACGGTGGTTCCGAATCAAGTCCCTAAAATCCTTCAATTTGAGAAGCTCTTTGCGCACACCGAGAGGTCCGTAAGCAGCCCCGCGCCGAATCCCCGCGCCCGTATCGGATGGAACGCCAATTAAAACCGTTTTTGCTTTTGCCAGCCACGCCCAGGATTTTTTCCAGAGAGTATCGATTTCAGTTTGCGTAAATGAGGATTTTTTTTGAAGAATTCCATAGAGCTTAGACTGAATCTCCATCGCAGCGCTGTCGCCAGTCGAATAAATCGGAATTCCGCCACCGGCCGGGCGCATGAGATGCGGCATGATTTCAAGCAGTGTGAACATGGTGGGAAAATAGCATAGATTGTTCAAGTATCCGATAACTCTTTGAGATCCTAGCGGTAGCTCACGGCTCCTCTAAAATCGAGAGTCAACCTGACGTTGACTCACTTCTAAACGAATATCTCGGTCTGGCATCATGACAAAGGTGCATTTAATGCCAATATTTGAATAGTTTGCCATCTTTA
>JABDFB010000116.1 GCA_013286765.1 Deltaproteobacteria bacterium
TTCTCTCGCAGGCGTTTTATTTCGTCCAAGATCGCCTTGTACTTGCCGCTTTCCGATTTATAAATGACGTCGGCCTGATCAGCACGAACCATCGCACGATTTGTTGGAATCACCGTTACATCCAATTTATAAATCTGCTTAAACTCGGTAGCTTCCGTATCCGCCGTACCGGTCATTCCGCTCAGTTTCTTGTACATCCGGAAATAATTTTGAAAGGTGATCGTTGCAAGAGTTTGATTCTCATTTTCAATTTCGACGCCTTCTTTAGCTTCGATCGCCTGGTGTAGGCCATCAGACCAGCGCCGTCCTGGCATCAAACGTCCTGTAAATTCATCGACAATCAAAACTTCGCCGTCTTTGACGACATAATCAACATCTAACTTAAACAAAACGTGGGCTCGTAGAGCCTGGTTTACGTGGTGGAGGACTTCGATATTCGTTGGATCGTAGAGGTTGGCGATCGAGAGTCGCTTTTCCATTTTATCTACGCCTGATTCGGTCAGAGCAGCGGTCTTCGATTTTTCATCAATCGTATAATCCGTATCTTTTACCAGGCCGCCACCCGCAGTGATCTGTTTATCTATCTTGTAATACAAATCGGTCGAGTCTTCGGTTGGACCGCTAATAATGAGAGGAGTGCGCGCTTCGTCAATCAAAATGGAGTCCACTTCGTCGACAATCGCATAGTGCAGTTCGCGCTGTACGTAGTCTTGAAGACGAAATTTCATGTTGTCGCGAAGGTAGTCAAACCCATATTCGTTGTTTGTTCCATAGGTAATGTCGGCGCCGTAGTTTCGTTGACGTTGCAGATCGCTCAGACCGTGAACAATCACTCCCACATTGAGTCCCAGGAAGTTATGAACTCGACCCATCCAACTAGCGTCACGCTTTGCCAAGTAATCGTTCACAGTGATAACGTGAACGCCTTTTCCTTCCAGCGCGTTTAAGTAACAGGGGAGGGTAGCTGTTAGGGTTTTACCTTCACCAGTGCGTTGTTCAGCGATTCGGCCCCGATGCAGTGTAACTCCGCCAATTAATTGAACATCATAGTGGCGTTGGCCAATAGTTCTCCAGGCACCCTCACGAATTACAGCAAAAGCCTCAGGCAAGATGTTGTCCAGAGGTTCGCCGTTGGCAATTCTCTGTTTGAATTCGGCAGTCTTGGCTTGGAGCTGACTATCAGTGAGAGGTTTGATTTGGGATTCCAATTGATTAATTCGATCAACAATTGGGTATATGGATTTGAGCTCGCGCTCGTTCTGGGTACCAAAAATCTTTTTAGCAAAGGTCTGCAAACTAATCATCTTGCACCTGACTGTAACAGTTGTTTTACCCCATTAATAGGGATATTTGGCCCGGCTTTCCCGCGGCTAGCAGTGTACACCGCAGTTTGAGAGATTCACATAGCCATGGATGGCGAAAATTGTGAAGGACAGGATGTCCGCTCTCTCAAACTGCGGTGTACACTGCTAGCCGCGGGAACACTAGCCAGTATTTTAGGCGCGGTTACGCCGAAAATTACTCATTAACGTGGTGGTGATTTTGGCCTTTGTCCAGGCCATCAGGGTGATTTTATTCGATTGCCGGCTCGGCCTACTGAGCCGTATCTTCAAATATAAACGATAGAGGATCTACCGGAAAGCCCCGAACCCGGACTTCATAGTGCACATGGGGTCCGGTTGAGCGACCACTATTGCCCAAAAGCGCGATTTTAGTACCTCTTTTGACTTTTTGGCCTCGGGTGACGATGAATTTTTTCAGATGGCCATACCAGGTCTCGATTCCGTAGCCATGGTTAATGATGATAGTCAAACCATAACCTGGTTTGGAATCTGCAAAAACAATCTCACCTGCAGCTGGGGCATGGACAAAAGTTCCGGGCCGATTTGCGATATCTAGTCCCTCATGCATCTTGATGCGATTGCCGTAAGGGGAAGCGCGTACTCCGAATCCAGAGGTAAAATACCCTGTGGCAGGCTGAAGCGTCGGAAGAGCGGCAAGAAAAGCGCGCTGGTCATAGAGAAGTTCATACTGATCTTGCAAAAGTTCTTCTGCGCGAAATGCGTCCTGAGTGATTTGCCCAACTTTGCTATCGAGAGTGTCGTATTCCTTGAGAAGTTCCAGCTTTTCAGGATCCATCAGCGACGCATTGCTCTCAGGGATAAGGGTCGAAGCGGACTGAATTTTCTTAAAAATTTCCTCACCGAGGTTGGGGGCTTTACTCTTACTGATATTGGTATTCGCTTCCGGCAGCGGAACTTCCTGAATATGCGGATTTGCACCCTGACCTTCCAAATGCATGATTACTCTCAGTCGTGTGGCGAAAACTTTGATACGATCTAACGTGTTTTCCACGGTCGTCATTTTGCTTTGGAAGATCTGAGCCTGTTGTCTGAGTTTACGATTTTCGATTCGGAGTTGTTTATTTTCTCCGATCTCGCTCATTACATAGGAGTAATCGAAAAACATTACTCCACCGAGAAGGATGAGCGCTGAGAGTATGAGGGCAGAGCTTTTTAACATCCAACTCGGAATAACAATTTTTCGGACCTTTGAAGTCTTTTCTGGAACTATTAAGATGGTGTAGAACTTGTTTGCCATCTTTCAAACCACCTGTACTATTAAGGAGGTGATGTTATCATCACCTCCGTATTCATTAGCCATTGAGACGAGATGCTCAGCGGCTGCCTGAGCGTCGCCTCGTTCTAGCAGTTCATAGTCCACGATTTCAAGCATTTTGGATTCCTCGATTAGTCCAGAGAGTCCGTCCGAGCAAATCAAAAAACAATCACCCGACTGTACTTCAACTTGGTAGGTTTCGACTTCGACGGTTTGTTCGTAACCCACGGATCGGGTAATTACGTTTTTCATGTGATCGGTTTTGACTTGATCACGTGTTATAAGACCCGCGCGAAGTTTTTCCTGAACGAGAGAATGATCGCGGGTAATTTGCCATGCAGCATGAGGTCTAAAGAAGTAGCAGCGACTATCACCTACATGTCCTATGTGTAATAAATTATCGTGAAACAATAGAGCAGTGGTGGTTGTGCCCATTCCTTGGAGACCAGGATCCTTCAGGGACTTTAAATAGATGGCTTTATTGGCGGCTTGAATCGCTAGTCCGATCATTTTTTCAGATCGGGGAGTATTGTTTTCCATTTGCCGTGAAATATAAGAATGAATCGATTCTACAGCGGTGGAACTGGCGATTTCACCGCCTTGATGTCCGCCCATTCCGTCTGAGACGATAAAAAGACCAAGGTCTTTGAAGGCTGCGCCATAGTCTTGATTCTTGGTTCTTTTTCGCCCAATATCGGTTTTAAAGCCAACTTTATATTCCATTTAAAGTCCTTTTAAAGTCCTTTTCTTTATGCGCCACCCACTGAGATTTCTCCGATCCTTACGGAGGGCGCACCGATTCGGCCAAAAAATCGGGTGTCATTACCAATATCGGTAATTCTCCTAAAAAGTTCCAAAATATTGCCTGCAACCGCAAAACCTCGTACAGGTTTAGTTAATTTACCGTTTTGTATTAGTATACCTGAAGCTCCGAGAGAAAAGTCTCCCGTTATTGGATTGGCGGTGTGGACACCCATTAAATCCGTAATTAATATTCCTTTGGTTACACCGTCTAGGAGATCATCAAAAGATTGACGTCCCTTTTGTAAATAAATATTTGAAAAGCCGATACTCGGTGGCGATTTAAGTCCGCGAACGCTGCTTCCAGTTGGTTTGGCGTCACTCTTTTTAGCCTGGCGTAAGTCGTAGAGGAAAGTGGAAATAAATCCACCGTCGACCAGTGTATTGACTTGGGAAGGAATTCCTTCCGCGTCAAATGGTGAAGTGCCCATGCCCCCTGGCATAAGACCGTCTTCAATCAGCGTCACCTGGTCTGAAAAGACCAGCTGCCCTTGTTTTCCAGCCAACATACTTCGTCCTTTATCCACTTCTTCCTTCAGCTTCGTGATGTACGGAATATCGATCTTGACCGTTCTGTCCCTGAGAGCTTCCATGAATTCGTTATTCTGAAGTTTCTTGAACTCCGGCTCGTTAGTATGTCCGATAATCACTTCATCAATATCCGTTTGCGGAAACTTTTTTGGCTTAATCTTGTGCTCTTGTGAAGCGCCTAATAGATCGTATAAGAACGCGACATCCAGCTTGAGAACTTCGATGAACTCTACGATACCTCTATTAGCTATATTGAACTCACCATCGAAATTAAACGCTCTCGGATCTGAATCTGATCCATATTCCGCTATTTTTCGATAATTGATATCCCCTGTCAGCTCAGTGGAATCCTGATTCTTCTCATCTTTCGGCTGAAACGTTCCAATGCCGATACGATCCTTTTCAGATAAGAGCAGGCGATGGATCTTCACATGTTGTAATACTTTTTGAATATCGCCCTGGTAGCGTCTCATAAAATCTCGCTGAACGTACCGGCAAGCAGGGCACAGATCTCCAGTAATGGTGACTTTATGATCCGTTTTATTACCTTTATTAATATCCTCTAGAAACTTTCCTCGAAGTTCTTCGGGAATTAACTTCAGCGGCTCTTCGTGCATCGGACACGATAGTTCCGACTGATTGCCCAGAATATGATCCGACGAGGCCTTGGTATCCACCCACTTAAAGGTGTAGAGACACCCATCATCAATCCTAGAATAACGTTCGATTCCTTTTTTTAGCAGGCGCGCAATCGTAGACTTTGCAGAACCCACTGGACCGTGTAGCAAGAGCACTCTTTTTTCTGTCCCATAACCATAGGCGGCAGACTTAAAAAAATGTACCAGCTTCATCAATGGAACATCTAAGCCATAGACGGCGTCCTTGCCGTGATCAATGGGATCATCAA
>JABDFB010000117.1 GCA_013286765.1 Deltaproteobacteria bacterium
ATTTGAGTCTCCGTATTTGCCCTCCGACCAAGTTTTAGGGCAAACAGAGCAATGGGTAGTATAGTCACACTTAAAATTATTTTAACTCTTCGACTCATAAACTCATTGCTCCGTTTACTCTAGTTACTTTGGTTAATTTTAGTTTTCCCGAATCAAAACCTGATTTTGCAGATCTTCAAGTGTACTCTGCCAAGCTTGATCTCCGACGGCCAAGTGTTCGGCGAAAATGACGTGTTCCACTGGTTTTTCAACATTTACTCTAAAATTAACAACGTTGCCTTTAAACACTTCTGACCTAAGTGATTTAATGGCGACTGGATAACCTAGTTGATCTAGAAGCAACGTGTCTGGGGTGACTTTTTCAGCCTTAATCATTTCACCATGAGCGGTCATGATTGCGTGTTTGGTAGTTACTTTCAGCGTTCTTCCATCTTCAGTTTCGATAACAACTAGAGGCTTGGCTTCCTTACCTGACGTAGAAAAACGGATGGCTGCTAATCCTACTGAAAATGACCCAACTTCAGAGCTATCTTCTAGATGTTCCAAGACGTAATCGCCGGGATTTTCAGCGATCTCCACGGCTTTGGCAGCACCAAGAGAGCCAAAAACAGAAATCATGGTAGCGGGGTCAAAGCAACCGCAGGCACACCAACCACGGTATTTTCCGGCAATGCAGGCTGGAGACAGACCCCATTCCCTTAGTTTATTTGCTTCATCCTGAGTTATGCATCCTTTCGCCAAGCCTTCTCTAATTCCGGCTTCGCATTCTTGTGCGTCTAATGAGACATCGCCGCATCTAGCCCTTGATTTCACTTTTTCATCCATGTTTGCTGGGTCTTTGATGCGTCCGTAGTCAGCGGCGTAGCTGCTCTGGATCAGCAACCCTGGTAAAAACAAAGCTAAACTCGCCCATTTATTAAAATAAATCATTTGTATTTTTCCTCTTTAGTCTCTTTTAGAAGAAATACTTTCCGATTCTTGAACCGATAGAAAAGAGAAAGAAGGCAAGATCTGCTGAGAGCAGGCGCGCCATTTTTTTCTACCCAAAGTTTGGTAAATTTGCTAAGTCGGAACTGGTCAGCATTTCTTAAGCATAATTGTTATTATGTTAGGGGGCTGTGGGCAAACACAGCTTCCCTTCAAAAACTCCTAATTATCCATAAATACTTTATAGCGAACTATGAAATGGTAGTGTAAGCCCCCCTTTCTAGTCTGAAAATAAGCCAAAATCAGCTCGACGCAATTTCACTGGCAGAGCTGCGTCTTCGCTAAATTTAAAAGTTTATTTATTACCCTTTAACGACGTCCCTTGACGTTGCTGACTAATTAACAGATGAAATGAAAAAGAAAAGAAAAATTATGCTATGCCCATTTTTGAACCACTACTGGTAAAAATTCGATTTCCAACTCCAATATTTTAAGTTATTGCAGTGAATGGGGGGCGCATCGCAGACATTAAACCATTCGGGACGATGACTAATTAAACAATGCAAACAAAAGATTTAATGGTGTTTCATCTGGATGACGAGCCGGAATTCTTAAGGGCTGTAAAGGATAGTCTATATAAACAAAATTTATTTTTATCCACGAATGCACAGTTTTCAATTCAATCGTTCTTATCGTCTACAGAGCTGTTAAGTACCACTATCGTGCATTCTCCCGATATAATTCTGTTGGACTATACCCTCAGTCACAGGCTTGAAAAACCCCTTATTACTGGGGCTGACGTTTCTGAAATGTGTTCAAAGAAGTGGCCTCAGGCGGTTCAGGTTCTATTAACTAACGTTGAAGACAAGCCTATTTTGCAAGAAACATTTTCGGCAGATTCTATGATTCATGATGTATTACATAAAAGTACAGTAATGAAGTCTCTTGAAGAGTTTCCGCTGTTACTAAAGAAAATCTATAAAATTGCGCTTGTGAAGTATGGACTAAAGGCGCCTCCCCATAAGATAAACATGATTATGCCCTTTGTGGCTGGTCAAACCATTCCGAATCTAGGCCGGGAAATGGGTTCTTTATTAAATGAACAATGTAGTATTCTGGTTCGCGGGGAGCAAGGATCAGGAAAACGAACTCTATTATCGTCGGTACTTTGTAATCTCACTCGATCGACTATAGTAACTCATGTGAATTGCTCTGAAGTTAGTTCGTCCGAGGCAAGGCGTGTATTTAGGCAGTTTCGAAAAGGCTATTCCAAAGAGCAAGAGAGATGTCTGGTTCTGCATGATATTCAAGATCTGCCTCGTTTAGCGAGAAAGCCTGCTTTGGATTTACTTATAAAGGGTAAGGCTAAGATAATTCTAACTTGTCTGTCTTCGAGGTATCTGGATGAACACGTCAGTACCTTCGTCATGAATATTTCCAGGAGTACAAGTATTTCGATTATGGTTCCTCCACTGAGAGATCGCCCGGAAGAAGTGGAGGAATTAGTACGCTTCTGGATAAATCGACAGTTTCCATCGAATCCTCCTGTATTGTCCAAAGCGACGATCGATTGTCTGACCGACTATTCTTGGGAAAATGAAAATGTAGCGGAGTTATTTAAAACGCTCAAGGCAATGGCAAAAAATCAGGTAGGTAATCTCATTACTCCGATATCATTGCCCAAGCATATCAGATATCGAAAGAAGACGCGCTCCTATGTTGAAAAGCAGATTAACGAACACGCTTTTGCCCTGGAATTTGATCCCAATTTTCAGAAAACATTTGATCTTTATACATATGAATTGTTGTCTAAGCTTATTAAGCTAACCCATGCTCAATATCGAAAACTAGGAAAGTCCCCCAGTATGAGGGACATGTCGAAACTTTTGCATATCGCGAGGCCTACTTTAGCTCGCTATTTTGATGAATTGAAGCGACTTAATCTTTTAACAATTGAGGAGATCAATGAAATCATTAGAAACCGGCCACCGAGTTCACATACCTCACTCCATCGAGAATCGAATCGCCTACTTGCGTCTTCTCGCAAATAGTTTGGAAAGCGAGGAACGACTTAGTAAGGAAACAATTGATTCTTTTTCTGCCGCAGTTTCGGATATCGAGTTGTTTGTACAATCTATCGATATCAAATCGACTGTGCCATCAATTGATCTGAGTGGGTCGCATGTTTTTGATACGATCAAAGAAGAGTACGAGTTTTTTTTAGGACATTCCACTGAATCCAAAGTGGCTCTCGATAATATGATTGCGAGTATTACACCGCATATTCACTATAATCAAGGCGAGTTTGATTTCCTTGATTTTGGATGTGGCGACGGGAAGTTTACTCAAGAACTCCTATCTGCGCTGCCGATCCGATCTGCGAAGAATCATAATTATTTGGTTGAACCAAATACGGAATATTTGAGTGAGGCGGGAAATAGGGTTGCTTGTTTTTCAAAGTCGCAGATTATTCCCAGCGGTGACTTGAACGATATCCAGGATAGTACTATTGATATAGGAATAGCAAATCATTCGGTTTACTATCTATCGGATCTTCGAGCATTTCTGGTTGAATTGCAGAGGGTCATGAAGCCAGGATCATTGTTTCTGGTTACTCTCGCTAATAGGGAAAATGAGATTACTCATATCAATCATGATTTGTACGCCATCAATAGAGTTGTTTTTCCGAAATTCATAGCCGAGGATTTTGCCCATGTGTTGGAGTCGTCATCGATCTATTTTCGATCGAAGAAACTGGAATCGGAGCTATGTTTCGTTGATTCTACTGAAAATAGACTTAAAACCATTAAGTTTTTAACGGCAATCAATCATGGCAAGTTAACGAATATATCAGGAATGTTACGGATTTTTGATTCTTATAAATATTCTTCGAAAATTCGGATTCAGCTCAATGATACGCTCTTTGTGTTGCGTTTTTAATAGATGAAGAAGATATTTCTTGGGGTGGTTGCCACCGCGCTTATTGCTTCTTGTAGTGCCGGCTTCTTGGGCTATTGGATTGTAAGGGATAGATTAACAAAAGCGTTTGAAAAGCATTATGAGTCTACTCAGAGTAATTTAGCGGAGACTTTGATCCTATTAGAGGCTGATAGTGACCGAATCGCAATGAATGCGGTTCAGGCCTTTCGTCTAACGGAAAGATTGAAAGGATTTCCTGCCGAGTCTGAGTTCCAGAGGCTTCAGACGAGCTATTCAGTTGCTAATTTTTTTGCGACAGATTCGAAGGGAAATTATATTTTCTCTACGAATGGATTTACTTTAGAGAATGGTCAACTCCAAAACAAGAATCTCTTTAAGATTTGTCCCTATTATAAGAATATCTTAAAGGGGAATAGGGTCGAGCAGACTCCTATTATCTGGAATGACTACGAAAAGAATCTAAATGATTCGTACAAATATACGATGATAGCGAACTACAATCGGACCCGAGTTCTAGAAGTCGGCGTTTCAGTAAAGCCAATCATCAATCGCCTTTGGTCCGTATTTCATTCAGATAACGAAATTGAGCGTCTCACGCTCTTTGCTGCAAGCGGTAAGGTCTTAGTCGCTTTTCCCTCTGAGAGCGAAGGCTTGGCAAAAGCTCCGGAGCTAGAGTATTTTAAAGAGAATATTCGCTCGTTTAACTATAGAAAGTGGACTAGGAATGGGCTTCTTTTAATGACGCGGATAAATCCTCCTACAAATGGGGGAAAGTGTCATGAATGTAAGAATAGAGGTCTTACTCACAACGGCGAATACTATTACATTCTGTCGGTCTTTGTGTCCGCTCAAGAGTTGGCAGAGAATCTCAACATTGCCGCAGTATCATTTCTTCTGATCGTTTTTCTTGCGCTTATTGCGGCCATATATTCTTCAAAGTATATTGCTAAAGTCACGGAACTTTCCGAAACC
>JABDFB010000118.1 GCA_013286765.1 Deltaproteobacteria bacterium
AGATCCTTGAAAGCAACCGTCTTCGTACAGGCCGGCAAATAGGTGTGCATGAAGAACTTATAAAAATCATCAAGCGCTGGCAGCACTTCTTTCGCAAGAACTACCGAGGCTTCATTCCAAATTCTCTTTTTTTGCTCACTGGAAATCGAGCTGGGCATGGAATTAAACGAAGTCAGAATCGGGCTCTTCTTAGGGTCTTTTTCCAGCTGAGCTGCAATGCGGTCTGGAAGCCTTTCCATCACCACCTTAGGCGGCATAACATGATGCTCAATCCCCTTTTTTAGCAGCGTTTTTACCTGAGCTATTACTTTCGGGTACGCTCTCAGACGCGCCAACCGGTCCTCGAAATCTTTTAGATTCTGCGTCGGCATCACATCAAATGTGGCTGCAGCTTGATCGTAAACGCCCCCTAGCGGACTAATCTGCAAGTACTCCGTCGGAAATCTAGTCATCCGCACATCGGATAGTATGCGGTGTTCGTAAATATCGTAAAAGACCTGCTCATTCGGCTTGAGCTGACTGCGATCGATATTTCCCAGGACTCTCAATTCTGTTCTGAGTTCGTGTTTCCTTCGTTCAATGCTTTCTAACGAAAGATCGGTCCAGCGACTATTATCGCCCTTCGCTGGATCTAGTTCCGGATACTCATTGATCTGATACTTCCAATCCAGGTCAAAAAATTCATTCAGTCGGGCTGACTCTGGAACTTTTCCTTTTTTCTTTATCACCTGAAAACACTGCTTCTCAAATTCGGTCGTCTCCGAACGAGCAAAGCTGGGCAGGAGCAGACTTACCGAGCAGAGCAAAGTTAGAAGCAAAGGCGGAAGCCATCTAAGATTTTTTTTCATGGTTCTTTGGGTTTATCGCCTTTTAGGCGAGGTGGCAAGAGAACGCAGTTCCATGTTCAGTTTTTCGGGTGTCTCCGCTCACGCCACCTCATTCCCGCCTATCCCTTTGTCACCTTCAATACGCCCTTCATCGTTACCCAATGCCCCGGAAACGTACATATATAAGGATAGTCTCCCGGCGTGTCGGGTGCCTGGAACGTAATCGTTTGCGATTCGCCCGGATTCACCAGTTTCGTAGTAGCGACTACCATTGGGGAATCCGTCGGTGTCCAACCTTTGTCCGGCCCCGCTTGAATTCCCGCATTTGCTACCTGTTCCTCAGTCCCTGGTTTAACAAACGTCACGTTATGGGTTAGTCCCGATGTCGAACTTGCACCGTTAGTAAAGGTGAGTTCGATGCTCTGGCCAGCCTTTACCGTCAATGTCGCCTTATCGTAGTAGAGCTCATCTCCTTTAGTCGAAAGAGTCAACTTAACAGCTGCACCTTTGGCCTTAGCACCCTTGGTAGCAGGATTTTTAGAATCCTGCGCAGCTGCCTTCTTAGATGCAGTCTTTGCTTCGGCAGTTGAAGTTAATAGAGAAACTCCAAAAGTTGAAATTAAAACAGATACTATAACGGATACTCTAATTGTGCTTTTTCTCTTACTCTTGCTTCCTCTGTTCATCATGCTTACTACCTTTCAAGTTGCAGACCAAACTTGCCAGCCAAAACTAATCTTGTTGGTCAAGTTTTGCCGATCGTTTAAAGACCCTTAATAGTTTAAAGACCTTCAATAGATAGTAGAGCGAAGGAAAAATCAAGAAAACTCCACCAATCAGCGCAATAACCAAATAAAATAGAGTGGTGAGTGGAGCCGCACTGTTATAAATCGTCAGCGACTGGAACGACCATTCCATAGAAATCATTTTTGGAAATTGAATCCCAAACCAACCAAGAAGTATGAGCGACATTTGCAGAGCTGCCAAAACCCGTGAAAGAAATATCTTCCTAAAGTAAACCATGAGCCATAACGGAATTAGAATCACCGTCGCTAGTACTACACAAACTCTCGCGACAGGATTATTCAAAAACAACTGCGCCAGCGGAAAGTCTTCGTATTCGGAAGCCAGAAAAACCAGCGCTCCTGCTAAAACTGCCAAAACATTAGTCGTAATCGCACGCCTCGAAAAAATTCTTCCCAATTCTCTACTGATATTCTCGTCATCAGTAGTCTCACCTATTAAATAAACGGCAGCCAAAAACGCAAATAAAACACAGGTAAAAATCCCAACAGAAAGACAAAATGGATTAAACCAAGGACTCACATAGCTCTCATGGAATCCGGCAACCATCCCGACAGGTATAACCTTTCCGAGCGCCATTCCCCCAGCGATCACTCCCAACATTAACGGTGTAAGAATACTGGAGAATCTAAAAATTATCGAATAATAGACTTGAGATCTAAAATCCTTAACTGCATCGTAATGTCTGAAAGTAAATGCGCAGCCTCTCATAATAATTCCAATTAGCATAATCGTAATCGGAATATGAAATGTAACCGAAAGCTGGCTATAAACCGTAGGAAACCCATTAAATAAAATAACTACCGCTAAAATCAGCCAAACATGGTTTGCTTCCCAAACTGGCCCCATAGCGTGGGTAATCAGTTCTTTTTGTGCTTCACGGTACTTGCGGCCTAGAAAGCACTCTAGAATACCGCCACCAAAATCCGCACCAGCGAATAAACAATAAAGAAGAATCGAAATACCCAAAAAGAGTGCGGTAATGTCAACTAACATGACGAAATTGCCTCACCATGAGCCATGTCACCACAAAAGATAAAAATAAATAGACAAAAGAAAACAATAGCATGGGTACAATCAGACCCGGCATCGGAGTTACCGCATCTTTCGTTTTCATAATTCCGTAAATAATCCAAGGCTGCCGGCCAACTTCCGTCACCACCCATCCAGTCTCAATTGCAAGAAATCCCAAGGGCGTTGAAATCGCCAAAATTCTGAGAAAATTTGGATGATCCACTAGTGTATTCCACCGCCGTATCCACAGCGCGCCTAGCGACACTGCGCCCACCAGCGCCAGAAAACTCCCACAGAAAATCATCACTTGAAACGCCAAATGAACGGGCAGAATCGGTGGCCACTCTTCGCGCGGAATCCGATCCAGGCCTTTCACTTCTGCTCGAAAATTTCCGTGCGCCAAGAAACTCAACAATCCCGGAATATGCAGGCCGTAACGTATCGTTTTATTTTCTTCGTCCGGAATTCCACCAAGCACAAGAGGTGCCGATCGTTGCGTGATAAAAAGCGATTCCATCGCTGCAAGCTTTGCAGGTTGGCGTTTCGCGACTGTTTTCGCCAACCAATCACCGCTCAAGGGTTGGATCAGCGCCGCTACCGCCCCCATTCCGATTGCAATTTTGAGAGCGTGTCTGTGAAACTCCCTAGCCTTCGCGCTTTGCTCCGATTTCGCGCCCTGCTTTGCACCTTTTAAAAGCGCAATCGCGTGCACCCCAGCAACCGCAAATCCAGTCGCCTGAAACGCCGCAATGGTCATATGAACGCCCTGAACCAACGCCGCTGGATTAAACATCGCAGCCCACGGATCAATATCTATTGCTTCGCCGTTGACCCACTTAAATCCGGCCGGTGTATTCATCCATGCATTGGCACAAACCACAAACAGCCCCGAAAGCACGCCACACACTCCGACCATCACTCCACTCGCCCAGTGAATCCAAGGCGGCACGCGTTTCCATCCGTATAGGAATAATCCAAGCGCGATTGCCTCCAGAAAAAAAGCCGCCCCTTCCCACGAAAAAGGCATTCCTATAATCGCGCCTGCATGTTTCATGAAATTCGGCCAGAGAAGCCCGAGCTCAAACGACAAAACCGTTCCCGACACCGCCCCCGTCGCAAAAAAAATCGCAACGCCCTTGGACCATTTTTGAGTGAGGTCTAGAAAAGCTGGGTTTTTAGTACGCAACCACTTCCAATGCGCTACCGCCATTAAGAATGGCATCGCAATGCCAATACAGGCGAAGACAATATGGAATGCCAGCGAAATTGCCATCTGGCTTCTGGCCGCAAATAGATCGGTCATCAGGTCCTAACCTATCAAAAATAGACTCACCTGGCAAAACATCGTAGCCATAGCAACCAGAGCCCCCACCTAGTCCCCTTGCAGCCTTTCTCCACCCGTGTTATACGGAAATTTGGGGACGATACGGCTTCGACGGGAGTATTGAAGTTCCGGACGCAGGTCGAGGCGCCGCAGGCCTCGTAAAAAGCGGCAAAAACATAAATGCAACTGACACAAATCAGTATGCTATGGCTGCTTAATTCTTAGGAATTATAGCTCCATCGTTCTACCTAGAAGCTCCTACGGTTTAGGATAGAACGTCATTAAGTAGGATAGCGATTAGACTATCGCAGGTGGTCTAAGAGCGAAACTAAAGTCTGCGGAGGATAGCTTGAGTTTGTCGCTGGACGCTCGCTATCTAATCAAGACAGTGACTAAGCTTGTAGATTCCGGTAACGGATCGCTTTCGGACGTGGGTTCAACTCCCACCGTCTCCACCAATAACAAAAACCACCGAGCGAAAGCGTAGGTGGTTTTTTTATTTGGTGGAAATAAAAATATTAGAAACATGCCAGTGGCATGTTTCGTACTTTGCGGTGGGAGTAGCGAGCGCAGGATGCGCGAGCGGTGAAAGGCGGAAGACGCGGGTGCCGCTTTAGCGGCCGCGGTTGCCAGCGCAACCAGGATTGAGCTTGTTTGGCGATCTCAGATAATCGCTCAGAAACAAATTTGAATCTCCTTCGCTCAAACCCTTTAAATCAAAAAGAAGCCTAAGAAGAGTCCAGCTCAATTCAATTTCGA
>JABDFB010000119.1 GCA_013286765.1 Deltaproteobacteria bacterium
CATCGCTGTTGCTGTGATCGGAGAGCACCTTTGCCACGGGAGTACAGGAGCCGCACCGATTGCGAAAGTTGTCATTAAAAAGTATTTAGAGAAACACGCACCAAATAATTCCCCTGCGCTAGAGGAAGAAGTTATTGCTAAGAATTGAAACCGCTCAAATTCCTCTTACCAGTCCACCATCACAGACAATCGCCTGTCCAGTAATAAAGGAAGCGCGCTCCGAGCAGAGAAAAGTAACCAAATCTCCCATTTCCCCTGGATCTGCCAAACGCCTTGTGGGGACTTCTTCTAAAATCTTCTCTTCGGGCAGGTTCAATTCCAAAAGTCGTTCTGTTCTTGTATAGCCTGGAAGAACAGAATTAACTGTTATTCCACTACTCGCTACTTCACGGCTGATGCTTTTTACAAGACCCAAGAGACCTGATCTGAGTCCAGTAGAAACCGTCAAGCCATCAATGGGTTGTCTTGCCGCAGTCGAGGTTATTAAAACGATTCGGCCCCATTTCTGTGATTTCATTCGTGGTAGTGCAGTCTGGATCGCGTCGATTGCACTCAACCACAATAACTGAAAACTCGTCTGCCAGTCTTCAACAGGAACCGTAGTAAATAATCCTGCCTTTGGGCCTCCGCTATTTATAACTAGAATATCCGGACCGCCACCCAACAGAGCATTTGCACTTTCAACAGCACGTCGACTATCGCCCGGCTTCTGAAAATCAGTACTAATAGTGGCTTGGGCTTTAATTTCATTTTTCACTTTTTGAAGGTGAGCATCGTTACGCGAGGAAATCGCCGTACTAACACCTTCTTTAATAAGAGACATTGCAACGCCTTTACCAATGCCTGATGAAGAACCAAATACCAAAGCCCGTTTTCCAGAAATTCCTAAATCCATGTGCACTAGATCCCTTTTTTTAAAACAAAAGGCAAGCAAGTTCTAGAATCATGGAAAGTCTCAGGGAAGTTAAGGATTGCGTAAGTACAGATTACCGCTACCAACGGTTCCTTCTATAACAAAAAGGCCGGGTTGTTTATTATCCAATTCACTTTTAATAGCTCCGCTACTCATTTGTACTTTTGTAGCTATTTTTGATTTGGGAGGGACAATGACAGTGGTGTCGCCACTGCCGACGCGAAGCTTAATATGCCCCTGCTCTGGCAAAGTGGAGTAGATCAGTCTTGAGTTTCCACTGCCCATAGTAGCCGAGCAAGATCCTGCTAATCCGCTAACAAAAACGTCACCACTACCCCCAATAAGATTAACGTCTTTAAATAGACCTTCTGCCTCAATATCGCCACTGCCGGTTCGGACCGATAGACTGCCATGGACTTTGTAGATTTTTGCATCACCCGATCCGATTCGCAAATCCAAATCCATGGAGCGCGGTGTCTGTATAACAAGATCAGCTACACATTCTCTATTAAATAGACGAAAACGTCGCTTCTTTTCGCGGAGCCGAACAGTCGCAGTGTCATGAATTTTTTCTACGTTCATTTCGCAATGATTCTCATCGCCGGCAATCGGGTGCGCTTCAATAGAAATCGTTTGTCCTTCCACTCCAAGAACTTTGACTTTTCCAGCAGCGTTTTCGATAACGAGGTGCTGAACCCCTTCGCCGCTAAACTGATTGTTGAGGGCGTCATGAAATGGTTCTTCTAGATTCTCTTTTTCCTCGGTCCTAACTTCGGAGGTATGGTTCTGATTCAGATTCGCTTTCGCTTCATGAGAAGGTATGGTGAATCGCGAGGAGCTCGAGTCCTCGTGGATTTGAATCAACCCCCCCCATGATAGAAATCCCAGAATCATTAATGGAAATAAATGGTCTAAAAAAGAACGCTACAAGGAATAGAAATAGAAGAAAGATTGAAAAGGTTCCTAAGAATCCAATCATAAGCCATTTTATTGCTAATGTTCTATTGGCCTGATCCACACTCAATCTCTCCCGATCAGATGAATTGAACCGTTTAGCTACCACTACTTAATGCGCTTTGTCAACTATTCCGGTAATCCGATCGAAAGACCATACATGTTGTGAGAATATTCCAGCAGAGCCAGATCTTTTCTGTTTTTCACTGTCTTTCCGAGAACTTTTCTCGCTTCTTGCGGAGAAATTGTGGCTAATATTCCATAGAGTTCCATCTTATCGCCTCCTAAGAGTTGTTTCGCTTCTAGTGGAATATCGAGGCTACTGATTGGGCGAGAAACAATACCTTCAACTTGTTGAATTAACCATGCCTTTTCTTGATTATCCGCCCAGGAAAGGGCTTCGTCTATAAACCTTACCTCATCCATGCGATTCTCTAATTCATGCTCCGAAAAGTCTTTTGGAATTTCACTAAGGGCGTTTAAAACTGTACGAAGATTTCCGGCTGAACTTAACATCTCGTGATAGGCCTTTTCTTCGTCAGCCGTCTTGAGAACTTTCAAAGAACGACTTTTAAATTCAGTAATTAAGTTTGTAAGAATTCTCTCGTTCGAATGGCTTGTCGCGTCGCTCTGCCAATGGCTCTGCAATTGAGTTTGGAAGACATTTTTACCGCTCTTAGTGTTGTCATCACTAGGTAAACGTTCTATTTTTAGCGGTGGAATTCCATCTGGGATGGTTTCTACTTTCTTTTGATGCTGCTGGTAATAGTAACATCCACTGATAATCACAACAAGAATTGCTGTAAACCAGAATGCGACTCTCCGTACCATCTCCCCCCCTGTTCCCCAGGCCATCCATAAGATAGTCCTAGGCCAGGAGAGCTTGCGCTATTCGCGAGAGCAAACATCCCGTTTTTCTCAGCCTTTCGCCATCCATGGCTGCTGAGAATCTCGCGAATAGCGCAAGCTCTCCTGGCCTAGGACTATCCCCCCTCACAGTGCTCCTTGTGGTACTTCTTAGGGATAGCTCCAGCTTTCGCAGAGAATTCCCTTGGTCACTCTTAGCGAACGGAAGTTCAGAAGTCAATTTTTTAGGATTCAATTAGGATTTAATCAGAGTTTAATTAGGAATTTTTTGAGACGTAGCGAATCGTGCAGCGAAAGATTTACAAAACCCTTGGATTTATTACAATTATATTGTGAACTCTCTTGCTCGCTTACGAAAAAGTTTCTTTTCTGACGACTCCCAACTAGATTTGCTGTTGATTGACTTAATCAAGACCCGCGGTCTAGAGTTTCTTCGTGTAGCAGTTAATATTCACGCAATTGACCCAATAAAAGAGTTCCCTGAATTCATAAAGGAGCAAGTCAATATGATTAAGAAACTAAACAACTCAGAACGAAATTTAACCGAAAGAAAACAAATTTTATTACAGCTACTTTTCGAGGCTTCCTCTTATGGATTTGGAGTCTACGCCTCACGCAAAATCAGAAGGAAAGGCCTCAGTCCGTTTTTAAACCCCATTATAGCAACAACCAGCGTCAGAATTATGGCACAGTGGTTAAAATTACTCTTCCAGGCATTGAATCAAAAATCCGAACTGAGAACTCCGGAACGAGAGATAATCGCGCGACTTCTCAGAATGGCCGACTTATTCTCAGATGGCTTAACTGCAAATAAAAATTAGGTCTACTATTCAACTGCCAGCGATAAAAATGAAGTACCTCCAGTGGCCCGCCAGCGCAGAAACTCTACTTTGTCGGCAAAGATCGTCGTGAACAGAGATTCCAGAGGTAGCGGAGCTAGCAACAGACTGCGAGATTCTCAGCCGCCATGGATGGCGAAAGCTGAGAAAAACAGGATGTTTGCTCTCGCAGTCTGTTGCTAGCTCCGCTACCTCTGGGATCCTTTGCTCGCGTTCACACCACTACCCGAATCTAATCCCATCCAGCGGGTTGAGTTTCGCAGCCCTCTTACTTGGATACAAACATGCTCCAAAGACAATCATCAGGGCACAAATACATACTAAAATATAATAATGCCCATCAAAAGTAACCGGTAGTGTTCGATCATAGTAGATATCTGGGAGCGTAATAAACTCGTAGCGTTTCAAAAGGAAACAAAGTGTAAACCCTAAGGCAGCGCCACCGGTAACTCCAATCGATCCGATGAGAATTCCTTCAGCCAAAAAGATAGCAGCAACCTGGCCATGTTCGGCACCCATGGCCTTCAAAATGGAAATCTCTCTCTTTTTTTCTAAGACCATCAGGGTTAGCGTTGTCACGATATTAAATGACGCCACCATAATAATAAATGCCAGAATAATAAACATCGCAAATCGTTCAAGCAAAAGGGAGGCAAAAAGATGCGAATTCAGCTGGATCCAATCCCTCACTCGGAGTGTGGGAAATTTTTTTTGAATCTGTT
>JABDFB010000120.1 GCA_013286765.1 Deltaproteobacteria bacterium
TTTCAGATCGAGGATGATTTCGCACATCTGGTAGCCGGGGCCATCGAGAGTGGCCTTGATGCGGTCTTTGAGTTCGTCGTGGTTTTTACACCGTCTAAATGGAATGCCAAAGGCATTGGCGATTTTCTCGAAATCCGGAAATGCGAGGCCGCTCTCAGTGCCACAGCCCACGACGTTATCGGGAAAGTAATTTTGCTGAGTTTGACGGATGGAGTGGTAACCGCGATTGTTTAGGACGAAGATCTTGATAGGCAATTGATGGGTAACGATAGTCTGCAATTCCTGCAGGTTCATCATAATGCTACCATCGCCTGCGATACAGATGAGCCGGTGTTTCTTCGTGGCGATGCACGCGCCGATTGCGGCGGGTAGGTCATAGCCCATGGCTGCGCATCCAGAATTCGTGTAAAGCCTCTGACCGGGTTTAATAAACGCTGCCTGAAAAGTCGTAACGCAGGCGGTGCCGTCACCAGTGACGACGAGTTCGTTTTCATCTAGTTGTTTAAATAAGCTGTCCGCAAAG
Source organism: Deltaproteobacteria bacterium (assembly GCA_013286765.1). The sequence continues at coordinate 524 of JABDFB010000120.1, forward strand.
CAGTAAGGATTAACGGTTTCTCTGTTTTCCCAGTATTCCGGTAGCACAACTGGGTATTTTTCTTTTCTCTCGAGGCACCATTTCAGATATTCGGTGTGTTCCTGCGTGGGCCCTTGGGGATTCAACTCCAACATACACTTCAAGAATGACCGCAGATCTGCATGCACTCGGAGATCAGGTTTTAGTGTCGGCTTTTTCAGCTCGGCATCGTCAATATCCACCATTACTTTGAATGCGGCTCGGGCAAAATAGTCCCACGCGTAGCTGACCTGGCGGATATTCAATCGTGATCCTAAAACTAATAGAAAATCAGAATTTTGAACGGCAAAATTCCCGGCTCGATCCCCTACGGACCCTGGTCGTCCGACGTAACAGGGATGTTCATTCCAAATCACATCATGGGCGTTCCAGCCTGTTGTCACTGGAATACCTAGCCGTTCCACTAATTTATAAAAAGTCTGCAGTGATTGAGAAATTCGCACACCCGCTCCCGCTAAAATTGCCGGGCGCTTTGCTTTTGAAAGTCGATCCAGAATTTCGCGGCAATTCTGTTCGAGGTCTTTGCCCGTGAGGAGATCTAATTTTGAAGGAATTTCAAACCCCGGAAGGGTTTCAGGTTCGATCAGCGAACCCTGAATACTGATTGGAACATCCAACCAGACGGGGCCCGGCCGGCCTTCCGTCGCTAAATAAAGAGCTTTCTCTAGATGATATCGAATTGTTTTTGGATCGGTGACTAACTCGGCATACTTGGTAATTGTCGATACCATTTTAATAATATCGACTTCCTGATCTCCAAGTTGTCTTAGTGGTAAATCGGTACTTCGCACCAGGGTTTCCCATTTGACTTGGCCCGAGACTACAATCATCCCCAGTGAATCCACATGTGCACCATAAACTCCGGTTATTGCGTTGGTGCCACCAGGACCAGTTGTTACATTCAGGGCGGCCAAATTGCCGCTCATGCGATAATAACTTTCGGCGGCCATCGCGCAGGCTTGTTCGTGGTGGCAACACACGTATTGGAGTTCCTTACACCGGCCGAAGGCATCGTTTAGGTGCATGGCACCACCACCGGTAACAATAAATACATGCTTGATACCGTGCTTTGCTAATGTTTGGGCAATGTAATCGGCTACTCGAATTTTCATAGGTTGTCGGGAACTATATAGCCGGATTCATACGTCTGTCCAGAGCCCTTCTTAAAGATAGTGTTCTGGAGGTCTGCACCCTGGAATAGATCAAAAAACTCGCGTTCGAGTCTATTGTTTTGCTGAGGGCAGTAAGAATTGTTGATAGGATCACGCACATGGATGATCTTTTCACATATTCTAAAAAAGCTTCCTGGCTAGAAATTGATACTGATGCGTTGAAAAAGAACATCGGATCTTTTCGTCACGTCTTGCGGGCGCCTGCTAAATTAGGTGTGGTGCTCAAGGGCAACGCCTACGGACACGGGTTGGAACAAGTATTTCCGGTGGTTCATCCCTTAGTGGATTGTATATATGTTATTACTCCACAAGATGCATTTAAAATGCGCCAAATGGAAGCAGCCTATGCCCTTCCGAAAAAGCAGATTTTGGTAATGGGGGCCGTTTCTCTCGAAGAAGTCATCGAATGTGCAGGCCAAGATATTGACGTCACCGTTGCCGAAAGTGGCTGGGATGAAATTCGGGATGCACTTAGGAAATTAGCCGTTCGAGTAAATGTGCATATTCATCTCGATACTGGCTTGAATAGGGAAGGTTTCCTCTACAACGCTTTAGACAGGGCAGTAGATTTTTTTAACGATGCGAAGGATGTGATCCGTGTAATAGGTGCAATGTCACATTTTGCAGATACCGAAGATGTCACCGTCCAACACTATGCTCTTTCTCAGATTGAGGCATTTAATGAAGGGACGAAATTCTTAGAAGATAAACTGTCGCTCGATGAACCGCTTCAAAAACACATGGCTGCGACGACAGCTACACTGGTGTTACCTAATGCACATTATGGAATTGTTCGTGTTGGAATTGGACTCTATGGTCTTTGGGCATCTCGTGAAGCAAAGCTTTCAACACAATATGTGTTGAAAGAAAGATTCCGATTAGTGCCGGCTCTTAGCTGGAAGTGTAAGAGCCAATCTATTAAGGCGGTAAAAAAGGGGAGCTATGTGGGTTACGGCTGTACATATCGTACGGCAAAAGACAGTCGAATTGCCGTTCTACCAGTGGGCTATTACGATGGTTATAGTCGTTTGATTACTCAACGCGGCTATGTTCTTGTCAATCAACAACGCTGTCCCACCATCGGGAGAGTTATGATGAATCATATGATTGTGGATGTTACGCTTGCCACTACAGATCAAGATCGCGAGATTGAGGCTATTTTGATTGGTTCAGACGGAGACGAAGGCATTTCCACAGAAACCATGGCAGGGTGGGCTGAAACAATCTCGTATGAAATAACTACGCGTCTGGGTACTCATCTCAAGAGAATTACTCTGCCTTATGCGTAAATTCTGATTCTTATTCTGAATAGATTTTTTAATCTGAAATTAGTCCAAATTTTGCATAGGTCTTCGCCCACGAGGTAAAAATAATATGCAAAGAATAATGATGTTACTTGTGTTTAGTCTTGGTCTTGTTAGCAGTGCGGCATTCGCCGATTATGCAGCCGATTCCCCCAATCTCTACGATTGCCGATCCAGAGATTTACAGTTTACGTATATCAAAGGGGCAACGGACGACGCTTCCACACTTTTATTGGTTTTCGAGGGTAGTACTCATAAATACCAGGGAAGCCAAATTCAAACTGCATCCACCGTTTTGGGAACGGTAGTTAGCGTCCCTGTCAAAACGATTCCTGACAAAGGGGTTATTTCTGCGAGTATCGTGATCCCAACGATTGCAGTGAGTTCGAATGGCGGTTTATGAAGATAGAACGGGTTCACATGTTTTTGATATCGACACCGGTTTCAACCCGAAAAGTGCGGACTTTGATAACAAGGCAACAGACTATAGAGTATATACTTACGACTCAACGAGCACCCGGATTCCATATGCTTACGTCCCAACGGGAGCAAACGATCTCAACGACTTTCAAATGCTAGACATTAATGGAGATGAACTTGCTAAAATAGGAAAAAGCAGTACCACCAATGACCCCAGCACTGCGAACTGGAAATGGCAGGTTACTCTTTCAACTCAGCTTTCAAAAATGGGATATGATCAGGCTTTCATAGGCGTTGTCACGGCATATGTCATTGGCGCGATTGATAGCGCAAACTTCAGCTGTAGAAAAGCTCCTACAACGCAAATAACTGTTAATGATAATTCCGGATCCTATTGGCTCACAGGTGTTTCTGGCGGTATTGGCGCCGCCGTAGGCGGTGGTATTTGTCTCACGAGCGCTTACCTGGTTAATAAGTACAAGCCGAGCTGGTGCTCAGGTCTAAGGCGCGGCTTTAGCCGAATTCAAGCTGACGAAGAGGCTCCGTAAAAAGACATTATTCTGATCTGAGATTATTCAGAAAGAAAAAGGGGCAACAGCATTTGTTGCCCCTTTTGTTATTTTATGTTCGGAATTTTTTAAGACTGAGTGACTGAAGCTTGGCATC
>JABDFB010000121.1:0-2784 GCA_013286765.1 Deltaproteobacteria bacterium
AAGCTCCAGTTTGCCGTTAGGGCAGCTGAAGCGTCCGGAATCGAGCTTTCGTGGAAATGGACTTCGCGGACGTCGGCTCGGCTTGCAAAAAAAGCAAAACTGAGCGTGCGCCCTTTTTGGGCTATGCGGGATTTGCATGCATTGGGCGGAACGGAATGGAGCTGGCAGGAGTCGGACACCAGAATGGCTGTAATTCGTGGCCTCCAAGGTAGTCGCCAGGGGGCTCGAGACGCCGTTTGTATTCTATCGAATGACGGTTGGAAGTGGAAGCGAGAGCCTATTTGGTATGAACGTTTTCATTATTCCGAGGAAGCTCAACGAGGCTATCCAGCGAATGAAGACTTATATTCTGACGGTACTATTGAAACAGAACTCGTGTCTGGAAAATCCGCTCACTGGATTTTAGGATTGAAGCAGCCGCCAACGATACAAGATTTGGATCTGATTGGTAAATCGAAACTATTTGATTTCATTCTTCAGAATCCACCGGGAATTGTTGCTGGGTTTCCATGGTTTGGCGAGTGGGGAAGAGACACATTTATTTCGCTGCCTGGAGTGGTGTCGACAACAGTGAAATCAAAATCGAAGAATGACCTCTTCGCAATGGAACGCTGGGCGAGTGATCTTCTCGCTCGATGGGGTGAGTGGATTGAAAAAGATGGAATGCTTCCCAACGTGCTCGGGAAAGAGAAGTCAGCTCAGTGGGACTCGGCCGACGCTACGCTCTGGTGGTGTCATAGTATCGCGGCGCTTTGGTCGTTGACTTTGGCGGTGCCATTTCTATTTAAAAATTTAGAAGAGGAGGCCGGCCCCCTTTTGGATCAAGCGATTGAATGCATTCGAAATGGAAAACACCGCTTTCTCCATGAGAACACAAAAGGAGTGTTAGAGGTCTCCGGGGGCGACTACGCTACATGGATGGATGCGCGGGTGAATGGCGTTGCCGTTACACCAAGGACCGGTGCTTTACCTGAAATTAACGCACTGTGGTTTCAAGCACGCTGCTTACAGTGGCTCTGGAATGATCATGCGCCATTTTCAGAGCTAGAAGAGTTGGGAAATCAGGTCTTACAGTGTCGTGAAGAGCAGCGTCCAAATACCGTTTTTCTTCATAGTCTGCCACTGGCGCCTTCTTTTGTATTAAGAAAATGGGAATTATTGAAGCAGGATGTCAAAGATCTTACAGAAAAATTTTGGACGCCGGTGGGCTTAAGAACACTAGCGCCGACAGAACCGGAATTTCACAAAAGATGTGTGGGAGACCAGACAAGTCGCGACAGTGCCTATCACCAAGGTCCAGTCTGGGCGTGGTTGGGAGGACACTTTGAAATGGCTAAAGAGCGATCATTGAAGTACGGGCGGATGCAGCCACATGAATTGCGACCAGATAATGTTCAAACAGAAAAAATGGGATCTGGTGTGATTATCGAGAAAATGTTTTCTCGATCTGTTCTAGCGAGGACGCCTGTGGTAGGACATATTCCAGAAATATTTGATGCTGAGTCACCTTTTATTTCTCGAGGTGCTCCGGCGCAGGCATGGAGTTTGGCTTGTTGGGAGGAAGCAAGAATTCGGCGTCAATTGAAGTTAGATGGCAAGTTGGAAAAAATCATTAAACAGCGGCGACAAAGCGAAGTTAGACGTGAAAACGCCAGTAGTAGTGCAACCGTAGGTACGCAGTCGTTATGATATCTGTTATCATAACAAGCGTTTTAGCTGGGTCTAACTCAGTTACTACTAGCGGCTAGAAGTGGAAATGGGGGAATATCTTGAGAGCGTCCCGAAAGTATCGAGTGTTGATGTTAGGTTGGGAATACCCGCCGAGATTCGCGGGAGGTCTCGGAAAAGCATGTCAGGGTCTTTCTCAAGCGATGGCGAAGCAAGAAGTCCAAGTTTATTTTGTTTTACCGAGCTTTCCCGAAAGAGTGTCGCAAAAACACCTAGAGGTGGTCGGTGCGGTCGAGTGTCTTATTGAAGCGGGTTGGGGTTACAATGGTGATCAACAAATTCCGTTATCTAGCATTTCGATGGGTCTTGGTCGCGAGGACCGAAAAAAGAGTGTTTCGGCAGAAGCAGCGAATGGGAATCCGAATATTCAAAAAATAAAAACGGATGCACGGATGTTTCCTTATGGCGTCCATCCTAGTGGGCCTATTTCAGAGAATTTCAAAAAAGTTCTCGATCGCATGTCTCTCGAGCAACCGTCGCAAAATGGATCACAAGGTGGATTGGGTGATGACTTTCAGCGGGAGGGACGGCCGCGGGTTTCAAAATCTGCCAATTCACCATCAGGACGGGCTGCAGGGCAGACGCATGGGAATGCACCTGGTTCTGCTAATGAACCTGAGACGACGATTCCTTCCTCCGAAATCTATAATACGAATATCTGGTCTGAGATTGAATTTCAGCGGGTGACAGGTGTTCCCGTTTTCTTACACGTGCACGCTACAGAGTACGATCGGAGTGGCGATAATCTGAATCACGAAGTATTTCGGATTGAACGCGAAGGATTTCGAAGAGCGACGCATATTTTTGCCGTGAGCCACTATACTGCGGGCATTATTGAAAGACTCTATGGTGTTTCGAGAAAAAAAATCAGCGTGATTTATAATGCGCCCGAGGAAACACGGACTTCGTTCACTCCGCCAGAAGCGGATCGCCGGAAGCCTCAAGTGGTTTTCTTGGGGCGACTCACATTTCAAAAAGGTCCAGATCATTTTTTGAAGGCGGCCGCATTGGTGAGTCAGGCAAATCCTGAAGCAAGTTTTGTGTTTTGTGGAACCG
>JABDFB010000121.1:2794-3889 GCA_013286765.1 Deltaproteobacteria bacterium
ATAAGCTTCGGGATCAAACCTATCGGTTGCAGTTAGAAGATAAAATTCATTTTGCTGGTTTTGTGGAACCTAGTGGTGTTGATGAGATTTTGAGCCATTCGCGCGTGTTGGTGATGCCAAGTGTATCGGAGCCGTTTGGATTGGTAGCTCTTGAAGCAATTCGTTGCGGAATACCTGTGATTATTTCGAAACAATCCGGAGTGAGAGAAGTTCTGCATCGAGCTTTGCAGGTGGATTTTTGGGATCATGAAAAACTAGCTGACCAGATTCTGGCTGCACTTCGGCTTCAGGGTTTGTCTCAGCAACTTGTTCAGGATGGGATGGATCAGGTAAAAATGCTCAGCTGGGATAAGTCTGCACGACAAGTGGTGGATGCTTATAAACGCATTCTAGGAAGTACCTATGCACAAGCTGTAGGAGGCACTCATGGCCATTGATCTTTGTTGGTATTTTCAGGTGCATCAGCCGTGGAGGCTGAGAAATTTTCGCTATCTAGAAGTCGGAAAAAATCGAGCCTATTTTGACGAATCAAAGAATGCTGGAATTTTGCGGAAGGTCGCCAATAAGTGCTATCTTCCTATGAATAATTTGTTGTTTGAGCTTTTGACGGAATATAAAGGCGATTTTCGCGTTTCATTTTCCATTACCAGTACTGTGCTCCAACAAATGGAGGCCTACGCACCGGAAGTAATAGTTTCGTTTAAAAGACTATTCGATACGGGATACGTTGAACTGTTATCAGAAACTTCACACCATTCTCTAGCAGCACTCTATAGCGAAGAAGAATTTAGACAACAAGTGGAACTCCATCGGGATATCGCCACTAGACTTCTGACGAAGCCGAGTCAGGTTTTCCGAAATACAGAACTTATCACCAGTAATGAAGTGGCTAAGCTCGTTGCGAAGATGGGATTCAAAGGACTGTTGATGGAAGGAGCTGATCATATTCTAAGATGGCGGAGCCCTCTCTTTAAGTACAGAATGGCAGCGGCTCCAGGCCTGATTGCACTAATGAAGAATTATCGTTTGAGCGATGACATTGCGTTTCGTTTTTCGGACCGGGGCTGGTCTCAGTGGCCTCTCACATCAGAGAAA
>JABDFB010000122.1 GCA_013286765.1 Deltaproteobacteria bacterium
ATCACAAATCTCTTAGACGTGGGTCGCATTCGAGCAGGAGAGAAGCTTCCTCTTCAGATTGAGAGTTGTGATTTAAGAAAGGTGGCACAAGAGACGCTACACGAGCTATCGGCTATCTATGGAAATCGCTTTATTCTAGAAGGCGACTCAAATGTAACAGGATTCTGGTCTTGCGATGGACTCAAACGGGTATTGGAAAACCTCCTCACGAATGGCATCAAGTATGGTGCTCAAAATCGTCCCGTCACTCTCAGTCTGATAAACAAATACAACGAGGTTCAGCTTAAAGTTCAAAATGAAGGGCATGCCCTAACCCTTGACGAACAGACTTCTTTGTTCGAGCCTTTTCGAAGATCTGCATGCGCCCAACGAAGCCATCAAAAAGGATGGGGGCTTGGCCTAACTTTGGTTCGTGGAATTGTAGACTTCCACGCCGGAAATATCTCAGTCGAAAGTCAGGAAAATATTGGAACAACCTTCACCGTCAATCTGCCTAGGGACAGCCGTAGCCATCAAGAAGGGGCTGCATAAGAAGGGAACTCGGGCAAATTGAGGAAAGGTAGTTTTATGCTATATATCATCCATGAATGCATGGCCTCTCTATCAACGTCTCCCCAAGTCTGGTTCATCAAGCGAAGCACTCGATCAGTTTCTGGATTATGTCCGAGAGAAGAACCTGGACCTCTATCCAGCTCAGGAGGAAGCTCTTCTCGAGCTATTTTCTGGGAAAAACGTTATTCTCAAAACCCCGACCGGGTCTGGTAAATCGCTAGTAGCGACCGGACTTCATTTTCTGTCTTTAACACAAGGGCATCGTTCCGTTTACACCTGTCCCATTAAAGCACTTGTGAATGAGAAATTTCTAACCTTGTGCCGTGATTTTGGTCCAGATCAGGTCGGTATGATCACAGGGGACGCTACGGTGAATCCCGAAGCTCGAATACTATGTTGTACGGCTGAAATTCTAGCGAACGATGCTTTGCGGTTCGGAAAAAACGCCGAAATTCAAGATATTGTGATGGACGAGTTTCATTACTACTCGGACCGTGATCGAGGCGTTGCGTGGCAAGTCCCTTTGTTGACGATGTCACAGTCGCGTTTTCTCTTAATGTCAGCGACACTTGGAGACTCAACATTTTTTGAAAAAGCGTTGTCGACGCTCAACGGGTTTGAGACGGTGACAGTTTTCTCCAACGATCGTCCGGTTCCGTTAGAATTTCAATATAGCGAAATGCCCGTTCATGAGGCCGTTTCAAGACTGATTGAACAAGATCGTGCGCCTATTTATTTGGTCAGTTTCACACAGCGGGAATGTGCCGAAGTAGCCCAGGATTTTATGAGTATTGACGTCTGCACAAAAGAAGAGAAGGGCAAAATCGCTGATGCAATTGAAGGGTTTAAATTCTCCAGTCCTTATGGAAAGGAAATGAAGAAGTTTATCAGACATGGTCTAGGACTGCATCACGCAGGGTTACTACCAAAATATCGAATTCTAATTGAGCGACTGGCACAGCAAGGTCTCCTCAAGATCATTTTTGGCACGGACACACTGGGCGTTGGAGTAAACGTCCCTATTCGTACCGTACTTTTTACCAAGCTATGTAAATATGATGGCGAAAAAACTTCTATTTTGAGCGTTCGTGATTTTCAACAAATCAGTGGAAGGGCCGGAAGAAAAGGGTTTGATAATCGTGGATTGGTTGTGGTGCAGGCCCCAGAACATATCATTGAGAATCTTCAAATGGAGCAAAAGGCAGCTGGAGATGCCAAGAAAATTCGAAAATTGGTGAAGCGAAAGCCTCCAGAAAAAGGGTTTGTAATCTGGAATCGTGAGATATTTCTTCGCCTCGTAAATGGACAACCTGAACCCTTAGTTTCTCGATTTAAGATTACTCATGCGATGTTGCTCCAAGTTCTTGAACGTCCGAATGAAGATGGTTGTCGTGCGATGCGCCAGATTATTCGTAGTTCTCACGAATTCCCTAAGGCGAAGCGGCACTTAGGTAAAAAGGCGTTTCAGCTTTTTCGGTCATTGGTAGATCGAGAAAAATAACATCTGGTTTTATTGCTACAGCCAAACAGATCCCCTCCTCGGCAGTAGCAGCTTCAACGACATTATAGCGGGTTTCCGAAAGCAGATTTCGAAGAAGGTAACGAGAAACTTCCTCGTCATCTATGATTAGTGCCTTAACTCCTGCGGGTTTTACCAGTAGCGAGAGCCAATCGATGAGCCACTTTCTCTCCAAGGGTTTTCGCCCGAACGCAGAAGCGCCTAGGTTAAACGCTTTTTTTTCTTCGTCTGCTGCAGTGACAACAATAATCGGAATATTTCTGAGCGAGGGATCTTTTCGGGTTTCAATCAAGAATGGCCAGCTCAGGGGCTCTCCCGTGAGAAGGATATCTTGAATAATGGCAACAGGTCTGAACTTCGTAAGGAGTTGCTTTGCATCAGATACACTTCTGGCAGGAATAACTTGAAAGGAGGTCCCAAGCAGAAATTCCTTATACTGACTGATAGTCCGTCGATTATCCTCGATGACGAGTATAGGGTCGCGAGTGGGGTCCAAGCTCGTTTCGAAATCGAACTCTCCTTTAGAGGGATTGGTCGGAGTGAAAACCCTTGGTAGAGTCACCGTAAATACAGATCCAATCCCTACCTGACTTGCAACCTGAACCTCACCACCTAAGAGAACCGCAAGCTTTCTAACCAAGGGAAGCCCAAGTCCCGTTCCCTTGTGTCGTCTTTGAAGGGGGGAATCAATCTGAGTAAACTCTTCGAAAATTTTGTCTAAATTCTCTGGCGAAATTCCAATGCCAGTATCTTGAACAGTGATGGAAATTTTGTCCTCCCCCAGACTTGTTGCTGAAACGTGGACATGACCTTTGTCGGTGAATTTAAGCGCATTTGAAATGAGATTGCGAAGGATTTGCTCTATTTTGCCCATATCGGTATTTAAGATCGGGAGTTCATCCGTTGCCCCGAATATTAAGTCAGTACCAGAAAGGACCTGAAGAGGACGCATCAGGCCCTTCAATCCCGAAAATAGAGTTACCAGGCTGAATTCTGTTTTCCTGATCTCTGTTTTTCCAGCTTCTACCTTGGACAGATCGAGAAGGTCATTCACCATGTCCAAAATATCATTTGCAGACCGATTGATGAATCGAATCTGTTTATCCTGCTCCTCTGTAAGCTCTCCGTCGAGGTGGGGATCTGTTTGGCTGTAGCAATAAAACCAGATGTTATTTTTCTCGATTTCGTCATGCCGGGAACGGACGCTTTAGAGGTTCTCAAGGCATTGAGGACTAATCCCGATACCCAGAGAATCCCAGTAATCATTCATTCATCGAAAGTCTTCACGGAATCCGAAAGGCTTCGATTGCAGAAGGAAGCAGTGGCGATTCTACCAAAAGAGACTCCCTCTCGGGAAATTGCTTTAGCTCGGTTGCGTGAAGCTTTGGTACTCGCTCAAAACCAAAGCCACCTTTCAACCCAGGAGAGGAAGCATGCATAAAAAAGATCCTGCCAAAAATCTTGCCGAGAGTCTTGCAACGATACTTCATGTAAATGACAACGATAATACGAGATACGTGACGACGCGCATTCTTCAGAGAGAAGGATTCAACGTGATCGAAGCGGTGTCGGGAACAGAAGCTATTCGGAAGGCTTTCGAACTTCCTGATGTTGTTTTGCTGGACGTAAAACTCCCGGACATTCATGGCTTTGATGTTTGTAGAATGATCCGAAGCGAACCGAAAACAGCAAATATTGGAATTATTCATCTTTCCGCTCATGTGGTGGACAGTCAGCAGAGAGCTAAAG
>JABDFB010000123.1:0-2118 GCA_013286765.1 Deltaproteobacteria bacterium
TGCATGAGAATGTAACTTTTTTTGTTTTGATATTCCGATTGATCATCCAATCGCATGAGAGTGAGATCAGGAGTGAGGTGAAAAGGTTTATAGTGATAGGTGACTTCATGAATTACTGACGGTTTACTAAGCTCTCTCCAAGGTACAGGAGGTGGGCTATCGGAATTTTTCGCTAAAATATCTCCTGAATCAGACAGTATCCAAACCTCGGTTCCAACCAGAGGTTTCCCTGAATGGGAATGGATTTTTTTTATTGTATTACTATAAGGCCCACTTTCAATAGTTTGAGCAAGAAATAGGGCCATATGGCGGCGGAATTCATGAGTCGAGGTTTCATTTACTAGTCGAAGTCCAAAAAAAGTCATAAATCCAAGACTCAAAGCAATCACAGCACTCAGCAGAAAGAAGCGTAAAATAACGGAATGTTTCATTCTCATCTTTCACCATCCGATACGGCCTCAAGGCGATAACCCACGCCATAAACCGGGACAATTCTTATATTTGTTATATTTGCTTCTCGCATTTTTTTTCGCAAGTGGCTGAGATGGGAATCGATAGTACGATCATAGATTTCAAGGTCTTCCCCTAGATTTTGAAGAATTTCGTCTCGAGTTACCACATCGCCTGATTTCTTTACCAGTAGCAGCAGAATTTCAAATTCTCGCTTGCCTAAATTGAGCTGAGCTTCGTTCCCCCACACCTGTCTTTTTTGGACTTCGACCCGTATAGAACCAAATTGAAGATGAGCAGCCGCTTTTCTTTGACGCTCCATAAGCCTATTCATCCGCGCCGCTAGTTCTTGAACCCCATAAGGCTTTCGGATGTAGTCGTCAGCTCCTTCTTCGATTCCTTTGACTGCAGAGGCTTCATCTGTCTTGGCAGTTATTATGAGTATCGGAATAGAAGGGTTTATTTTTCTGAATTTCCTACATAAGTCTAACCCGTTTCCATCCGGAAGATTGATATCGAGCAGTACTAGATCGAAGGATTCTGACTGAAAAGAAGCAAATCCTCTTTGGTAGGATTCGCAGATGGTAACGTCGAATCCCTTATAGATGAGGCTCATTTTGAGGGTTTTCCCGATAGCTTGATCATCTTCCACAGCAAGAACTCTAAAAAATTTACGCATTTGTTTAGTTTTAGTTTTCAGTTTTAATAAGCCCAGTAAGGACCCGTTCCCAAGCTAGAAGTAGTTCCATCAATGCCCACGTAAACGTTCCGTCCAAAGAAAAATGGTAGTCCCCAATCAAAATAAGATATGGAAGAATTGCTGCCGTTACCAGCCAAGTTATTAAAGACCATCAACCCCGAGTTTATTAAACTGAAAGCATTCTCCACTTGAAAGCTGACTGTTCCACCCCCAGTCCCTCCCAAATTGTTCGCCTGAAAGCTTTGTAGCGAGAACGGGCAGTAGAGCCCTTGCCAAGCCGATCCATGACTGACGCTACAATCTGGCAACGAGGCCCCAGCGGGAACGGGGAAGAATAATACATTTGAGCCGCTGTCAATAAAACTACTGGTCATAGGCTGGGACGTATAGACGCCGGTAAATGTGGTAGTGAAACTTCCAGTTTGATCAGCAAAGTAAGTGGTAACAGAAGAAGGTGTGTTATTCGATTGAGTGCCAATACCCAAAACGAGAGATCCAGAAACTGATGCAACTCCAGAAGACGAAACACTAGGAAGTTTCAAAATGAGGCCGTTATTGTCCGTTGGCAGAGCGGCGACTGGTGATTGCACCTGAGCATTCAGAGTCACAGTAGCTCCGCACGAGCAGTCGGATCCGTTACAGCTATAATACATTTCGTTATTGGCAGCCTGAACGCAGCTTGCTACACAATCCTGCGCAAAAAGACCAACGCCCAAAATCCCATTAAAGCCAGTTTCTTCGGGTCCAATGTCCGGAGTGCTTTGAGATGTACTACAGAGAGCGGGCGGAGTTGCGTAGCTGGAATTGATGGCGTGAATGGGCACGCCTACGGCCGGCTCACTCCCCAGTTGCACATAAGCATACTCTATTTGACCCCATTCGCTACTACCATCCCCAAATTGAACACATTCAGCTACGCAACTCCGCCCGCTCTCTGTAGTACATCTCAAAGAAATAAGACGAGCAGA
>JABDFB010000123.1:2128-3533 GCA_013286765.1 Deltaproteobacteria bacterium
CCATTCGCTACTACCATCCCCAAATTGAACACATTCAGCTAGGTTCATTCCGCCGCTCGTAATGGGTACTAAAGGAACGGTAATCAGGGATGAAAAAATTCTAAGTCCGTAACTGCCGGTGTCCACCAAAATATTATTGATCGTTTGACAATTCGTGGGTTGAGTCGGGGAACAAATCGTCACACTGGTACAGACTTCATTCGGGTATTGATTGGAGCCACAAAGATTGCCGTTCACTGTCACTGGAACAACATTCCCTCCGTTTGTTTCTGTTCCGACTGTTGCATAGGTGGTCCCTGAAAACGCAGTAGTAGTACAAGAGCCTGCGTCATTTGAACTAGATCCACACGCGCTTGAGATCAAGGACAATCCAATGAAAATCCACAGGCCCCTATTTGATCTCATTAGGATCCATTCCCTGAGGCATTAGAGCTGGAACGTAGGCTTTTCCTTGCAAGGCACGCATGTGACCAAATTTTGTTACTATTACGTCAGCGCCTTTTATCTGACTGTGGGCAAGCCGTCCCCTAACTCTTCTGGTAGTCTGCAGAGTCTGCTGATAATCTTGAAAGTACTTTCCTAATAGCTTTTCTAAATCAGGGTGGTGATTCCCTCGCCAAGATATTGCAAAGATAACTCCATCCTTCGAAATGTACTCCCTCACTTTCAGATCGCGATTCACGATCTCGTGAAGAGTATGGGACCCTTTTGTCTGTACAAAGCGATGCGTCCCAGAAAAACTTTGCCGATCCTTTTCAATCGACCCTACTCCCTCTCCCAAACCGGCCAGAGCAGACACTGATAGAAATAAGGGAAGAAAATTGAGCATTTTGAATTTCATCCATGAACTCCCTCAACAGAAATTATACGGACGATCACAGAAGAAATTCCATACGGAAATTCCGAGAAATTTGACTTTTCAACTAGCGATGCCCATCTTATCCAATAATGTACTGGTTAAGTCTGTTATTTCTGCTCGTCTTATTTCTTTGAGTTATCCATCGACTTGCTCTTTGGATGAAGGAAAAGGCTGGGCTCTATTACAAGAAAAAGCCAGGGTTTATGTAGTGCGTTAGAAGAAATGAATCGCTTTTTCCGCCCTAGGTTTCAACATGTACAAACAGAGAAAAAGAAAACTCGGCGAGAGGACCAAGGCAAGGAGGAATAAGTTATCTCTGATTGCTCTCGAGTTTACTTTGTAATGCCCTTTTAACTGAATCCCACTCTCCCATTACAATAGAATAAATGGCGGTGTCCCTGATGCCGCCGTCGCTTGCAGGCAGGTGAGCACGTAAGATACCGTCCAATTTTCCTCCAATTCTTTCTATGGCTTTCCGAGAGACCACATTCCGAACGTCAGTTTTTAAAGTCACACGGTGTACTTTACAAACTTCAAAAGAATAAC
>JABDFB010000123.1:3543-3767 GCA_013286765.1 Deltaproteobacteria bacterium
GCTTCATTTCAGTATTTATACCGGTTCGTTGGGCTTTTCCCGACAGCCAAGTCCAACCATTTCTATTTTTCTAAAAAGTAAAGGTGACTGACACCGAATTGGGTGCCAAAGGTTGGGATGCAGGTGCGGGCGACATCATACTCTGGTGAGCATCGTTGGTACTTTGGCTTCTAACACCGTTGTAGGTGTTAATTGCCTCATACATATAGTGCCGAGATTCTGAA
>JABDFB010000124.1 GCA_013286765.1 Deltaproteobacteria bacterium
TGTTTAGGGAAACCTATATTTCCAAAGAACTCGAGGCAATTGAATCCGAATACCGGAAGAACCTTAATAATAATGCTTTTCGAGCGATTCACCTTGGCAATATTCTCGCGAATCCAGGGCATCCGCAGTCCCGAGTTTTTCAGGGAAATAAAGAAACTCTGAGCAATGTTCCAAGAAATGTCGTTATTGCTTTTTTTAATAAACACTATGTTGCTTCAAAAATGAAACTCGCTGTTATCAGCCCTCTTTCTGCAGAACAGCTTCAGCCCCTCATTCAGGAAAAATTTACGGAACTTTCACCGAATCCAGCACCACCTGTCGATGTTGCACGAGAGCTCCCATTTTATAGGGAACAGGATCTCCCAAGAATTATTCAAACGCAGCCAGTCGGCGACAAATACGTCCTTTCCTTGGAATTTCCGATTTCTTCGACTAATCAGTTCTATTATTCGCGTCCACATTTCTTTCTAGAGAATTTCATAAGACGTAAGGAACCTGGTACTCTGCAGTATCTGTTAAAAATGAATGGATGGATCGTTGGACTCTCAGCTCATACTGAAGAACAAGGAATAGCTCCGGCACCTATATTCAAAGTAACTTTCGACCTTTCTAAATCAGGCTATGATCACTGGAAGTCCATTTGCGGGTATTTTTTCAAATACTTAGAATTTCTGAAGCAGCAAGGCCTACAACGCTCTTACTACGAAACACAGAAGCGATTCACCGAACTTGATATGCTTTTTGAAACTCCTTTGACCGGTGCTTTTGATGCTGCCAACTTCAGTTTTGGAATGCAAAAGCATATTTCACCGACCTCGCATACGCTTCGACCCTACTTCCTCAGTTTAATCCAAACGCCCTCGAAGAATTACTAAAATCATTAAATTCACGGCACCTTCAAATCCGACTGACCGCGCCCAATATCGATACGACACGACATGAGTCGTTTTATAATATTAACTATTCTGTAATCCCGCTCAAACCTGCCCAAATCGATGCCTGGGTTAAAGAATTATCGCAGGTGGATTTTACCTACCCCGCAGAAAACTCTTACTTGCCGAAGACCCTTGATATAGTGGGCTCTTCGCACGAAAAACCTGAATTAATTACCAGGGACGGGCAGAAAGAACTATGGATTCAGACCCATCACAAATTTAAGAAACCCAAAGCCAATGTACAATTTAGGATAGATACGATTAAAACAAGAAGCCCAAAAGAGCATGCCACCGAGTTACTTTATGTGGCAGCACTCACGAAATATCTTTCTCGTTCTTTGGCAGATGCTTTGGATGCTGGCTATATTTATTCTTTTTCAAATCATGAAATTCAATTTTCAGGCTATACGGATAATCTGGTTCCGTTTGCCACCAAAGCTTTATCTCTAACGAGAAAAATGGACCTCTCTTCGACTGAATTTAAAAGCACAAAAGATCAACTAATCCAAAATAAGGAAAACCAACGTTTCCTACCGGCGTATCTTTTGGCAGCTGGAATTGAGCTTCATCGAGTTCTAACTCCCGATACTTTTTCACCTGAGGAAATTCTTCCATTCTTAAGGGAGTTAACTCTCGAGGATATTCAGGCCTACGGCAAGAATTTCCTTCAACGCGGATTTGTGCGCGGCCTAGGATTTGGGAATATTACACCAAACCAGCTCTTGGAGGTCTACACCGCACTCAAGACAAATTTTCCGATGATGCCCCTGGCGCCGGAATTACGCGAAAGAGATGTTGAAGTGAGGCTCCTTGACGGCAATGGTAATAGCAATGCTTACGAATTTTGGTCTGCAGCATCAGGTGAAAATAATGCGTATCTGCTTACGTACAATCTTGGTCCAACTACTCCGAAACTCCACGCGATAGCGCAAATAGGTAATAGCGTTTTGGAGACGCCTTTTTTTAAGGAAATGCGAACTGAAAAAGGGCTAGGTTATATCGTAAAGGCTGGCATCGATGCAGAGTTACTTTCCACCAAAGTATCTTTCTTAATCCAGACAGAATACCCATTAGAGCAAATTCGGTCGCATGTCACAGAATGGATTCCTCAATCCGTCGAATTATTTAGAGATCTTACTCCGGAGAAGTTTGAACAATTGAGGGAAGCGGCTCTCGAAAGGCTGAGCAAAGAACCCACTAGCTTTGACCAACAGTTCTCCCACACATCTGAGACTATTTTTGATTACGATCGCGACACTCTTTGGAAACAAAAGCAAATCGAAGCTCTAAAAATGATTACTCAGGAAGAGATACTCGAGACTTTCGAAAAAGCTTTCTCCTACAAGGGCGGCGCTCCAACACTTACGATTTATATAGTTGGACAGGATAGAGAGAAAGGTCAGTGCGTTCGGCCAAAGAGTAAGAATTTCTTCGAACGACCGGAGCTGATTACTGATGTTGAAGAGTTTAGGCGAAAAATGCCGAGGTATCGAAAATATTAGAATTCCAGACCATTGTCTGAATTCACCTGAGACCAAAGACGGGTCAAGAATTCTCTCCAATGAAGATACAGAATTCCATCTCGCTTACGATTTATCGGATCTTGAGAAATCACGATAAAAGTTGTATGAGTCCCCTCTTCCTTCAAGGCAAAAAGGTTTTTGGCGTCTCTTTCACTGACTTTTTCTTTTGATTTCACTTCCAGGGCCACTTGATTATCAATTAAAAAGTCCACCTCGTGATGATTAGTGGATCGCCAAAAAAATAACGGGAGACGCTGTTTTGAATAGCTTTGAAAAGCCTTCAACTCCATGAAGATAAAATGTTCGAATGCTTTCCCAAATACATCTGTTTTTTTTGGGATTTCATTTATATTCAGAATGCGATTCCTAACACCTACATCAAATAAATAGAATTTAGCTGTTTGGATTGATTTTCTCTTCTTGCTTTCATTCCACGGCTCGAGAACGCTTACTACCAGAGTGTCCTGCAGAGCCTCTACATAGTTTTTTACCGTCGATACCGGAAGTTGTGCGTCGCTGGCTATTTCGGAATAATTAATTAACTCCCCCGAGCACAAAGCTGCGGTTTTCAAAAATCGAGAAAAGTGTGGCAAGCTGCGTGCTGCCTGTTCAGCCAAAATTTCTTCTTTCAGGTAGGTCTCCAAATAGCTATCCAAAAACTCTCTTTTGTCATTAGCAGTCAAAACTTCAGGTAGTCCTCCCCAAAGGAGATACTGATCCAATTCAAATGCAGGGATTTCTTTGAAAACGATAGGATGAAGATGAAACACCCGGGCTCTTCCGGCAAGGAGATTGGCTTGATTCCTCTTGAGTTTTCTTGCGCTACTTCCGGTAAGTAGAAAGCGTATTTTCTTTTCTTCTATAAGTCTATGGACTTCATCTAGGAGCGACGGCAACTTTTGAACTTCGTCTATGACAACTATTTTCTTTTTTGCTTCTTCAATAACATCCTCGAGTAATGACGGGTCGTTAGAGAAGCGGAGAAGCTCGGAAACTCGTAAGAGATTAACAAT
>JABDFB010000125.1 GCA_013286765.1 Deltaproteobacteria bacterium
GAACCAAAAGGTGAAAGTGAAGAGTTCGTAAAATCTAATCCGGGTTCTAAGTGCAACAAATGACGGATGGGAAGGGCCCGGATTTCGTTCGCGATTTCGCTCAGGGGCAAGGGTTCGCTCACCAAAGCTTCGCCCGTGGAGGCGTCAAGACAGGCGAGGACGAATAATTCTTTGCCACTGCTGTCATTGTTTTCTAGAACAATGGCGAGGTAATTCGCTTCTGAGCCTTCCGCATCAAATTGAACACCGGGGGTGAGGATTCTAACAATTTCTCGTCGGACAATTTTACCAGTGCCCTTGATGGTTTCTGGGTCTTCGACTTGTTCGCCAATGGCGATTTTTTTTCCGGCTTTCAATAGTTTTTGAATATAACCCTGAACACTGTGGTGCGGGACGCCTGCCATAGGAATAGGATTTGTTTTGTTCTTATCACGTGACGTAAGGGTAATTTCGAGAATCCCAGATGCGACGACTGCATCATCGCCAAAAAGCTCATAAAAATCACCCATTCGAAAAAGAAGAAGGGCGTCTTTGACTTGAGATTTGAGGTCCCAATATTGCTTCATCAACGGAGTGTGTTCATCGGAGTGAGAGAATTGTGACATAGAGAGAATGAAGTAGCAGGTTCGTTTGGGTCGGGCAAGACCGCATGGAATTTTTACTTACGGCCGTCTCGCTGGGCGCCGACACGGTGAACTTTAACCATATTGGTGGTGCCACGGCGTAAGGTCGGAATTCCGGCAGTGACGACAACAAGGTCTTCGGCCATGGCCCATCCATTCGTCTTTAGAACGGATTCGACCATAGCGAACAGGTCGTCGGTGGCTACGATTTTTGGAATTAATGTTCCTTGGACACCCCAGACAAAAGAAAGTCGACGGAGAATAGCTTCGTTATCCATAATGGCAACGATAGGAATTTTTGGGCGGTACTTTGCGAGCGTTCTAGCGGCCATTCCAGAGTGGGTTAGACAGGCAATTGCCACAGCCCCTACGATTTCTGAGGTCTCAGCGGCACAATGCTCGATAGCATCCACTACTGAGCCGTGGCGGGGCTGGAGGTCCGCATGCCGTGAGTATGTCTCTCGCATTCTCTCGGCTTCTAAAATAATTCGCACCATGGTCCGGACACTCTCTGCGGGATATTTTCCTGATGCCGTTTCTGCGGAAAGCATCACCGCATCGGTCCCGTCAAATACGGCGTTTGCGACGTCGGTTGCTTCGGCTCGAGTGGGAGTAGGAGAGTTGATCATGGATTCTAGCATTTGGGTAGCGGTAATGACCGGAACGCCGGCTTGGTTGCAGCTGGCGATGAGCTTCTTTTGAATACTGGGAACACGCTCTACACCGACTTCCACCGCCATATCGCCCCGAGCGATAAGAAGCCCGTCAGAAATAGCAATGATCGATTCATGAAAATCGATAGCTTCTTCACGTTCGATTTTCGGAATGACAATCGGAGGCTCCTGAGTAAGTTGTCGCATTTTATCTCTCAGAGTCTCGATGTCATGTACGGTTCTGACAAAAGACATGGCCACAGCATCAACTCCCTTTGAGATACCGAATTTGAGGTCTTCTAAGTCTTTTTCAGTTAAACAAGGAATAGACAAGGGAGTGCCCGGCAAGTTCATTCCTTTTTGACTCGTTAATAAACCACCGACTTCGACTTGTACCACTAGTTCAGGCGAGGAAACCTCGGTCACGCGGGTCATAATTTTGCCGTCATCAAACAGAATGAGTGCGTCTTTTTGAGTGTCGGCTGAAACAGGCCCGGCGATCTCTGCAGAAATCGGAATGGGAATTTTTCCATGAGTAGAAAGCTTGGGAGATGCACCCTCTGGATATAAAAGAACCACATCGCCGGCATTGAGGGTAATCCCTTCCTTAGGCAAAACGCCGACTCTAAGTTTTGGTCCTTGGAGGTCCTGCATGATCGCGATGGAACGATCTTTTTCTTTAGCCACTTTTCGGATCGTGTCGATCAAACCTGAATGAAAGGAATGTTTACCATGGCTAAAGTTGAGCCTGGCGACATCCATTCCTTGATCAATCAGAGCCGCGATCTGTTCTGGGGTCTGTGAAGCAGGGCCGAGTGTGCAGACGATTTTAACTTTTCTTTTGACTAGAGAGTTCATAATTGCGCCTTACTTTATCTAACTCATCTTGATAGTTTTGCACAATAGAACGTTCTCTTTCTTTGTTTTGGACGTCAATTTGAGCTATTCTCTGTTCGAAGCCCTTCGCTTGGGACTCCATGTCTTGCTTGGCCTGTCGTTCCATTTCGGTGACTGTTCTCTGATTTTCAGCTTTTAAGTTCTCTAGTTTAAAGTCGGAAGTTGCTTTTAGTTCGTTCAGCTTCTTTTCGTAATCGCGAACAGTATCTGCGTGTTTAGTGCTGAACTCTCGCTGGGTGTTGCGTTCTCGCAGTTCCGTATCCCGCCGGTATTCATCTAGACGAGATTCTGCATCACTTCGAGTAACTTGAAGGATATGTTCGTAGTCCTGTCGTTGGCGTTCCATAACGTTTCCAAAGGACCGATATAAGTTCTCTCGTTCTTTGTCATGTTCGGACTCTTGTTCGCGAAGTTTGGCCTTGGATGCTTCTTCTGATTCTTGAAGAGAGGTAAAAAACTGTGCGCGATTCCCGGCTATTTCGTTTGCGCTTGTCTGTTGGAGAACGACCTCGCGCGCTGTTAGTTCTTCAACCATTTTTTTGTAATTTTCGGTGGATTTAGTCTTTGACTCTTCAAGAGCCATTTTATTTTTTTCGGTTTCTGTTTTTAGAGCCTTTTCGTATTCGCGGACAATCTGCTTTCTGAGGGTGGCCTCGGCGGCAGGAGAGATCGAAGAGGTATCGTCTGTCGTTCTTTGGACTTGGAGACTCTTCTGTAGGGTATTGATCTGATCTTCATCGGTGTTTTTGATTCGTGCGATGGTATCCTCGTAGGCCTTAGCCTGATTCTCAAGGGTGACGAGATGCTCGGAATTCAATTCATCCGTTTTTCTTTCCAATAATTCTTGAGATCTTTTTTCGTTTGTGATCCTTTGTTGATCTAATTGGTCGATCTTGGTGTTGTAGGTATCGGCTCCTTCCTTGATTTGTCGATGGTGATCGGTGTTTTGATTTCGAATAATATTGGCGAAGTTGGCTTCCTTGTCTTTTAGCGTATCGTTGTAGCGTTGGCTATAATAGTCATTTCTGTTGTTGGCCTCTTCTTGAAGGCTGGCCAGGTTTTTTTTATACGAGTCGTCCAGATTTCTGACTTCAATTTTTGTGGTCTCATCGAGTTCTCGTTTATAGTCGGACAGTTCTTGCGCTTTTAGATGTTCTAGTTCGCGACCGTAGTTGTTTAAATCTTTAACTTGGTTGGATAGAACCTCTACATCACTATT
>JABDFB010000126.1 GCA_013286765.1 Deltaproteobacteria bacterium
GCCCATGACCGCATTAATCAGTGAACTTTTTCCTACATTGGAGCGCCCCACGAAAGCTATCCTAGGCTCGCGAAAGCCCTTCAAAAAGGACCCTTTAAAAAGACCCGGGATCTGCTTCATATCCGCTAGCGCAAACAAATAACGTGAACTCAGTTTCATCCCTACTAAATAGCGTTCTTATGCATTTGGTTCAAGTCTACCCAACGAGAATACAGGTGAAACCGGTTCACGCTGCCAATTCCGTAAGTTTTATTCCAACTTATATACTGATAGACTTATTTAATTGAGGCAAGCTTTCGAAATGATTGTAGTTTATCGCTATTCCCCTCCAATCTTACTCTAAATCAGCTCCTTTGGAATGTGATTTGCCTAATGTGAAAAATCGAAACGAACGAACAAATTAACTGGCTCACGCAAAAAAGGAGAATGGTAATGTCAACTTGGCAACTGAGAGTCCGGGATCCATCTGGCGAATTCAGGAAGTTCCAACTTAACGGTAGCGCTACTCTAGGAAGGCACCAAGATTCGGATATTATTCTAAGAGATCCGACACTACCGACAGAAGTGGCGGTTTTGCATCCCGCGGTGGGTTTAGTCGAATCTGGAAAAATTTCTCCATTCTGGATTAAGGTTCCGCCCCATTCGCCGGCTATTAAACTGGCAGATCTATCGGTTCGCGAGGCGCTTTTGCCTGTAGGAATTCCCTTTTACGTGGGCGAAACAGCCTGTTCTATTGAATCGCAGCAACAGGAAGAAGAGGTACTCCCTAGTGTTCCAAGTGGAGTGCGGCCTTGGCTTACTCAATCCGACGAGGGGATTAAAACCATGTGGCTGAGTAAAAAAGCAGCTGTTACGGCTCTTTCGGTCTATATCGCGGGCGAAACTGGAACCGGGAAAGAAATTATATCGCATCTGATTCACGCATGGAGTGATCGAAGATCTGGGCCCTTTATTCCTCTGAATTGTGCAGCACTACCGATTTCACTGGTTGAGAGCGAACTCTTCGGACACGTAAGGGGATCTTTTACCGGTGCGGTCCAAAATCGTCCCGGAGCTCTCCTACAGGCCCATGGTGGAACACTGTTTTTGGATGAAATCGGCGATCTTTCTATGGATATTCAGGTGAAGCTACTGCGTTTCCTCGAAAATGGCGAAATTCGTCCGATTGGCGCGGATCGAACCGCTCGAGTCGATGTTCGCCTGGTCTGTGCCACTCACCATCCTCTCCAGAGATTAGTAGAAGAAGGGAAATTTCGCCGAGATCTATTTTATCGACTTGCTTCGATTACAATCGAAATTCCATCTTTACGTTCTCGGCCTAATGACATCGAGCTCTTGTCTCGTACCTTTGCCCTTCAACATGGGAGAGTTTTATCGCCTCAGGCCCTGTGCCGGCTCCAAGCTCATACCTGGCCAGGAAATGTTCGTGAACTCCAACACGCGGTCGAGCGAGCTACGAGTCTTTCGAGCACCTTTTCATCGGTCCTGAGCGAAGAATGCTTTGATTTCCTACTCACTCCAAATCATATCCGCCAGAGTCCCGAACTAGAATTAGGCTCTGCCGTACTCAGTCTCCACGAAATGGAACGCGTAATGCTCCTAAAATCTCTTCGGATTTGTAATGGCCATAGGGGCAAAGCAGCGAAACTCCTGGGCGTCGCAAGGAGTACTCTCTTTGAAATGCTAAAACGGCATAAAGTCGAAGGCCCTAGGCGAAAATCAGCCAGTAAAACCCCCCTCTTGGTAGCCGCAGAACCTGTCAGTACTTGCTTGTGATTTTCCCCGTTTCGCCGGGGCTGACGTACCCCAATTTATATGGATTGGAGGCCGGCGCTAACATCATATTCCGCGAGATTCACAACAGCCAGGATGGCGGGAGTTGTGAAAGACCGGAAGTCTGCTCTCGCGAATATGATGTTAGCGCCGGCCGTCAATCCACTATAAACTTAGGGAAATAAACCCGTTTTATCTTCCCGCTGGGAAGCCAACGATTAACAACATGAATAATCTTTGCCCCGAGATTACGCTTGCCCTCGACGGTCATGAGCTGTTGTCGCTCCATGGTAGTGAGTGCCTCGGTGACTTGATCCTTAACCTGGACTAAGTTGCCCTGAACATAATCCCGAGTATCGGGGC
This sequence comes from Deltaproteobacteria bacterium, assembly GCA_013286765.1. The sequence continues at coordinate 2,137 of JABDFB010000126.1, forward strand.
TATCACAAATGAACACAACCTCAAGAGAGGCAAGGTTCATGATTTTCTTGCCGACTTGAACAGCTTGATCTTGATCTTTTATGGGCTTTAGGGCCACCACAAAACTACCGAGTTGAGCAATCAGGTCCTCGGGCTTTACCGGTTTCTTTTGTTCTTCTTCGCTTTCTTCGATATGGGAGGGTTTTGGTGCTGCGTGGCTCTTTCGATAAGCTATCTGTCGATCGACGACCGTATAGATCGCCACCGCAACAACCACGCCCATTCCGAAAAGGCAAAGAACAAAAGCTCTCGCCATTCTTTTGGTACCGAGGTCAGATGAGTCAAGACCTCCTAAGATCTCCTGGAGCATCCCTTTGATATTGGGAAGTGATTTGGCCATTCTTATTTAGAATACTTTTAATTTCCTTTTGTGCCAAGTCTCAGCTTTGTTTGAAGGGTAACCGATAAAAGGATGGTATGAACATCCGCTTTTTAAAATTATCGTTATTTATCGCCATTTCGTTGACAGACATTGGTTGCTCGACATTAGGCTTAACTAAAGACGAACCGG
>JABDFB010000127.1 GCA_013286765.1 Deltaproteobacteria bacterium
TCTCTCAACAGCTGGTTAGCTTTGCTTGACGTCAGGACTGGTCGCAACCGCAAGTTCTTCTTTAGAATATCGCGTTTTCTACATGCGACGGAAGGTACTTGGGGGCATCATTTAGAAATTATTTTTCCATAAAATAGTAAGCGAGCAGAAGCACGATGCCGAGGACTATGACGAGTAAGGCGAACCAGCTCTTATAGGAATCGCTGCCCTCTGGGTCAGGGTCGATGCTAGTCCTTATTTCGGATGGCCGCTGGGTTAATGACGCCGGTCTTTTCGCTGTCGATCTAACTTGTCCATTTGCCTGCATCTGGCGACGCCTAAAATCTAGGCCCGGATCGGTTGTATCATCGGAGGAAGTCACAATTTCGGTTTCAGTAACGTCTTCCTTATGTTCGCCATCTTTGGAAACTGGATATTCCACTCCTAAATATTTTATAACCTCGTCGCGCTCGTAGAGATAAACCCAGTATCCATTTGCCGGACAGATTTCGTCCTGCAAACCCAATTTGTGGTCTAAAACGAGTTTGACTACCTGGTCCTTCGTGAAGGGCCCTGCAATTCTATTCTGTACGGTTCGAATTAGCCATTGATCCATCTCTCATAAAGCATAAACTGAGAAGAAGCGAATGAGAAGCCTAGCCTTGAAAACTTGCAGCGACACGACGCTCTGCATTCAGGAATTTCTGAATTTCAGGATGGTCTGATACACGAAATTCCGCTGCAGTTCCAAAAAAAACGATTTTTCCGCTGTAAAGAAAGGCAATGCGGTCAGCCAATGTCAACGCCGATGCTAAATCATGACTAATGACGATGGAAGTCAACTTCAGTTCGCGTTTTAAGGTTTCGATGAGTTCGTCCACTGTTGTTCGGGTCACAGGATCGAGACCGGTTGTCGGCTCGTCATAGAGAAGGACCGACGGTTCTCGAACAATCGCACGTGCTAAGGCGACCCTTTTCTTCATCCCACCCGAGAGTTCGTTAGGAAACTTATCTAAACCTCCGTCCATTCCCAAAGTCGCCAGGGTGGACCGCACTTTTTCTAAAATTTCCGATTTTTGGAGCTGCGTATGTTCTAGTAACGGAAAAGCGACGTTCTCATAAACACTCATATCATCAAAAAGCGCTGCATTCTGAAAGAGCATTCCAAATTTAAGCCGTGTCTGCGCCAATTGTCTGAAATTTAACTGATTGATATCTTCGCCATCAATAAAAACACGGCCGGCATCAGGCTTCATGAGGCCCAGAACATGTCTTAGCAAAACTGACTTTCCGGAACCTGACCCCCCCCAATAAGTAAGTCAATTGACCGGGTGGAAAGTCAATATTCACTCCCTGAAGAACGCGCTCACTCCCTCCCTTGAAGCTCTTATGGAGGGCCTCCACTCGGACAGATCCAGCATCTTTAATTCGATTCGGTAATGGTGTAATCATAGCTCCTGTTCACCTCAGTCTATAACACAAGTTACTTCTTTAGTTCGATGTTTAGAGATGTCAGTGGTATGAGATTCACAAGGAATTCTTAAAATGGCCACAAGCAATATTATAATCATTGGCACCGGTATTGCCGGCCTCAGCGCCGCCCTCAAGTTTGCGGCGCATAGTCATGTTACTCTGATTTGCAAAGCAGACCGAACAGAGGGAGCTACCCGCTACGCCCAGGGTGGAATTGCGTCAGTCTGGTCTAAAGATGACAGTTTTGAAGAACATAAAAAAGACACTTTAATAGCGGGAGCCGGCCTTTGCCATCCCGATATTGTGGATCTCTGTGTGCGAGAAGGTCCAGCAAGGGTCCAAGAGCTCATCAATTTGGGTGTCGAATTTACCAAGAGGCAGGTGGCTGCTGAGCTTGCGGCAGCTGATCCAACAGAGGTCTTTGATCTCCATCGAGAGGGTGGGCACGGCCAACGCAGAATTTTACATGCGGATGATCTAACAGGGCTAGCGATTGAAAAAGCATTGGTGGCACAAGTGGAGCGTCATCCCAATATAGAAATTCTCGAATACCATATTGCGATCGACCTGATTACGGAAGGCAAACTCTACAAACGTCCTGATCAACCGGGTCGATGTTTAGGCGCGTATGTTCTGAATATTCAAACTGGAAAAGTCACTACTGTGGGAGCCGATATTACGGTCCTAGCTACCGGAGGTGCTGGCAAAGTCTATCTCTACACTTCGAATCCTGATACCGCGACGGGTGACGGAATTGCGATGGCTTATCGGGCAGGCGGACGAGTTGCTAATTTGGAGTTTATGCAATTTCATCCAACGTGTTTGTACCATCCAAGCGCTCGAACTTTTTTGATTTCTGAAGCTCTCCGAGGCGAAGGGGCAGTCTTAATTACCATTCGAGGTGAAGAATTCATGCAAAAATACCATTCGATGGGCTCACTCGCACCACGCGATGTAGTAGCAAGGGCCATCGATATGGAAATGAAACGCACCGGCGATAAACACGTGTATCTGGATTGCTCCGTAATTCCGAAGAATGCGTTGAAAACAAAATTTCCGAATATATATGAGACTTGTCTAAAATATGGGATCG
>JABDFB010000128.1:0-170 GCA_013286765.1 Deltaproteobacteria bacterium
TCCACTTCTTCAGCGCCGGAATTATTAAATACATTCGCCATAGGCCAAGGCGAAGAGCCAATAGATTTCAAAGAAAGAGATTTTGGAAGGGGATGCAATCCTTCTAGTCCGGCCGTTGAAGCGGGTCGAATTCAGGCCAGCTTCGAACCTACCGACATCACAGCTTTTAC
>JABDFB010000128.1:180-1110 GCA_013286765.1 Deltaproteobacteria bacterium
GTCTATCAGACGAAGCTCAAGGGGATATCGGGTTTCACTTGAAAACTGCTCATCGAAACGCAATCCGACTCCTCATTGGGCAGATAAAGCGCAGCGAGAGGAATGTCTTGCGGATTTTCCAAAGCGACCTGGAGCGTTTCACGACAAACCATCGCAACAGACCAGTCTGCGGGAGCTTGAGTGCTGAGCCTTCGAAGCGTTTCTAGGCGTCTTGCCGCAACAACACGGTCCGTGGTCTCTCTACATGGACAAAAGATCCCATCCACCTGCTGGCCATCTTCGGCCAAAATGGGCCCATAAGTGAAAGTTACGTACACTTCTTCCTCAGGAAGTTCACGAGCAAAGAAAAAATTCAAGTCTTCGGACCAAGTGGCCTGACCTGTCTCAAAGACACTTTTGAACATTGGATCGATTATCGTCCAGATCTCGCTCCAACTTTCGATCGCTCTTCTTCCGAGAGCACGCGGGTGCTTTATGTGTCCGAGAAATGGAATAATCCCGTCATTGTAGAGGAGATTAAGATTTCTTCCCCAGAAAATGACGATAGGAAATCGGGAGGTAAGACAAATCCTAACAGCTGTTTGAAGATGGCTCGGCCAATTTTCGGGATTTCCAAGCTCACTCTTTGACCAATCAAAGGTCCGCATACGAGCTGCCATTTCGCTTTCGCCGGGAAATAGGCGATCAAGCGTACTAAGATTGGCAATCTTATTCATTCAGTACTCTTAATCTATTCTATGTAGAATAGGAACCTTGTAGCATAGGCATTCTCCCAACACAAATATCAACTAATTCACGAATATTGCTTTCATTAGCCAGGTGATTAGTTTCGTCGTCTCTCTTTTAAAAAGACGTTTCCTCGAAGCTGTTGGTAACTAACGCATTGCGTATATACGCTAAAATACTAGGCGGCCACTAGTGGAATTTCAT
>JABDFB010000128.1:1136-2534 GCA_013286765.1 Deltaproteobacteria bacterium
GGGCAGAGTCGATGTGTCTACTGAACTACGATCATTTTCTACTAATTAATGGTTTAAATTATCATTCTATAAATGTTTTTAGTTTATATGATGATACAAATATAAGGGAACATAGTAGATATGGTGAACCGTATTTTGATCCTAGCGGTTTTATTTTGTTGCACTAGTACTTGGGCCGCAGATGACTCGGCCTCTATCTCAAAGGCTCATGGGAAAAAGAGCCTAGATGAGTTGACTGTTATTTCGCACCTTCCAAAAAACTTAAACGACGCCTTTCTTAAGAGAGCAAAAGTGGCATTGAATCAAATCAGAGGGAATGGCTTTGTTGATATCATAAACGACGAAGACGCCAGTGTGCAAAAGACTACTGATCTCTTTAAATGTATTCTGAGAATCGGAGGAAAAACTCCGAAGTTTTTCGTCGAAGATAACACCGTGCCCGAATTTTTAGCCGCTTATGTAGGAGCCCTAAAAAGGAAGCTAGATGTTTGGAAAAACAGCGATATAATTTCTCGCCATTTGCTGGTCGGACTAAATGGCCTCATAGATGTTGGTGAGCTTATCGATTTTCAAGGTGATCATACTTCCGAGAGTCGGAATAAATACCTCAATTTATTATTGCACTCAGGTTCGAGTTCTAGAGGTTTCTTACCATCCTGTTTTCTTCCTAGACTGAAGGAAGACCCCTTCTTTATCTCTGAGACATTACCGTATCTGAAGCTGATGGGTCAGGTAATAGGACTTACGATGAAAAAGGCTCTGGAGATCGACTCCAATAACTCTCTATCTAAGAAAAAACGAGCTGTGCTGGTAAAAGACTTTGAAACATCGATGCAAAAGCGCAGAAGAATCATTCAGAGTCTGATGGGACCCTTATCCATGGCGATCAATAGACAGGTAGATTCTCTCAGGCAGACAGCACCAGAAAATCATGAAGCGCTTCTAAAGCTTGAAGAACTACTTGGAGAGTGCAGAAAGCTACTGGTCCTCACAGGGGCAGAGCCCGGTTTCGAACCAGCGCTAGCGGTATCACTTGCTAGATCGGTAGTTTTGCTTAACGCACGTAATACAAAGAAGGCACCTATCGCTCCTAATATCGGAGTTGTGATGGCACTCTATGAGTCGGCGGCAGAAAACATGAGTGCGGTAGAGGATATAGAGTTTCTCAAATTAATCGTAGGTTTGTTAAAAAATGTAAAAGTAGAAGGTCTTGTTAGATCACCGCAGGAGATGGTTGACATCATCTATGAACAGATCCTCATAGAGTCAGAAGAAGGGAAAGTAATTCCCGCCGACCAGGTCTTCGAAGCTGTAGAAGCGGCAGTTTTATTGGAGAAGTCACATGGAATCGGTCCTAACGCTGAACAAGGCAAGGCACTCTCCTCTTTATTTCTTTCC
>JABDFB010000129.1 GCA_013286765.1 Deltaproteobacteria bacterium
TCTCTCCGGGTTTAATCCGGAATTATATCTACACCAGAAATCCAGTCTTCCCACTCTTCAATGACATCTTTTTATCACCAATGTTTCACCAATTTTCATTAATGAACTTAGGGATAGGAAAGCTTCCTCCTCTTTCGCTAAAATTATTGAAAACTATCACATTCGATTTCACTCAAACCTATCTGAACTTTCAAGTCCATCGTTTTGGATTAGGCTTCTTGTACTTTATCTTTATCAGTTGCTTGCCATTGGTTCTTCTCTATAAAGGGAGAATCGAGCGAAGATCGATGTTCTTTCTTTCAGCGCTACTCGTCGGCTCGTTTACTGTATATCATTTATTTTTTTATCAGATCAGATACTTGGTTGGGGTCTTTCCCTTGGCGAGCGTGCTAGTAGCCTATACCGTGATCCAGATGAAGGAACTGGCGGGAAATCCATATTTACAAAAGATACCTCTCCTCCTTTTCTTTTTTTGGACTGGTGTAAATTTCCTTTTTCAATATCAAGCAAAAGGCCTTGACTTTGCCGGCTTTGGACCACCAATCAAGCAAATCATTAGCCATAATTATGATCAGCATCCCCTTCGAAAATGGACAGACACAGAAAAATTCTTCGCAGGTGCCAATGCCATCCTCAGTAAGGACAAGAAGGCCCTCATGTCCAACTCGCCAGCCAATTTTTACGCAGATTTCAATATCGAACAATTCGATTGGTATTTTTTTCAAACTGAGAAAGCGATCGGTGGTTTGAAAGACCGAAGTCCTGATAAAGTTTACGACAAACTTTTCCAAGATATGAAATATGATGCTCTGATCTTGACCTACCCTGATTTCTATGGGTTAGCAGCTGGCAATTATATTGAAAAAGTCTTCAGCCATGGACAATATGCGCTTTGGATGCCTCGTCAAAAATTCGAATTCAGCAAAGAACTGAAGTTTGGCCAGATTCATCAGAATGAGAATCCGAAAGTCTCTTCTCTCTTGAAGTGGGGATGGCAGTCACCTGATCTCAACACAATCTGGACCAAGGGAAAATCATCTCTTATTGAAATCGTGATCCCTCGCCATCATAATCAGGCAATGCAGCTGCAGTTACATTTGAGTCCTCTGATTCAAGGTTCTTCAAAAAGACAACGATTGGAAGTCAAAGTAAACGGCAAGTCTTTTGTAGAAAAGGTCTTTAAAAATCCAAAAGGTGAGCAAATCACCATTAATGTAGATAGTGAATTGAACGACGGAATACTAAGAGTTGAACTCATTCACCCAGACGCGAAAATACTCTCTAGCGTTGGTATAGCTCAAGACCAACGGGAGGTCGCATTCATGTTGGACGGTCTGAAGATTGCTCCTTTGGAAAGCGGGATATAGATGGAATTCGTCCTGCTAGGTGTTCTCTTATTCTTACTCTACTTATTGCTCTCTTGGATAACCGTATTCTTCTTTCGGCCTCGCTGTCCGCGGCACTTTTTTTTGCTATATTGGGCGGTCTTATCCGGCCTCTATATCTTTTGCACTACTCGTGGCGCAGGGCTACCTGAAGATCAAATTCAACTAGCAGCCTGGTTCTCAGGACTAATATTCTACACAGTTTGTTGCTTCACTATGTGGAACTCGTTTTACAGTATCCTTTGGGGATTCTCTGGTGGTCTGCTTGCTGACTTTTGCGCGAATCAAGACTTGTGTCACGTCGATTCCATCTCTCAGTCTTATAGTAAAACCAAGAATTTAACAGATGCACCTCAGGAAATGGATCGTATGTTAAATCGTCGTATTCCAGGTCTGATTGGTGGCGGATATCTTAAACTTGAAGACGGGCATTTTAAAGTAGAACCTAAAGGAAAGACCATAGCAATCCTTACTCTCGTCCTGTATTCCATTTTTGCACTTGGAAAAGGCGGCGGAATTACAGTGGAGTCGACTTCAGAGGAATATTTAAAGTGATTACTCTTGGCACTATCATTCTGGTGACTTGTCTTATCTATGTTCTTGGCACGGCGGCGCTGGGACGTTTAAGCATCACCCGATCGACTAATATCTATTTCAGAATCGCAGCGATCGGGATTTTCTCGCTTCCGTTGATTTGGTTCATTCGCTTCAACCTATCTCAGCCAGACTATCGATTTTTGTTTTTCGATTCCCTTTCCCACCTCAGCCTGGGATTGTTATTTGCCTATTTTATTTGTCTTCCAGATAGGGCGTTGACATTGCGGCTATTGGTCGATGTTTATCAAACAGGTGAAACGGGCATTACTCTAAAGGAATTGAACTCGCAATTTGGTTTATCACTGATGATCCAATCCCGTCTGAAACAGATGCAAAAAGGTCAAATTCTGCAACTGGAACCAAATGGCAGAATCATCCTTTTGAAAAAGGGAAGAACAATAGGAAACTGCATTTTACTGGGTCGAAAGATATTCAGGATTAGCTCCGCAAATTGACGGCTCACTCTAGAGCAGGTATCACATATTCCCTACTTAAGATGACGGCATCCTCGTTCTAAAGTAGTCAACTAGACGCTTTGCTTCCGGCG
>JABDFB010000130.1 GCA_013286765.1 Deltaproteobacteria bacterium
GTTCTTGCAAAGCTTTCGGAATATAAAAAAATTCTGCGCCCTTCTTTATGTATTCGACAACTTTTTCCGGAGTAAATCTATCTCCCCTTTTTAAAATCTTGACATACCGCGCCTCCTTCAATCGCACATAAACGTCGAAGTAAGAGAGAGAGGCGGAGAGATAGTTCTCTGCCCGAATAGGAATATATTTTTTATCCTCAAGCGTGATTTCCTGGCCGATGGGTTCGTCAGGCGAGTCGTCAGACCGATTCTTATTAAGTAATTCACGCGTGGACTCAAAAAGCTCCTTTGTTGGCATGACAAGCTTAGCCATTTCCGGATAGGTAATAGGTTTCTTAAGGACCCCTTGAACCCCTAATTGACGCATAGTTTCTTCGCTGAAATCAAATTGGGAGACATTCTTGTCATCGGGGTCTCTCAGAAGGTAAATGACAGATCCTGGTCGTCGCAGATGGGCGCAACGAATTACCGAGACCCCACTGGGATTCTTGACGTTTGGGTTAACAAATGTTCCTAAGAGGTGTTTGCTCGAGTCAGAAAGGATGGCCTGGGCCTCTCGACCTGTACTGGCAACTAATGGAATCGGGCTCCCTTGTGCTGGATAGGCTTCGCATGCTTTGAGGAAGCTGATATCTGGATCCACAATAAGCGGGACTCTTTTTTTCATGACAATACTATTATAAGCCGTACTGAATAATATTATCCATATTTATGGCAAATCCCGAGTAGTACCTGGCTCACCCAGGGGATGCGATTTAGTCTGCAGAAGGGTGCAACTCAAATAATGAGTATTGGTGTCTCCATCCAGATGAAAATTCCGAAATTGAGCTTACTAGAGCTCGAGTTCCAGGGCTCGCACCAATTCTTGCGGAAATCTTCTTGGCCGCATTTTTTCAAGATTAACGCAACAGAGTTTGATGGAACATTCATGAATCAAAAACTCCCTCTTTACCGAGTACGATTCTACAAATGATTCTTTATGCTCCTCAGAAAGTGGAATCATCGACTGATGAACGGCCATAGTGGCGGCCCCGGCTTCTATAAGACGAGTTAAAACAGTAACATTCTCACCAAGCAACACGGGCTTCAGAAATTGAGACTCGATATGAGCAACCGTCAGCGCGTAGCCCGCTTTCCACAACTCCATATCAGAATATCCGGCAAGTCTAAGTGCTGCCGCTCGCGCTCGTTCAAATACGACAAGATAATTAGGATGATGAAGGGCTTTTCCAGCATCCAGAAGATCAAAATTTATCGTAAACGGAAATACATGCGTCCGGTTTAGCTTCATGAAGACTCCTTTTTGTAGGTTAGGGCGAAGTCTATTCCTCCTTTACTTTTTCTGCAATCGATTCGTTTTTTTTACGAACAAAAGCCCGTCTGCTAACAACGCTTATGGCAACTACGTCTGCTTATATGTACAAAGCTGATTTACTTTAGTTCCCTGGTTAATTTAAGATAGATTTTATGATCCAATTTTCATGTACTTTTATGGTGGTTATTTTTCTACTTTTCGGCAGTCTTGCAAACGCGGGGGGCTCTAAGTCGAAAACGCCAGAAAAGCCCATCATTCAGATGAAAGGAACAGAACATTGTTCCCAGCAAGGCAAGACATCTCCAGGTCATGGGCTAAAGGGAACAACTGATTGCGTAAAAATTCAGATCGAAAGCGTTAGCTCCGGTACTATTGAAAAAATCGCCGCACCTTTTCGAATAAATGGCAAAACGATCTCAGACCTGGTTTCTCTTAGAAAAGAACTCGAGTCTCATCCCGAAGAGTATGTGAATTTAAACGAAGTGGACCTCGGCGGATTCAAAAAGCCACCCTTTGACCTGTTTAGTTCCGAACTATCACGAATATTGAAAATTTTAGTAAAACATGCAAAAAGACTCGAAAACCTTCGAATTCCTGGTCTTAAATTCTCTCAAAACGATGCTGCTTTGATCGCTCAATTGACAAGTCTGAAGACGCTTGATTTGGCAAATACTGGCGTCGGCGACAAACACTTTAGCCAGCTTGAAAAATTGAAAAACCTTAAAGACCTCAACCTGACTGGAGCTAAAGTCACTCATCGATTCCTACCGCATTTAGAAAAATTGAGAAACCTCCGCAATGTTACTATTGCGAAAACCTATTTTCAAAACCGATTTACTACCGAATGGGCCATCGATGCCGCCGAAAAAGGAAATACGATCGCACAAGCCTGGGCGGGCGGACATTACAAGGATCTAGTCAAAGAAGGCAATGCTGGAAAAATTGCGGAAGCGGCCGGGGCAGTCATAAGGCCAGATGATGACGAATTTTTTCAGAACGAAGAAAAATTATTAAAAAAGGCTCGAACTCTTCTAGAGAAAGCTTCCGAGAATGGGAATGCCTATGCAAAGAATGTCCTAGGTATTATGTACGGTACGGAAATGATTTCGGATGAAAAGAAAGAATCCGATCAAGAAGCCGTAAAGTACTTCCGAGAAGCTGCTGAACTGGATGAAACGGACGCCTTTTTTAACTTGGGCTTTATGTT